>JAFGTC010000223.1 GCA_016934335.1 Candidatus Omnitrophota bacterium | reverse complement strand
GATTAATCATCTTCAAAAATAAAGAAATTATTCAGAAAATCACCTCGTGAGATTTCATTCCTCGAGGCATTTTGCAAGAAGCTCATTCATATTATTTTAAAACATAAAGACATGGATCTTCGTCTTGCGGATGCGATGATGAAAATCACATCGGCATGATATTTCTACAAATTAATCTCAATCCGGATTCTCGCCGATCGAAAAAGTTTCGCCTGCGGAGCAGATAAAACACTGGCGGGGAAAAGCATTCCAAAAAGCGACGACGGCATCGATGCCGGTGCAGTGCCCCAAACCGATTCTCTGGACATTGAATCGGCGAAAAGCGTCGATGGTTTTGCTCAATCGATCTGAAGAGACGCCGCCCAAATGGAATCCTCCCATTACGGCGTAGAAAGAGGAGGCGCCCGTTAATTCAGAGGCGTATTGTAAAATATTGACAATGCCCGAATGAGCGCATCCCACTACGACGACTACGCCGCGGCGGGTTTCGAGAATCATCGCCTGATCATCGAGAAGCGGGTCGGGTTGAGTTCCTTCTTTATCCAGAAAGAAAATATCGCTGGGCGCTTCGAAGTCATTGCGTCGGGGAATTTCACCGGTCAGCAATACGCCGCGGCAAAGAGGCGTAGGTTTTTTAGAAAAATGAAGCGCCGGCGTCAGGCGAGAGATGGTATTGTTGGATAACTCGGGAGGGCTGATCAGGCGCCCCTGAGATTCACCCTGTTTGCGGGAATATTTAGGGTGAAGAGCGGCTGGATGCAAGTATACGGCGATATTCGGTGCGGCGTGCAATGCGGCGGTCAATCCGCCGGCGTGATCGTAATGCCCATGACTTATTACCAAAGCATTCATGCTGGAGATTGCGATCTGCAGGGATTGGGCGTTGCTCAAAAACACGCGCCCCTGCCCTGTGTCAAACAAAATGCGCATGCGATCGCATTCGACCCAAAACGATAAACCGTGTTCGGCGAGCAAGCCGGCGCGGCGAGTGGAATTTTCGACAAGCGATGTAATCTTTAAATGATCTAAAACCATGACTGGCTCCCAGATGTTGAAACCTAGAATGCTTATAATGATCCGATGGAGCTGCGTCGATTCAGGCTCGGCGTCACACGGATTGATTCGAAATTGTTAGAACCAGCTGGTGATACATCTCGCCGATTTCTTTGGAGAATCGTTCATATTCACCATAAATAGTTTCGCGGACTTCTTTATGCACTTTTCGCATTTTTTTTCTGGCTTCTTCGAGAGTATCTTCGTAATATTTCCGATATTCCGCCAGCAGCATTTCTTTAGAGCGGGCTGTGTTATCGCGATACTGGGCTAAATTATCGCGATACTGCGCCAGATTTTCTCGGCATTGCGCCAGCATGCGCGAATAAGCGGCGCGCTTTTGAGCGAAATAGTCGGCCAAATGGAATGCCTCAAACGCCGAGCGCGTTATCTGGCGGAAATGATGCCCCTGAATGCCCAAACTTACGGCGGAAACAAACAATTGAGGGCGGCGGAGCCCCGTCTCCAGAAGAAACTTGGCGGCGTTCCAGCGATACGATTTGAAGGGAATCATGAACAAATAACTGAAAAAGGCTCGCAGTTCCCCCCATCCAATCGTGTTATTGTATTGCAGGTATTTGGGGATCTTCCAACGCTTCAACAACAGGGAGCAGCGTTTGAAATAAGCGGAAAGATCAGACGGATAGATGGCTTGTAGAACTTTTTGGTAATCGGATATGACTTTTCGCAGCGGGCGAATAGTTTGGAAATTGGCTTCGAAGGCGTGAGTATTGTTGCCGCTGGCCTTTTTGAGCAGCCTCCCTTCCCTCTTCAATCGATCCCACAGATCCGTGTCGGGAAGCGCCTGCAGCAATCCGACCATGGCAACAGGAATGCCTAATTTTTGGATGAAGTCGATCATGCGATCGGCGATATCGTCGGGATCGTTATCAAATCCGATAATAAAACCAGACGTGACTTGCAGTCCTGATTTTTGAATCTTCTCCACTTTATATGACATACTGCCGCGCGTGTTGATATATTTATGCGTTTCTTTCAGGCAGTCTTCTGCAGGGGTTTCTATGCCAATGAAGATCATGTCGAATCCGGCCTGCTGGAATCCCTGCAATAATTCATCATCATCTGCAACAGTGAGCGTTCCCTCCGTAAAAAACTGGAAGGGATAATGATGCTCCTCCTGCCATTCGGCCATGACGGACAAAAGATTTTTTGCCCGCTTTTTGTTGCCGATGAAGTTGTCGTCGACGATAAAAACCGGTCCTTTCCAATCCAGGCGATCGAGTTCGTCCAAATCTCGAATTACTGCCTCGGCTTCTTTAAAACGAGGTTTTTTGCCAAATCGCCTCCATATATCGCAGAATTCACAGCCGATGGGGCAGCCTCGGGAAGCTTGCACCGCCATGCATCGATATTTATTTCTTTTCAACAAATCATACCGCGGTACAGGAGTTTCGTTGATATCCGGCCGCTCATCGAGAAGAACGATATCTCCATCTTCGCCAAAGAAGTCGATTAATTCTTGATATTCGCGATCCGATGCAGGGCGGGCATAAGCTCGTTTGGCTTTACCCTGCGTGAAATCACGCCAAAAATGATCAAAGACATTTTCCGCTTCGCCGATCACGAAATGATCGACGTTTTCCAGCGCCTGATATCCAGTGGAGGGCAATGGGCCGCCCGCTACAACTGGAAGTGAAAACTCCTTCGCCCGCCGGGCTGTTTCAAGGAAGGAGTCCTGTTGAACGATCATGGCCGACAAGAAAACGCCGTCGGCCCATTGCAAGTCTTCATCCCTGAGAGGCTCGACATTCATATCAATTACGCGAAGATTGTAGGATGAAGGAATCATGGCGGCGACTGTGACGATTCCCAAAGGCGGGAAAGCGCTCTTTTTCCCCAGCATTTTCAGCGCTGCGCTGAAACTCCAATAGGTCATGGACGGGAAAACCGGATAAATTAAAAGAATATTTTTTATATGAGAAGAATCGCCGGAAGTTCGATGTAAGACGCTTAGGGGATTTAACAAGTCATCCCGCGAAGCGCAATGATAACGGATTGAATCGGATTGGTTTTGAGGGAGGAATTTTTTCATTGAATTTTCTCTTGCAGCCAGTGGGCTTAAATAGGAGTTACTGTGAATCGATGCGCTTTCAATGAAGTTCATTTTAAGCGAGTCAAGGAGAGCGACAAAGAGTCATGTTCGATTTTTGTTATGATCTTAGATTTATCCGATCCTGTCAACTCATTAAAATCAGAATCCCTGCTCGATGTGCAGGGAGTATACCCAAAATCGGTAAGATCATGAGTTTCTGTTCAGATAAATACAATCACGATTAAATCGCATGAATATCTTTCAACTGACCTTTAATCGATTGGAAAGAAATCCTACTCTTATATTGGGATGAAATGGAATAAACGATAAAAAAGACTGCGAGAATCCTACGATGAAAAAAATTTTCTGTTTGGCTTTGTACCTGTTAATCGCTCTTATACAAACGACTTGCCTGCATGCGCAATCCACCGAATCTCCAAGAATGTTTGCTGTTTTGGAAACGAGCGTAAAACCAGCTTGGATTTCCGTCTTTGAAAGCGCTCAACTCGATCTTTACACTCTGGCGAAGGAAAAGAACATTTCCTGGCAGGCAGGCCCGATCATTAGTTTGAACGAAGACTGCTCGTATTTGCAGGTCTTTCCTCCTATCAAGGAATTGAACGACTTGGAAATTCTCCAAAACCAATTTCGCCCGACGAAAATCGAAGCCCGCGACAAACTGCTGACCAAGATTCTGCAGGCGCGCCGCTGCGCCAAATGGATTGTATTGCGAGAGCGGCCCGATCTATCCTACCATCCCGGCGATCATGAAATTACGTTGGGCGAGGCGTCTCAATATTTCAATCTGACTTTCTTTTATGGAATCAGCGGCAGAATCGATGAATTTGAAGCGGTATGCAAGGAGTGGATCGAACTTTATAAAACCAACGAGATTCCTTACGGCTACAGCGTATTTGAAACCGTACTCGGCCTCGAGCAACCTTCTCTCCTTTTCGTCTACGCCGCCGATGACGCCGGCCAATTTTTCGGGAACCAACAGAAGATTGCTCAGAAGTTGGGATACAGTGAAGCCGGCATGATGGAAAAGGCGATGAAATTGTGCCGTAGATACGAAGTGCGCTCCGGATTCTATCGTCCAGAATTGACCGAATGGCGAGTATGGGGAAAATAATAAGATTTAAAAAATATGAGATTCAAGCATCAACAAAAAGGCATGCCGTTTTCGAGTGCATGCCTTTTTGTTTTACTTGAAATCCAGAAACGAAGACTTATCACAATAAATAGACGGCGCATGCCCCCTTACGTTTCTTCCCATGAATGAAAACAAATCATAGATCGATTGATCCGATGCCGTGATTGCTCAGGCTGTCAATACATCATCCAATTTTGAACAAAAACGTTGGGGCCTTGGAGAGAAACATGGGTATAGTACCCGGTCGCATAGCGGCCGTCGTCATGCGAAGTCACCGCCAGGCCGACATAAATAGGATCGGTCATGGGAATGGTCTGCCCGTCAATCCGCTTGAACTGATTGGTCTGGATATCGAGATAAAACGTGCTGAAATCGTCGCCTTCTCGAACCAGCCGCAAAAATCCATCGTGTTGATCAGAGTTGATTCGTTGAGCAGTCGCCGTGCTTCCCGCACTCGCTCCCCGCTCGATTCTCCATTGGGAACTGGCTTGAAGGTTGGATTCTTGGATGCGCGCGGCGAAATGCTTGGCGTCGTCGCTCAACGTTTCGCGAGCCATGAATGTTACTTTGGCCCAATCGCTGGCGCCTTGATTTTCGCCCTCTAACCGCCCTTGCAAGATAAAATCGCCTTCCAGTTTTCGATAGAGAAAATGAAACTCGTCCGCCGAGCCCCAGATATCGGCCCCGCTGCCCGTCACCCCATATTGAGCGCTTTGCGAATTATAGGAAGCGTCGCCTTTCGCCGATACGCTTCCTATATCGAGATGGGCTTCGAAAATCCCTAATTCCCCCATTTGGAGAGGCGGCGTCGGAGTTGGAGTAACGGTCGGCTCGCCTGGAGCCGGAGTAGGCTGAACGGGGGTGGGAGTAGGAGTGAACGCCGGTGTAGAAGTCGGCGTGGGCAGCCGCAAGGCTCGATTGACATCGTCGAGAACGACGGCGGTCCGATTGTTGATGAAAGTTCGAGCGATATCTAAGGCTTCCTCCCAATCCTGCAGACTCTTGTTTTGATTCCAACGCTGCGCCTCGAAAGGGATGGCGATGCGCACTTGATCGGCAAGTTCATCCAAGAGAACAAGAAGCCGACTCGGATTTAATGACGATTCGAGATAATAATCCAACTTTTCTTTGAAAAAGAGTTTATACTGATCGTTCTGCAGCAATGCGTTGAACAAGGTTCCCAGGAAGCCTCCCTGCCGGGCGTTGCTGAACGTATCCATCGTGTAATTACCTCTGGATGCGCCCGAGCCGAACGAATCCTCGATATCCCAAACAAACAATTTCCACTTTCCACCGTCCCGCCGTTCGCGAGCGGCGAACCAGTTGTGGTGAGGCCAATCGTGATTCTGAACCCATATGTTCAGAATATAATAAGAGGTCATCTGCTCGACATCGATCATGGAAAGCAGGTTTTGATAATTGTCATCATTGCGCATATCCCGGCTTGAAACAAAATTTATCAATCTGGACCATTCCTGCGCGTCGCCTTCCTTGACTTCATCGTCGGATATAATGTCCCAATCTACATCGCTGTAATAAGATTCAAAAAATTCGCCTTCGTAACGCTCGCAAAGATTATAGAGCCCCCAATATTCGCCATTCAGGTAGAGTTCGGCGAAGATCCCATGCGAAGATATAAATCCCATATCGTTGTGAACGTCGCGCCCCATTTGATCGGATATATAAACAGCCACTTTACGCTCGATGTCGTCCCAATGCACCCAACTGTCGTTATAGCCCGCGCGCAAAATGAAACTGTCGAAATTCTCAATGGGCGTGTCGGGAATCAAAGGAATTTTGAGACGCCCCGGCCCGAATTCACGGCGAAAATAGACTCGAAACGACTTTTTTTCAGAGCGATCTCGCGATGCGCCGCCATGAATCCGCAGGCCTGCGTCCACGCCGAACCACCGCACGCCGTCGGGGCGAATGTACTCCATACAAGCGGGACGCTCCCAATCTTCGCCATGCCGGGCAGCATTCACATAGATGCCTTTTCGAGAATCCCATAAATTCTGGGGATCGGTCGTAATCGCCAATTTTGCCAGCCGAATCTCTTCATTGATGAAATAAGTATTTGTTCTGATAACGCTTGGAGAATATCCATGAAGAAATGTTCGAGCTCTAATAGGCGTTGTTTGATCGATTACGATCGGCTGGGTATAAAGATCGCTGATTTGGGTAGGAGCCGAGCCGTCCAAGGTATATCGGATTTCGGATCCCTCCATAGACGAGGTGAGCATGATTGTCTGAGGCTGATTGTACACGCCGCCCTCTAGTGAAAATTCCGGAGGCGCCGCGCTTCCTGACACCCCATCCGGCGAATTCGATTCGCCCGGCGTTGGATTGAAATAGAGCCACTGCTCTCGATCGTTGGGATCGCGGCCGAAGGATATATCCACCTCTTGCGCGGGATAGGTTAACGAATCGACAAGGTTCAAATCGCTCGAACGATAGACGCCGAGAAATTCGCCGTCGGCGTCCAACCGAAAGTTCGCGTGGTATTCTCCGGGATTATAGTAGCCATACCCCGTCGCCAACACTAAAAAATATTCACCTGCTTCTAAATTATACGAAGGGAAAATCCATTTTCGTAGATTTTGGGGATCGTCGGTCAGCGTATAATTGACAAGATTGACCGAATCGGGGCCGGGATTATAAATTTCCACCCACTCAATAGGCGTACCATAGGAATCTTCATTACTGGTTTGCGCTAAGAGTTCATTAATTTCAATCTCAGAAGAACATTGATGGGATATAAAAACAACAATAATAAAAATAAATCCATAAAATCCCACCCATCGTTTATTTAGAATATTTTTCATATTCGACAAAATCTCCCCTGACTCATTTCGCTTTAATTATTATTTATATCACAGAACAAGGAATTCAACAGATAATGCTTGGGTGAATTTATAGCGATTTTTCTCGAAATTTCTGAATTGGAAAGAGAAAAAGTAAGGCGGGCGCGCAGGCCCGCCTATTGTTCGATTTTCAAAAAAACAAGAGAAAAAATTCATACATTGTATTAATGATTCGCCATAACATCAACATTTAATGGACCTTGAGCAACGATTCGCCAGCCGTCCTTTTTGGCGGAAATCGATTGAATTCCTACCGGCAGTCGATCGAGATCGATTCTCTGACCGTTCATATTTATTATCCCAAATTGAAGAGGTTCGACGGGCAGGATGATTTCCGCCGTTGCGCCGCTGGGGATTTCGGTTTTCAATTGGAAGGAATCTGTCTTTTTGCTCCACAAAACGGGGACGACGCCCAGCGGCGTGGGATAGTTACCTTCGCACCAGTCCAAATCGACAGGCTTGGGCGCGATGCGAAATGTTTTGAAGCCCGGTTCGATTGGAGAGACGCCCAACTGATAGGTGCTGAGGAAATAGGTTGGCGCGGCCGACCAGGCGTGACAGTGGCTGCGAGACCACCATTGAGAATCGTAGCCGGGGAAAGTTTCCCAAAACGTCGTCGCGCCCTTTTCCAGCATCGGCTCCCAGCGGCTCCTCACAATCGATAAGATTTCGTCATGACGATTTTCTTTCGCTAATAATTCGAGAACATAAAACAAGGCGAAAGGGCTGCCGGCCTTCACCATGCTCCGTGGAGGATCGATGATCGATTCGAGCAAATCGGAATAATGGTCCTCCGGCGCGGCGTCGTAAAGAAGAGCCAGGGCATTGGTTTGCTGACTGACCGTATTGGATAAAAGTCCGTCGCCGTGAATGGAATCGACGTAAGCAAGCCGCGTTTTATTCCATACTTCTTCATTGATCGAATCGATGCATTGGCGGCGAAGCCGCTCCCATCGCTGGACGTCATCGTCCAATCCCAGCGCACGAGCCATGCAGGCGGCGCGATTGGCGCTTTCCGCCAGCAGAAGACTGTTATGCGTGCAGGTTTCATGACCGATGTCCATTCCCGCCCAGTCGAAGAAGTTCCAAGCGGAAATGCTGAACAAGCCGCGGTCGGTGCACATCGCTTCACAATTCGCAAGCAAGATTTTGACGTCCGGATAGATTTCCTGCAATGTTTGCAGATCGCCGGAATAACGATAATATTCATCGACTAGCTGAACCCAGAGGAAGCTCCAGGCGGGGATGATGTTCTGCCAGCCGCTGGGAACCTGCGATTCGGTCAATTTCGAACGGAACAGCGATTGCCCCGGCAAGCGGGCGCATCGCCGGGTTAACGGAGTCGGCCCCCAAACCGGATAACTAATCAAGGCTTCGTTGCGCCCGTCGCCGATCCAATAGGTTTGTTCGTAAAGCGGGCAGTCCGTAAAAGTATCTTCCGAACACATGCGCAGCGTCCAAACGCCCACATCCCAAATTTGGTTCAACAGAGGATCCGAGCAAGCAAAGGAGCCTTTCCGCTCATCGGGATAGGTGGAAAGCAACACGCGAGCCGATTGCAGTTGGATCGGTTCTTTGACATCGCGAAAAACGAGATAGGCGTAACGGAAGCCGCGTCGATAGCGGGAGAGAAAGCGCTGGGCGCCGCTGCGCGTGGTATAGCGGAACGAACAAAGGTTGCCGTTGGCCCAGTGAATGCGCCCGTCTTCGATCGCTTCGAAGCAGGCCGCATCGATGGTCACGCCTTCATGAGCATCGAGTTGGAGATCGAAATACCCGATGATTTCTTTACCGAAATCAAGCAAGATTTCGGTATCGCCATCGGAAGGCTCGATGACGGCGCATTCCGACGAATCAGTAAAAGCTCGCTCCAGATTGATAACTTTCGGCTGTGCGTCGATATCATGCCCGCCCCAAACAGCGTTATAAGCGACAACCGGAGACACATGCAGATCGTCGACGGGAGTTATATTCGCACCGGAATAGGCCAGATCGTCCCAGGTTTTGGCGCGGCGAACGGCGTTGGACAGATTTTCATCGCTGCGATTGAAGCGCACAGCGGCCCATTCTGCGCCGATGGGGCCCATGGGCGCTTCCAAATGGATGGGATGCTCCGCATCGAAGGCGAAGCTAGCGCATGTCCAATGCGTCTCGCGCCCCGGTTCAAAAACGACTAAATTCTCGCCGCGATGAATTTCGATCGTGACCGGCTCCCAAATCGGATACCAATTAACGACTCGTTCGCCGTTGATGATCAGACCTCCTCCCATATTGTTCACCGGTCGAACGGTCAACAATTGGGGTTGAGAAGAAAAGAGGGCTGTGGCGAGAACGCCTTTGACGGGAAGATGATTGGCAGTCAAATTACCGTCGCACAGCGAATATCGGATATTGACCGCAGTCATGACTTTCGGCGGCTCCACCTGTTTGACGGATAAAGCGCCGACGGGATAAACCGGTTCGCGGGTTAGAAAGGGAATGGAGCGAGCTTCCATACCCGTCCACGGCTCGGTGTACACTTCGCCGCGAATAAACGCATCCTGCCAGGATGAATCATCGAAATTCGGAAGCAGCCAGTTCTCATCCCAGCCGCGCCCGTCGAGAATTTCTTCGAACGCCTGCTGGCATGCTATGCGCTGGGTGCGGCGTTCATGTCCGGGATGCAGACGGATTTTCCAATCCCCGTCGGTGACGATGCAGCGATGGCCGCCTCCATCCTTGACGTCCAACTGCGCGAACAAGCCCGGACGGCCGATAAGATATTGGAATGTTTCTTCGCCCCAATGCATCATTTCGACGCCGATAACGTTTTTGCCTTGACGCAAATGGGCGGAAATGTCGTATTCATCATACTGCTGCTTGTGAGGAAAGCATCGAACCGGTCCGTCGCCGATCCATTCGCCGTTTATATATAAGCGATAACGAGAATCGGCAGTGATTTGGATGACTCCCGACTGGGGTGAATCCAGATGAAATTCCCGGCGCGCCTGGGCAAGTAGATTCATTTGCGGGCCGGAATTGTCCAGCCAAATCCAATGCGCCTTCCAGGATGGTTCGGCGTATACGTGCGTCACTGTCAACACGGCTGCAACCAGAATGAACCGACTCAGCCAATTTGTGATCTTTTTCATGTCTTGTTCCCTTTCTATTGCCAATCCAATTTATTGATTGTATGTTCGGATTTTTACAGGATCATTCGAATAAAGGATGCGAACAGTCTTTCATTGCAGATAATCGTAGAAAAGAATCGATACACCGCTTCTTGAAACGGTTGCAGGCTTAAAATTTTCTTAATGCTGCGTCCTTAAATGAATATATGATGTACATTTGCATAATATGTGAAAAAAGAGTAGGGTAAAGCGCTGGCCATAGATAAAATTAATCAGCACTTATAAAATTCCTGTCAATTCAATACGAAAAGGATAATACTATGGAATGCAGGTCGTCTATAACTTGTTGGTTTTTGGCTTTGAGCATCGGTTTGGTTTTCACTCCGCTGTCGTTTGCAAAAAAAACCGGCGATTTTTCTTATGAAGAATGGCGGGCGAAGCTTCGCCAGCAGGGATTGTTTGACGAAACGATTATGGTTCCGATGCGCGACGGCGTTCACCTAGCAACCACGATTCATAAATTATCGCCCATCGGTTCGTATCCAACCATTCTGATCCGTACGCCGTACGGCAAAGATGACGAACGCCTGGAAGAACTGGAACTGGTCATTTTTTTAGGCTACGCCGTTGTCATTCAGGACGTGAGGGGGCGCTACGGTTCGGAAGGGGATGACATGGTTTTCGTCAACGACGGCTGGGGCGAGCTGCAGGACGGCTACGATACGGTGGAATGGATCGCTCAACAAAGTTGGAGCAACGGCAAAGTGGGGACATGGGGGCCGTCGGCCATGGGCATCGTACAAGGTTTGATGGCGCCCGCGCGACCGCCTCATTTGGTGTGTCAGGTCATAGGATTCTCCGCCTCAGAAGGTTACGGGCAGGCGGCCTACCAAAGCGGCGTATTTCGCCAATCTTTGGTGAACGGCTGGTTGAATGGCATCAATTCAATCCACCTGCTGCCTATCATGAAGGAGCATCCCTTCTTCGATGCGTTTTGGGAGCAGATGGATGTGGAATCGAAATATCCGGAGATCAATACGCCGGCTTTGATTATCGGAGGATGGTACGACTGCTTCCAACAGGGGACGCTGAATGATTTTGTCGGCCGCCAATACAACGGAATGCCCGGCGCGTTAGGCAAACAAAAACTGGTAATCGGGCCATGGACTCATACCAATGAATGGGATCAGCAGCAGGGGCAATTAACCTTTCCGGAAGATTCGCAATTTGATGATGAAATCGAGTACACGCTGGAATGGTTTAATTATTGGCTGAAAGATTCGGACAGCGCGATTATGGACGAACCGGCCGTTCGCTATTACGTCATGGGCGATGTAACCGACGTCAATGCGCCGGGCAATGAATGGCGCACCAGCAATCAATGGCCTATCGTCGAGCAGGACGCCGCTTTTTATCTGCAAGCCGACGGGAGTTTATCACGAAGCGTTTCCGTACCGGGCAGTTTCGAGCTGACGATGACGCTCGGGAATCCCGTCCCGACGACCGGCGGAGCGAATTTGGAAATCGCCGCCGGCCCTTACGATCAAGGCGCGTTGGAATCAAGAAACGATGTTTGGGTGTTCAGCACGGCGCCCCTGCAGGAAGCCATAGAAATAACCGGCCGCGTCCATCTTACGCTGTACGCCGAATCCAATTTAACCGACAACGATCTGACCGTGCGATTCACCGACGTCTATCCCGACGGCCGATCGATGCTGGTGTGCGACGGCGTCGCCCGGGCAAGTTTACGCGAATCGTTTTCCAGCCCGTCTCCAATCACGCCGGGAGAGATTTACGCATACGACGTGGATTGCTGGAGCACCAGTCTGGTCGTTAACAAAGGACACCGCCTGCGCATCCTTGCAGCCAATACAAACTATCCCCGTTTTGAAATCAATTCCGTCTATCAACAGTTAGGCCAGAATGGACTGCCGACATCATCGATTACAAGAATCTATACGTCGCCTGACTATCCATCGGCGTTGTATCTACCGATTGTCAACGATACGGGAATTCATAATTGGGTAATGCAATAACCATACAATGCAGTTTGACTGTGGCCAAATCAATTATTTGTTTAATATTAACTTATGTCGATTAATATGAAGTTATTTCTATATTGCAAAATGGCCTGGGAAAATTTTTCCCAGGCTTTTTGTTCTTGGCGCAGATGCTGGTTTATTCTAGCAACGCTATGGCTGTCTCTCTTGTTGGGGGCTGCGCATGAAAGTTCGGTTGCGGCAAACTCAAATCTGAAAACCGCGATAGTTTCATTGCCAAATCTTCCCACAAATGCTGATCCCTTAATCTTGGTGAGAATTCCAGCAGGCGAATTTGTCATGGGCGGGGATAAGTCAGACGCCGACCGTTATAAGGATGAAGCGCCGCCGCACCCAGTCAGGATCAGTCATGATTTTTATTTTGGAAAGACGGAAATAACCCAAGCGCAATGGGAATCGGTGATGGGTGACAATCCTTCGCAGATTTCCGGCGACCTCAACGCGCCTGTGGATTCCGTTTCCTGGGAAGATTGTCAAGCATTTCTGGTGCGATTGAATCAGTTCAATCAGGGAACATTTCGCCTGCCTACGGAGGCCGAATGGGAATACGCCTGCCGCGCCGGCGCGCAAAGCAGGTACTATTGGGGCGAAAATCCATCGGAAGAAACGTTGATCACAGTCGAAGAGAGCGATTTGAATACAGAACCAATTCAGAAAACGCCAAATTCTGTTTGGGTGACCGACGCCCCCGATTCGAATATTGATTTATGCAATCGGCTCGATATCGACAGCGAGAACGATCGCGAATTGACCATTCATTGGAATCTCGCACAGGATGATTTAAAAGACGTCCACGTTTATATGCAAGTGGACGGCGACAAGAAAAACACATATGTAGGCCGAACGGGCGCCGGCGAAGCAACGATGCTGCGATGGAGATCGGGAACGCATTTTCTCAACGAACCCTTTCAAAACGGCCCCGAGGACGGCCATTCGTACCGATTTCTGGTTTTTGGAATCAATCCCGACTCTTCCAAGCCCGTGTCAGGCCCCTTCATGGCGGACGGACCGGTGACATTCAAGACGCATTCTTACATCCCCCCCGCCGTAAACGGATTCGGTTTACATGATATGTGCTGGAATGTCTGGGAATGGTGTCAGGATTGGTATGACGACGAATATTACGAGCGGTCGCTGGAAATCGATCCCGTCAATAAGACGCCGTCGCAGTTTCGAGTATGCCGGGGCGGATCGAAATATAATTCGCCCCGGTTTCAGCGTTCGTCCGCACGTGGAAAGGCTAATCCAGAAACCGGATATTTTTACATCGGCTTTCGCATTGTTCGGGAACTTTAAGTGTTCGCGATCATTTTTTATCTCAATGAGAAGCCTTCAGATTTACCTTCTTGATCCGCCGGGAAATCCAATCATGAAAGCCGCTGGTATCAGTAGGCTGTAACACGCCGCCGCAACCCAGAACGATGCGCTGATCCCGAAGGTAATGCTCGTCGCCACGGTCAATCCGGAGGCTAAAACGCCGGTCGCTCCATTCACCCCCCAAAACCAGGGCGTGGGTTTTTTATCGAAGTTTTCGACGAGACTCATTCCCGAAGGAAAGCCGAATCCAAGCAAAATCCCCATGGGAGCAATAACGACGATGGAGACGATAATTCGTAGAAGGGCATCCGCACTTTGGAAAACATTGAATGCGAATTTGAGCGTCATGGGAAGCATCAATATATAGATACACACGAAAATCACCCAGAAACAAAAACTCTTCTTGGTGCGCAACGCCCAACGGTCAGAAAGAAAACTGCCCAAACCGGTTGATAGGATCAGGCTGAACAAAACTACGCTTAGCGAGTACGTCGGATGGCCGAGAAACACACTCAAGCGTTGAATGAGCCCCATTTCCGCGAACATGAACCCCAATCCCAAAAGTGAAAAATAAAAGGTTCCGCCTACGGCTAAGGAAAATGAGGTCTCGCGGACGGCTGAGCCTAATGGAATAACCAGGATGGCCAAAGCCAAAATCATGGAGATCGATAACGTAGTCAGCAAAGTTGCGGTGGCTTTCAGATTACCGGCGATGACGCCGGTGTTGGCCGCATCCTTGGCCATGCGCATGGCGTGAAACGGCTTATGAAGCGGGAGTTGATTGAAAAAAAAGGGCTTGTCATCAGTCGGGGGCGTCAAATCCAAAACCTGCCTGGATGTATAGGCGTCCAATTCCTCCCGGTCTTTGGCGGTCATGATGTTTTCCAGCACTTCGGAGGCAGGCTTCTCATCGGGGCTGATTACGGTCATAAAGCCGAGATCGCGAACGCGCGTTTTTAAGGTTTGTATGTCGCTCGGACTCAATTGCTGCCGGGAAAGCGCCAGCGTAGCAACTTTTCGATTGGCGGACGCCAGGAAGATATGCCGTTGAGGCTCGATGGCGCCTTCCTCCAAAAGCGCAGCGGTCGCCAGGCTTATCAATCGGCCCGTTTCGTTCACTTCGCCGGGCGCGTACCAGCGGCTGACGGTCAAGACGCCGTTCGGCTTCAGTTTTTCTATGAACGTCTTGAAGGCTTCAACCGTATAGATGCCGTTTTCACTGAGCGTAAAGGCGCCTGCAGAAGTAGTCGCCCAGGTGTCGATCATGCTGATTTGAATGATATCAAATTTATCTTTCGTACGCGCGAACCAGCTTCTCGCTTCATCCGCAATCAAGTGAATTCCCGGCATGTTTGCGATTTCGTTAAATTGGCAAAAGTCTTGGTTTTGCGTCAAGAGATCGATGAAAATGGGATTGATCTCGAGGCCGATAATATCATCCAAGCCGAAATGCCATGCTGACAATACGTCGCGGCCGCCGCCGACGCCGATGACCGCTCCCCGGCCGGAAGGACGAATGGAATATGCCAGATTGGTGATATCGTAGGGGAGAAAATTCACCTCCTCTTTTTTGCCATGAAATTCGGGCATGGAAGTTCCCGCCGCACCGTCGATGTTTAAGCGAAATTGATGAATTTTTTTGTCAGGAGGGGTGTTTGGCGATTTCCCCCACATGGAGGGGGATTGCAATTCATCTTGATAATAAACAGCGACGCGCGAAAAAGTGTTCCATTGTTCAAAAAAAAGAGGTTCTTTGCGGTGATTGATGGAATCTTTAATAAACAAGGGTTGGATTCCGCGCCAGGTCATGCCGTTGAGAGTCGCCGCTATAGCGAGCATCAACAGAATTGGCAGCGGGCGATGCAGCCAGCGTTTTTTTGAAGGCGCTTCGCCGATATTCGATTTCCGGAAAAGCACAGCCCCCAAAGCGGCGATTGCGCCAATCCATAAAACCGCCGAAGGCCCGTCGGTTAAATTCATGACCCACAAGACGCCCAGGCAGCCTGTGGCCGCTCCCGCCAGATCGACCGCATAGATTCGCCCGATGCGATAGGGGCTTCTCGTCAACGATAAACTGACGACGACGCCGGCGAAAAAGAATGGAACCGCCATGCAGACGGCGATCTCAAGCCAAACAAGAAAAAAAGTCAACGAATCATTCTGGTGGGGCGTCAACGTCATTTGCATGACAAAGCAAATCGCCGTGGAGAGGGCGAAGGCCGAACTGTAGTAAGTCAAATCCGAGGAAAGAGTTTTCTCGGAAAATCGTTTTCCCTTGTGATACACCCAAACCGCTCCGGCGGTCAGGCCAAACATGGCGATGCTGATGGCGAAAAAAGCCAGATGATACCATGTCGTAACTGAAAGAATGCGCGTCTGAATTATCTCCAGCATCAAACTGGCAAGCGTAACAAAAAAAAGACCGCCATAAAAATAAATAGACGATTTCATGCAAATCTCCGGAGACCGAGCCAGGATTTTTCAAACCTTTTGATTCGTCCCAGCATTGTTCACACTATTTCAGATATTGGTCGATATTTTCATTCATAAAATAGAGAAGATGACCCATAGTATATCTAATCTTATATATTTCAAAGTATTAGATTACATCTAACGAATGATTCAAGTTTGATGAAATCGAGTTTAGAAATGCTGCGGCCTTTTACTTCTAGCGCAATCGATTCTTTGACTCAATCGCTTCCCCGCCCTAATTTGCTTTTTAT
>JAFGTC010000222.1 GCA_016934335.1 Candidatus Omnitrophota bacterium | reverse complement strand
GATTAATCATCTTCAAAAATAAAGAAATTATTCAGAAAATCACCTCGTGAGATTTCATTCCTCGAGGCATTTTGCAAGAAGCTCTTAAGAAATGATTTTTGTAAAGGGTGGATGTTTGTTAGGAATGGGAGTTCTTTTTGTGCGAGGCGAACATTGAACGAGCTTTTGAATATGTGCTCGATCTTGACGGCGTCACGGAATTTACGGGGGATAAAAAAAGGAGAGCCCTGCTTCTTGATAGGACCCTCTATATGCAATTGTACTTCGACTGCTTGAACTTAATCTGAGCAAGGAGGCCATAAAAAGGATGCTCAGGAATAAGTTCATTGTGATGCTAGGGATTTTTCATGTGAGATGGAATCAGGAAATGTGCTGATTTTTTGTGGGTATTTTTCCTACTCCCTCCCGGCGCATGGCCGCTTTCTTGAATCAACATAGAAATCCTCCATGGTTTTATTTAGTATGAAGAGGCAAGGATTTTAGGGCTTTTATGCAACAGGCATCGAGCCTTTTTGATTTCGATCAACGAGTCCATTAAAAATCAACCAGAGGGAGAGGCCATTGATCATGACGCACAATCGAAATTTCAATTCCCAATCGACGACATTCTCACGCCGCGAAGTTCTACAAGCCGGAGGCGTCGGGATTTTAGGATTTTTACTCAGCGATGTATTTTTCACTTTGGAAAACGCAGGCGCCGCCGAGACAGCATTTCCGCCGCTCAACCGTTCGCCCCGAATGATGCAGGAATATCTCGTTCGAAGAGTGCGCGAGAAAATCCAGCAGAATCGACAGGCGAAGCGCGCTTTGCATTCGCGGGAGGAAGCGGAGATCCATGTCCGCCAGGTTCGCGAAAAAATCCGCATGAGCTTCGGCGAATACCCCGACAAAACGCCCTTGAATCCGCGCATCGTCGGAACGATCGAGCGCGATGCGTATCGCATCGAAAAATTGATCTTTGAAAGCCGCCCCGGCTTCCTGGTTACGTCCAATTTATACATCCCCAAAAACCGGCCTTTTCCAAGGCCCGGCGTAGTCGGCACATGCGGCCATTCCGCTACCGGCAAAACCATTGACGCCTACCAAACCTTCGCCCAGGGATTGGCGCGTTTGGGATACGTGGTGTTGATTTACGACCCCATCGGCCAGGGAGAACGGCTGCAGTATGCCGACGAAAACCTGAAATCGCGCATCGGCGTCGGCGTGCGCGAGCATCTGCACGCCGGAAACCAGCAATTTCTGGTGGGAGAGTTCCTTGGTTCATGGCGCGCCTGGGATGGAATTCGCGCTTTGGATTATCTGCTGACGCGCGAGGAAGTGGACGCCAATCAAATCGGAGTGACCGGCAATTCCGGCGGCGGGACCATGACGACCTGGCTGTGCGGCTGGGAGTCTCGATGGAGCATGGGCGCGCCCAGCTGCTTTGTCACGTCCTTTCTGAGAAACGCCGAAAACGAACTGCCCGCCGACACCGAACAATGCCCCCCCAAAGCGCTGGCGCTGGGATTGGATCATGAGGACTTCATCGCCGCCATGGCCCCCAAGCCCGTCATTTTATTGGGCAAAGAGCGCGATTATTTCGATGTCCGAGGCCTGGAAGGCGCGTATCAACGTTTGCAGCATCTATACGGCTTGCTCGGCGCGAAGGAGAACATCGAATTGTTCGTCGGCCCGACCTATCATGGATATTCGCTTGAAAACCGCGAAGCGATGTACCGATATTTCAACGCGATCACCGGCTCTTCCAACCTGCGCACTGAACCGGAAATCGTTCTGGAAGATGAAAAAGATTTGTGGTGCACGCCCAACGGCCAGGTCTGCGAACTGCAATCCCGCACCGTCTTTTCGTTTACGCAGGAAAAATCCCAAAGACTGGCCGGACAGCGAAAGGGCTTGAAAGGACGCGCGCTGGCCGACGCCGTTCGATCCGTGTTAAAGATGCCGGAAAGCGGCGGCGCTCCCGAGTATCGCATTCTTCGCAACATGCGCTCGCGAAAATACCCCAAGCCCGAATTCACGACTTACATGGTCAATACGGAGCCGGGGATTCACGCCTTCGTCTATCGCCTTGGCGACGAGCGGCTCTATTCGCGGCCGCCGAAAGACGCGAACCGGACCATCCTGTATATTTCGCATTTATCCAGCGACTCCGAGCTCCGCGACGAACCGTTGATCCGCGAATTGATCGAAGCCGAACCCGGCGCGGCGCTTTTTACCTGCGACGTGCGCGGCATCGGCGAAACCCTTCCCAACACGTGCGACCAGAACTTTTTCGATCCTTATGGATGCGACTATTTTTACGCCATCCATTCGCTGATGCTCGATTCGCCGTACGTCGGCCAGCGCACGTTCGACGCGTTGCGCGTTATCGATTGGCTCATGAGCAACGACCACAACAACATTCATCTGGCCGCCAAAGGTTGGGGTGCGCTGCCCGCCGCCTTCGCCGCCCTGCTATCCGACGCCGTGCAGCAGGTCACCTTGAAAAACGCGCTGACATCGTATACCGACATCGCGGAGACGGAATATTACCAGTGGCCGCTGTCAACCTTGCTTCCCGACATTCTGGAGCAGTTCGATCTGCCTGACTGCTACCGCGAACTGGAGAAAAAGGGATTGCGGATCATTGATCCCTGGAGCGCCGCCTATCAAAAATGAACGAGTTCATAGCGCAAAGTCCATACAGGAAGCGAGGTTTTATGATGCATCGTTTTTCATGGCGGATCATCGGAATTTTGGTATTGGGTTCGATCGGCTTATCTCCTGCAGCATGGGGTAAGCATGACGGATTGATCCATAACGGCGAACAGGTTTTGTTCCCCATTGGATTTTATGAACATCCCAAAGAAGTCGAGTCGCTGCGCCGTATGGCGGAAGCGGGCGTCAATCTCGTTCATTGCAACAGTCAGGAAGATTTAGACCGCGCGGCGTCCGTTGGTTTGATGGGCGTTGTTCCTCTTCCTTTGCAGAACGGGGCGACGGATCAGCTGCGGAAGACTGTGAGCGAGTTGCGCCGTCATCCGGCGTTGGCCGCCTGGGAGGGGCCCGATGAAATCGTGTGGAATTTCACGGCGGCCAGCATGCTTCATCGTACGAAAGGGATTCATCGCGAATCGGGCGAATGGTGGAGGCAGACCGAGAACGCCATGCAATATTCGCAGGAACAGGCGGATCAAATCATTCCCGCCATGCGGGAGGCGGTGGATATGATTCGCAAACTGGATCAAGACAATCATCCGGTCTGGATGAACGAAGCGCTGCAAAGCGATGTCTTTTATGTGCGGAAATATCTGGATTTTGTCGACATTGTCGGCTGCGATATTTACCCTGTAAAAAAGGAAGACCGGCGCATCCACCGCATGGCGTCCGCCACGGATCGATGGATCCAGGTTGGAAGAGGCAAGCCTGTGTGGATGGTGCTGCAGACGTTCGCCTGGAGCGAATTAGGCGAGTATTACGGCGTGAATGAAACAGCCTATCCAACATTTCAGGAATCGCGATTCATGGCGTACGACGTTATCGCGCACGGCGCAAAAGGCGTTCTGTATTGGGGATCCGCGTATTTAAAATCGGAGAAGTTTCGCGAATCCATCTACGCCTTAACACGCGAATTAGCCCAGCTTCAGCCTTTTTTGACGGCCGAACCGGAAAAGAACGTCGTTGTGCGGCTGATTGAAATTCCCGAAGAAGGAGAAATTACGCGCGGTGTGAAAGTCCAGGTTCGTAGATGCGGCGGCGACTGGTTGATTATTCTTGTCAATGAAGACGACCAATTTCATATGGGCGTTGAAGTTGGGGGATTGGGTGAATTGAACGGGCGACAAATGGAGTTGCTGTACGGTGAGGAGCAGATGCTTATCCAACATGGAGAAATGGTCACACGAATGAGGCCTTATGAAGTAAAAGCGTTCGCAACCGGACGCGAATGGGAGGCGCAGAATCTGCAGGGGCGAGGATTTATAAGCGACTCATCCGATTAAGTTTATGCTAGGATAAAGGAGGAAAGGGCGGGTAATTCGACCCGCCCTTTTCCATTCATTAAATTACTATAGATTTAATAATTATATAACACTCTTATTTTATTTGACTTATAGCATATTTACACTTTCAGAACATCTTCTCCCTTTTTCCACTGGCAAGGGGTGAGTTCGCCGGTTTGGAGGGCGTCGAGAACGCGCAGGACTTCGTCGACGTTGCGGCCGACGGGAAGATCGGTGATGTAGATAAAGCGTAAAATTCCCTCGGGATCGATGAGAAATGTTCCCCGGTAGGCCATGCCTTCGTCATCCTTCAGGATGCCGTATTTGCGTGCGACGTCTTTGGTGTAATCGGCGATTAAAGGAATTTTAAGAGTTTTGAGATCGGGATGATTGTTGCACCAGCCCAAATGCGAGAATTTGCTGTCGGTGCTGCCGCCGATGACGACGCAGTCGCGGGAGGCGAATTCTGCGCTTTTCTGGCTGAATTCCACGATTTCTGTGGGGCAGACAAAGGTGAAGTCGAGGGGATAGAAGAACAGGCATACCCATTTGCCCTTGTAATCGCTCAAGTTGATCATCGTAAACTGTTTGTTATCAACTGCTTCAACGGTAAATTCGGGGGCCGGCAATCCAATTCGCACCATCTTTGTTGTCTCCTTTTTCTTTTAAGAAAATGTGTGGAGGGTTCGCTATTTAAGAGAGTAAGGTGTTTTAGTGAGATGCGCTTTGGTTTTAGCTCTAGCCAAGATGCTTCAAATGGTGGGCTACGCTACGCTTTTAGCCCACCCTACCAAGATTTTGGCTCACCCTACCTGCTGCTCTCTTTTTGCTTACCCTTCCTGTAAAAGAATTTGAAACATTGACCCTTGCGCTTTCGAAAAGGCGAGGGATTGTTTTACGATTCCGATTTATCCAATCGGCAGTCTCTGCAGAGGCCGGAGATGGAAATTCTGGGGGATGCGAGAGAGAAGCCCGTTTTTTCTTCTAAACGATGAAGCGAGGATTTATCCAAATTCATCAGAATATCCACGACTTTGCCGCATTTTTCGCAGACAACATGTTGATGTGATGAGAGATCCGCATCGAAGCGATCATGGCCGGCGGCGGATCGAATCGTGATGATTTTCTTTTCATCCAACAATATGCGCAGGTTGCGGTAAACGGTTCCCAAACTTAAATCGGGGAATTCTTTTTTCAGTCGTTCGTAAATCCAGTCAGCGGTCGGATGTTCAAGAGTTGTTTGGAGTAATTCCAAGATCCGATCGCGTTTGATGCTGTGGTTGCGCTTCATATTTACGGTTTTCATAAAATTAATAATGATTACTATTCTTATTTTATGAACAAAATAAAAAAAAGCAAGTTGGTTTAATAAAGTTTTTTGCTTTTTTTGTAATAACGGGAAGCGTATTTATATTCACCTCCATAGATAAGCCCCGGCTGCATGATGGCGCATATTCATCTGAAATTCATTAACTTACATAGAAATCAGGTCACAGCGTCGAAGGCTTGTTCGCCCATTTTTTCGAAGCCGCAATACAAGCAGCAGCGATGTTTGTTGGACATTACGCGCCCGCACTGTGGGCATCGCACGGCGGGTTGTTTGACTTTTCCGTCCAGGACTCCATCGGAAAGATCGATTTCTTTGATGCGTTCGAGCAAATCTTCTTCCGTGAGGTCGCTGGCTTCTTTGATGAGAGACCACATAGCCATGTTAATGAGAACCAGTTTATCGATTCGATCCTGAAAATGCAGGACGGTGGCCGCCGCGTCGCCGGCTTTTTCGGCGCCGTGAGCAGCGCTCTGCTGGGCGGTTGAGATTTGCGACTGCTGATACATTTCCCATAGTATGTTCATTTGGCTCCTCCAAGCGAATTAAACGTCCGAAACCCATCCGATAGGATTTTTAATAGGCGCCGGATACATTCGATTTCTATATATTGGCAAGGATATGATACCTTTTTCATCGAACCATTCCAAGATTTCGGAGGAAGGCTTGGATGATTCAGTCGGCGTTGAGCCGGGAGACGAAGAATGATTCTTTTTCATTGACTAAAATTCTTTCCACTGAATGGACGTGCTTGCGTCGTAGGGTTTCGTCCAGTCTTCGCGGATGGTCAGGGCGAGAGGGGGGAAGTCGGAGGATTCGACGATTTCGTAATTGACGACGGTCCATTCGCTGTCGAGCTGCATGACCGCTTCCAGCAGACGATCGTCGCGCAGGAAGGTAACTTTGACTTCATCGTCGATGCTGCGGCGGCGCAGGACTTTTTCGAAATCGCGCAGGAGGACGCGCTCGCCGTCCAGGGCGATGATGGTATCCCGGGTTGTCAGCCCGGCGTAGGCGGCGGGCGAGCGTTGATCCAGCCATTGACTCTGGGGATATCCGCCGGGGGCGGAGGTCAGGTGCAGGCCGGTGTAGGGGGTGGGCTCGTCGGCTTTTTCTTGAAGCATCAGGGCGGCATAACCGAGGAACAAGGAAAACGGCATATCGCCGGGTGTGGAAATATAGTTTTGGATAAAGAGATCCCAGGCATTGCCGGTGACGTCTTCGAGAGAGGATTGGATGTCGTCGAGGGTGTAGCCGCGCCCGGGGGCGTAATAGGTCTCGGCTTGCGCGCCGGCGTAGTTGCGGCTGTAGAGCAGCAGGAAGAAATCTTCCAGTTTTTTCTGATTTTTGGTGCGCTGGCGAATTTCCAAATCCATACACACGGCCAGCAATTCGCCGGAGATGTAGTAACTGGTCCAGGTGTTGTTCCAGTCGTTAGCCCGGCTGCCGTCGATGGGCCACAGCCAGGTATCGAAGCTGGCTTCCTGGGGGCTGCGTTGGTAGATGCCCGGCGAGCCGCGAAAGGCGGTGATTTGATCGGCGAACCGGTTATAGAATTTTTCCTTCGTCCAAAGGCCGGAACGAAGCAGAATCAGATCGGCCAGATAGCTGGTACAGCCTTCCATAAACCAAAGCTGTTCGGTGTAGACCTCTTGGGAGTAATCGAAAGGTCCCAGGTTTTGCGGGCGGAGGCGCTTTCCGTTCCAGGCATGAATCAATTCGTGAGCGGTCACCCAGATGGTGAGATCCATCATGCCGCCCTCATCGCCGAGGGCGTGCTTGCGAGTGAGTTGGCAGGCGTTGAAATGCTCCATGCCGGCGCTGTTAGGCGAGTCGGGCAGGAAATGATAGAAGAAGGTGTAGCGCGGCGAATCGAAAGATCCCAGCATTCGAACGGCGGCTTCCTGAAGCGCGCGAACCTGGCTGACTAACAGCGGGATTCGGTCAACGTCTTCGTTCGCGAGAATGGAGACGCGATACTCGGTCGGACCGATGGTGAAACGCTCGACATAGAAGACGCCTAATTGAACCAGTTCGTCGATCATCAGATCGTAATGGGGAAACTCGAAATGGGTCTGCCCCAATTCGCCGGCGCTGGAGAGAATCATCCAGTCGGCGGGGGGAACGATGTCCAATGATACGGGCTGATGTTTATTCTCGACGACGTACATGTACAGACTGCCGCCGTCGAGAAAAGCCTGCCGGTCGTTGAGGAGGGATAATTCGCCGGAAAGATTGTTGCCGAAGACCTGGTAGCGAGCGGTGAGCCGGGAGGCGCCCCGGGTTTGAATGCGCCAAGTCTGCTTGTCGATTTTGCGAAATGGCAGCGCGCCCGATTCTGAATCTGCGGAGAAGCTGCTGACGTTGCGCGCGAAATTGAGGATCAGATAGCGCCCCGGCGACCAGGCGGGCATTTGCAGATCGATCGCATCCTGGTCGACGCCCGCAAGATCGATTTGCACGTGGAAATAATGATCGGCGGGATTGGGCATTGAAATCCGGTAGGCGATTTCCAAAGCATGGACGCGGTGAATGAACAAGCCGGATAGAAGAAGCGCCGCCCACAGAATCCGCCCGGTTCGTTCCATCCGGCTGAGAATGATCATGGAAAATTCCTCCGTTCAGGGAAACCGCTGAATTTTAGTTTATT
Source organism: Candidatus Omnitrophota bacterium (assembly GCA_016934335.1). Classification (GTDB taxonomy): domain Bacteria; phylum Hinthialibacterota; class Hinthialibacteria; order Hinthialibacterales; family Hinthialibacteraceae; genus JAFGTC01. The sequence goes on along the minus strand of JAFGTC010000222.1, from coordinate 19,974 downwards.
TTGTCCAATAATCGATTACGAATACGTCTTTCATGACCGGTCCCAATACTTTGCCGAAGGCTTTGTGATCGGGATGGGGCAGATAGGCGTCGCGATCTTTGGCGGTTTTGAAGGTCAAGACAAAGCAATGGGTAAAGCCTTTGGTTAGTCCTTCAGGGCTGACGTTGGTTCCGCATTCGAAGCTGACGATAGAGGGGATCTTGTTGGGCAAATCCGCAAAAGCGTCAACGACCTTCTGGATGTCGGCGGGGGCGGCGTCGTCTTTGAACGAGAAGCAGACTACATGGCGCAGGAGGCCGTTATGCTCCTTGCTGAAGTCGACCTGGGCGAAAGCCAGGGCGCCGGCAAGACCGATCATCAGAAAAACGGGGATTAACAGTTGAAAGCGTTTCATGGCGGTTTGTTCTCCTTTTTCGCATAGTCTATCGGATGGACAAAAATTACCAGGATTGAGGGTTTATGACAAGTCGTTGTGTAGACATAATGATACTGGATAGTGGGGAGTGGATAGTGGATAGTAAATAGTTTCTTTTGAGGATCGATATGGTTGGGTGCGAGGCGGACATTCGAGATAAGGCGAAAAATTTATGGATATGGGGATTGCTGGCGCTACCCTTGATCGTTTATTTTCTACCTGAATTTCAGACGACTTTTCAAGAAGATTTTCTGGTATTGGCCGTTTTTTTCTATCTTTTATTGCGAACGGCCAATGAGAAGCGGGCGTTGATCGATTTCGACGATCATCCCCTATGGCTGACTTTTTTGCTGGGAACTATGTATGCGGTCGGATGGATCGGACTTTTGCGGGGGTATATGGAAAGTCTGGGTGGATGGCTGATTCTCTACCCCGCCCCGCTGCTGGCCTGCCTGGTATTTTCTCGCCGCTTGAATCGCGATGCGCCGTCGAAAACGCAAATTTTCACGATAACGATTGTTTTATTCTCGGTCATTCTGTTTGGATTTACCGGATTTTTTTATTGGGCGGGCGATCAGGAAATCATCAATGCGGGACTCGTGAGCGATCGATCTCTTTTATCCAGATTATTGATATTTCCCATTATCGGATGTACAGCGTTATCGGCCGGGCGGACGCCGGTGATGCGGAGGGGGCGCGATCATCTGCCGTTTCTTTTAATGGCGCTTCTGGCGGCGGCGAGCGTGTGGAGCGGGAACATCCAGACCTGGGCGATGTGGTACAAGGCGGGAGAATTGGAGAGGGCCTGGACGCCATTCAAGTATGACGATCCGGAGGAGATTCAACTGGCGGACAATAAACCTTATGAAGCGGCGCATGCGTATCTTTTAGTGCGCGAACGGCTTTTGCAGAAAGGCGAGATTCCCCGATACATGAATTGGCCGCTGTTCATGCAATACCGGATGGCCTATCAAATGATGCGAAAAAGAGATGCGCAGGGATGCGCCTTGGCTCTTCCACCAGGCGGCGTTTCGATTCCCCGGCATATCGAAATGATCAAAAAATTGTGGCATCTGGAATTTATGTGGTCGATCCGAGACTGCGAGCCGAATTTTCCAAAAGACGGACGGATTTGGGTGGACGGCGAGTTAGACGGCCATGGCGTTTTGACGATGTTGAATTGTTGGGGGCGGGTATATTCGATGGATGACCCGTATTGTTGGATTGAATGGGAATCGAAAGGGGTTTTCAACGACGCGGTCGATTTGGAGATTATAGACGGCGCTTACGTTGTTCTGCGGCGGAGCGGCGAGATTCAGAGTTCCAAGCCATTGAAAGCATTGGGCGGTCGAACGCGCATCCAATCGAAAATGGAAGATGCGGTGGATTTCGAAGTCTTCTCGAGTCAAACCGCCGCGGTTGTCGTGGATGCGTACGGAGAGATGCAACTCTTCGGCGATCCGCCGCTTTCGTTTCCGTCTTGGAGGAAGCTGCGCTTTCCGAGGCCGGTGATCGCCGATCTGGAGTTGGAGCCGTTCGAGAACGGGTATTATGTTTTGGATCTATACGGGGCGGTGCACGCCAACCACGCCGGAGGCATGCCGTCGATTCCCACTTCCTCGCCGCCGGTTCCCAAGGAGAACCTGCCCTATTGGCAGAATCAAGATATGGCGGTCGATCTGGAACTTGATCCCCAGGGGCGCGGCTTGTATGTATATAACCGCCTCGGGGAGATGTATACCATTTCCGTCGCTCCCTACCGGGCCGTCTATCGCCCGGAAAAAGTCTATCCGCAGCGAGGGCTGGCGTTGGTCATCGATCCGTCCGGGACGTTATACGCGGTAGAATCGAATGGGCGGCGAATCCAGATTCCATAAAGAGTTCCATTCCATTTTGGGGAGGGAATGTTATACATGGAAAGGGAGTAATGACTACGATAAAAAAAAGGAAGCGATCGATGGAAAATAAGACGCCGGAATTTCAGAAAGCTCCGTTTATTGTCGATGAGACGGCGGGAACGAAATTTTATTGCATGTGCGGACGCTCCGACAATCAGCCGTATTGCGACGGTTCGCATAAGGGATCGGGGATAACGCCCATGAAAGTGGAGATTGAAACCGATCGGCGCTGCGCTTACTGCGGCTGCCGGCAGTCGAGCGAGCTGCCGTTTTGCGACGGAACGCACGCGACGATATAATGATCGTTACGGCTCATTCTGGATTATTTTTTCCGTCTCGCCGGCTTCTTTATCTTTTTGGGATTGGGCGATTCGGTTTTGGTCGATTCGATTAAATCGGGGACTTCGGATTGAAGGAATTTCAAGAAGTCTTCGCGGAGATCGTCGCGATTGAGGGCGAATTCGACCATGGTTTTGAGATAATCGAGGCGGTTGCCGATGTCGTGGCGTTTGCCTTCGAATTCATGGGCGTAGATGCGCTGATCTTTGGCCATGAGCCGAAGGGCGTCGGTGAGTTGAATTTCGCCGTTTTTGCCGGGAGGGGTTTTTTCGAGATATTCGAAGATATCGGCGGTCAGAATGTAGCGCCCGCCGACGGCCATGTTGGAGGGGGCCGTTTTCACGGAAGGCTTTTCGATGAGATCGTGAACCATGTAGGTTTTGTCGTCGATGGCCTGTCCTTTGATGATGCCGTAATTGACGACTTTGTCGCGCGGCACCCTCTCCACGCCGATGACGGGGCTGCGCCAGACGCGGTAAAAATCCAAGAGCTGCCTGGTGCAGGGAACTTTGGAGCCGACGATTGTGTCGCCGAGGAGGACGACGAAAGGCTCGCCGGCGACATGCTGCTTGGCGTAAAAGATGGCGTCGCCCAACCCCTTGGTGACTTTTTGGCGGATATAGTGGATGTTGGCGAGATTGGAGATCTCGGTGATGCGTTCGTAGGCTTCCTGATTTCCGGAATTGGAGAGAGAGTTTTCCAGTTCGAAGGATCGGTCAAAGTGATCTTCGATGGATCGCTTCCCCTTGCCGGTGATGATGAGGATGTCGGTAATGCCCGATTCGACGACTTCTTCGATGACGTACTGGATGGTGGGCGTATCGATGATGGGCAGCATCTCTTTGGGCTGGACTTTAGTGGCGGGGAGGAACCGGGTGCCCATGCCCGCCGCGGGGATGACCGCTTTCCGCACTTCGCCGAGCGATAAATCATTGGTTTTTGGAATCGACATATGACTTCCTCGATCATTCATGGTTTGTTTATCGATTGAATATTTCATCGTAGAGTGGATGTTCGACCTCGTCCACCCTTGGAGCGCAGGCTGCGCAGACGATAGTCGCCGGCGTTAATTTTAATTTCCGTGCACATATCGTACAACCGGGACACCAGGCGATCTTCAGCGCGGGTTCGCAAATCTTTCAAGCTGAGATTGGACGTAATGATGATGGTTTTGCAGTCCTGATAGCGCCGATTAATGAGGGCGTAAAGCCGATCCACGACCCAGGTGGAGGTTTTTTGAACGCCGAAATCGTCCAGGACGAAAACCTGGCGGTTGAGTTCCTGGGTCAATTGGCCTTTGGGGATGGAGTCCGAATCGGGTGTGAAGGTGGATTTGATGGCGTCCAGAAGATCGATGACGTTGTAGAACACGCCGTCGAATCCAAGCGCGATCAATTCTTTCAAGATGCTGACGGCCAAGTGGGTTTTACCGGCGCCGGTGGGGCCGTAGATGTACAAGCCATTGGGATTTTCGAGTGAGTAGTTTTTGAGGAAGACTTTGGCCCGCAAGAGGGTGTCTTTTTGTTCGATGGTTTCGGCTTGAAATCCATCGAGGGCGGCGTCTTTAAATTTGGTCGGGATGTGCGCCGATTCGATGCCGGAGAGGATGATTTCTTTTTTGAGGCAGACGCAGGGGCGCGCTTTACCCTCTTCGTCGATAATATGCCCGTAACCGTCGCAATAGGGACATTGGCTGGCTTCCGGATCCTCATCGGGCAACTCGTCCAAGTGGGGAAATTTTTTCAAAATTTCATCGAGCGACGATCCGAGCGCTTGGAATTTTTTCATGATGCACCTCAATCCCTTTTCTTACGTAAAGAATGACACAAAACGGCTCTTGATTCTATCCCAATTTTATTCGCCGGGCGATTGGGGCGGCCCGGCCTCCGACAGGCGGGATTTAATCCAAGCCAAGGTTTTGGCTTTTTTTTGGAAAGCCTCTTGAAACTGCTGGTAGATGACCTCCATGGGGTGGCTGTTGGCGATTTCTTCCAGATCTTCGACGATGCGCGGGGAGAATTTGGCGCCGAAGAGCATTTGGTAGAGATAAATCACGCGTTCGATTTTTTCCATGAAAGCCAAATCCTCCATGTAGCGGAGGATGAAGCGGCCGCCGGAGGCGCCATGGGAAGTTATCTGCCGGCGGATTTGCTGTTCGTCGATCTCAATCGGGAGAGGGCAGGAAATGCGAAGGTTCTGGATTTCGCATTCGCGGTTGGTGCGCTCGATCCAGCGGGATTCCTCCAAACGATCGAGAATAAGAAGAATGCGGCCGGGATCGACGGCGGTCCAGCGGGCGAGGTCGTCGATTGAAACGGGCAGCCAGTCGGGGGTGAGATTGGCGTCGCAGTCCAACTCGATCAATTTGCGGAAAAGAATCCATGCGTCCAAGCCGATTTGATCGGCCAACCGTTGAGGAACGCCGCTTTCTTGAATCCATCGAGGGAAGTGAATCCAGAGGGGGTCGCGATTCATAGTGAAAAATCCGAGATTGAGCGTATTGTTTCCCGCCTATGCTTATTTGGAGTCGGGGTGATGCTTTTTGATATCCTGGTGCACGGATTCGAGTTCCTTCATGATGAGGGAGATTTTTTCCATGATAGGATCGGGAAGGTGAATATGATCCAGGTCGACGCCTTTCTTCTTGACCACTTTCTGACCTTCGCGGATGACGATTTGACCGGGGACGCCGACGACCGTGCAATCCGAAGGGACGTCTTTGAGGACGACGGACTGAGCGCCGATTTTTACGTTATCGCCCAAGGTGATGTTTCCCAGCACCTTCGCGCCGGCGCTGACCATGACGTTGTTGCCCAGGGTGGGGTGGCGCTTGCCGGTTTCTTTGCCGGTGCCGCCCAGCGTCACGCCCTGGAAAAGGACGCAATCGTCGCCGATGACGGTGGTTTCGCCGATGACCACGCCCATGCCGTGATCGATGAAAAAGCCCTGGCCGATTTGAGCGCCGGGATGGATCTCGATGCCGGTGAGAAAGCGGCTGAATTGGGATATAAGTCTAGGAATAAAAGGGATATGAAGTTTGGCGTGAAGGAAATGGGCCAATCGATGAAGAATGATGGCGTGAAAGCCCGCATAGGTAAAAATCACTTCTACGGCGCCCCAGAAGCCGCGGGCGGCCGGATCGTTTTCCATGCAGGCTTTGAAGTCAGAGACGATCGCATTGAGGAACATGAGATAATTCCTTCCTAGGAGATTTCAATGTGGATTATTGATGAGCCAATTATATCTGTTTCCGAAAAAAAGAAGACTGAAGAGTCAGAAGGATTCTGAGAAATACCCGATATGAAAATTCAAGTTGACCATTGGCGTCCGTTATGCGCAGGGATGATATCCGGATCCACTATTTATTTCAATGAATACTTTCCGATGAAAACAAGTTGACAATTCCCGGTGAAGCATCATTATACATGAAGAGTAAAAATCGTAAAAATCCGTTAATGAGAAAACGATTCAATCCGGCATGTCGAATCAATCCCTTGAATCCCTGTTCAATTACACGCCCCATGAAATTCAACAATGGCTAAAAGAACGCGGCCATCCCGCCTACCGGGCCAAACAGTTGCTGCAATGGATCTACCAGCGAAGGGCGGCTTCTTTCGATGAGATGACGGATTTGTCCAAACCGCTGCGGGATGAGCTGCAGGGCGCTTTTTCCATCACCGTTCCACCCGTGCGGGCCCGCCAGGAAGATTCAGCCGATGGAACGGTCAAGTGCTTGTTCGAGCTGCGGGACGGGGAATGCGTGGAGGCGGTTTTGATGCCGCGCTACGGGGATGGTGCGAAAACGGATCCGCGAACCGGGGCGGTGAAAAACCGGAAGAAGATCAAGACGCAAGGCTACACGACCTGCATCACCACGCAAGTGGGCTGCATGTTCGCCTGCCGGTTCTGCGCATCGGGTCAAATGGGATTGAAGCGAAACATGACGGCGGATGAAATCATCGCGCAGGTGATGGCGTTTCACCGATCCGAACCGTCTCTTTCCAGGATCGTATTCATGGGGACGGGGGAGCCGCTTCATAATTACGATCATTTAAAGCGAGCGATCGACATTCTGACGGATCCTTCGGGGCCGGGCTTCTCGCCGAGGCGGATAACGGTCTCCACGGTCGGGCTGGCGCCTGAAATTTACAGGATGGCGAAAGAGGGATGGAAAGTGAAGTTGGCCGTATCCCTGCACGCCACGACCGACGCGAAGCGAGCGGAGATCATCCCGCTGGCGCGATCCTACCAGTTGGATCAGTTGAAGGACGCCATTTTGTATTATCAGCGGAGCAACGGGCGCCGGATCTCACTGGAGTATCTGATGCTGGGGGGAGTCAACGATTCGCGCAAGGATGCGGAGCGCCTGCTGCGTTTTTGCGAGGGTTTTCTGTGCCACGTGACCTTGATCCCCTATAATGCCGTGTCCAAATCAGAATTTCGGTCTTCATCCCAGGAGCGAATGCAGTTATTCAAAGACTGCCTGCGGCGCGGGAAGATCGATGCAACGGTGCGGTACAGCCGGGGCCGGAACATTGACGCCGCCTGCGGGCAGCTGCGCTTACGCCATGAACGAGAACAAGCCGCTTGAAGCGAATTATCCTCGCCCGCCGTGGACGACTCACGGTCAAGGCCTGACGGCCTTCGCTTTTCCGTCTTCCAAGAGACTTCATGAAGATTGGCCTGCGGAGTTTGCTGTTCAAACTCTCATCGGGGGGCGGACTATGGCCGGCTGCCATATCGCCGAATACGACCGGCCTTTAACTCTCAACGGAGAGACGGTTTGGCGGGAGTGGGGGAACATTACGGGCTACGCCCGCATGCCGCAGGGCAATGGTTTTTGGATGAACACCGTCGCGGTCGATTCGGAGGCGGCGTTGGCGGGAGGAAAAGAGATTTGGGGATTGAACAAGTTTCGGGGGGAAATTCGCTGGAAAGCGAATGAAAGCGGGGGGAGTGCGGAATTGACTCTTCCCGAAGGTGAAATCGCGTTGGAATGGAAGGAATGGGGGCCGGTTTTCGGGAAGACGATGCGGTGGAATATGCTGACGGAAATCGACGGATTGATCCACCGCTACACGGTTCGAATCCGGGGGTTGTTTCAGATCGTCCGCCTCGATGTAAAAAGGCGGGATTTACCCGCCTTTGGATCGCTTTCGTTCGGAAAATACTGGGGGCTGCGGCATCGCGACGCCGACGTGCGAATCGATGCGCCGATTCTGTTCGAGGGCTAATTGGATTCGAGGGCTACTTGGAAGCGTTCCGGATTCGCCTCTCCTGTTTCATTTGGTTTTTCCAGTTGATGAATTCGTCATAGGAAGAAGTGAATTTCACGTCGCCGTCATTCATAGCGATAAAGTAGAGGTAGTTTGAATCCGCCGGCATCATAGCGGCGCGCAGGGATTCTTCGCCGGGATTGCAGATGGCGGCCGGGGGCAGGCCGGGATTGAGATAGGTGTTGTATTCCGAATTGATTTTGGTGTCTTCGATTGTGAGGGGGCGGTTCCAATCATTCAAGATATAGTGGATGGTCACATCCGATTGGAGGGGCATTTCTTTCTTGATCCGATTGACGAACACCGAGGCGACGAGAGGGCGATCTTCGGATTGATGGGCTTCCTTTTCGATAATGGAAGCTAAAACAACGACCTTATGAAGTTGGACGGCCAGCGAGGCGTTGTCCGATTCCCACCACCAGGGGACGCCGCGCTCTTTGGATTTGTCGCGGGCTTCCTGGACCAATTCGCTGCTGATTTGTTCAAATTTTTTGGTCATGCGGTCAACGACTTTAATGGGGGGCGTATTTTTGAAGAGATAATAGGTGTCGGGAAATAAAATTCCCTCGAGAGCGGCGTTGATCTCGAGGGGAGGCTGGGCAATGACGAATTGAAAGATATCGCGGCTTCGGCATTCGGCTAAAAAGCCCGTCGCGCTGCAAATTTCCATTTCTGCGCAGCGCTGCGCGATTTCCACCTGGTTGAATCCTTCGGGAATCACCAGGGAACGGTAGAACTGGCTGCCGGTCGCCAGCATGTCGAGGATATCGTAGGGGCTTTGAGTTCCTTTCACCTGATATTCGCCGGCTTTCAATTTGTCGCCGAGCCCCCGCAGATCGGCCATAACGAGAAACATGTTGGTGTTATGCAAGACGCCTTTGTCCATGAGGATTTGGGCGATTTGGCGGGCGTTCCTGCCTTCTTCAATCTCCACGGTAAAGACGTCGTCTTCGCCTCCCCATGGAGTCGTCCAAATATGATATTCTCGATAAGCCAATAATCCGACAGCGGCTATAACCACAAAAATTATCGTCGCAATGATCCAAACCAGTTTTTTTCCCATCGCGGTTTACACTCCTGTGAACTTTATGCAATTATTTGAGAATCCTATATGATCAATCATACGTATGAATAATGATTTGTAACATTCCAAGAATTGAATAGAATAATAGAGAAGTTTGACGCATAGAAAAAGGTCAAAGTCTCAATCTATATTACAAACGATTCACTTTTAGAATAATAACTCTGAATGCGCATCATCAAGGAGAATCAAATTCATGGATGCATCCGTTTCGTACGTTTTTGAAAATCAATCCCGTTTTATCGAAGAACTGATCGAATTCTGCAAGATTCCCAGCATCAGCGCCAAAAGCGAGCATCGGAAAGACTGCCGGAGAGCGGCCCAATTCGTTCTGGATCAACTCACCGGCATGGGGCTGGAGGCCTCGCTGGAAGAGACGCCGGGAAATCCGATTATTCTAGCCAAGTACACCCGAGGCGATGACGCCCCGACCCTCTTGATATATGGGCATTATGACGTTCAACCGGAGGAGCCGCTCGATCTTTGGCATTCCTCGCCGTTTGAGCCGGTCGTCCGAGAGGGCGACTTGATCGCCCGGGGCGCCAGCGACGATAAGGGGCAGATCTTTGCGCATATAAAAGCGGTCGAGACTTTATTGAAGACGGCGGGAGAAATTCCCGTCAATATCGTATTTTTGATCGAAGGCGAAGAAGAGACGGCCAGCGCCAATCTGGAAGAGTTTATCGCCGCCAATCGCGAGCGGTTGGAGGCGGATGTGGCGGTGATCAGCGATTCTTCGCAGTATGGTCCGGGAATGCCGGCGATCTGTTACGGGCTGCGGGGGATATGCGGCGAAGAAATTCGAGTGGAGGGAGCCAAACAGGATCTCCATTCCGGTTCGTATGGAGGGGCCGTTCCTAATCCATGCAATATTCTTTGCGAGATCGTCGCTCAACTGAAAGATGCGAAGGGGCGAATCGCCATCCCCGGATTTTATGACGACGTCCTTCCGCTGGAGAAGTGGGAGCGCGAAGCGTTCGCCTCGCTGCCCTGGGACGATGAAAAATACCGGGCGGATTTAGGATTGCAGGCTCTGTGCGGAGAGGAAGAATACTCGACGATTGAACGCAAATGGGGGCGCCCCACGCTGGATGTGAACGGCGTATTCGGGGGATACATGGGTGAGGGGTCGAAAACCATCATCCCCGCGTGGGCGGGAGCGAAGATCACGATGCGTTTGGTTCCCAATCAAAAGCCGAAAACGATCAGCCGGCTGTTCCGCGAATACGTCGCACAGCTGGCGCCGGACGCAGTGAAGTTAACTTTCCTGGCAGCGCATGGAGGCGGGCCGGTGCTGGTTCCGCGCGATGCGCGATTCATGAATGAAGCCGTGCAGGCGCTGCGCTTTGGATTCGGCCGGGATCCGGTTTTTATTCGCGAGGGAGGATCCATCCCCATCGTTTCAACCATGAACGAACAGTTGGGAGTCAACACGCTGCTGCTGGGATTCGGGCTGCCGGACGACAACGCCCACGGCCCCAATGAGAAGTTCAATCTCAAGGATTTTGAACGGGGAATCTTAACATCCATGAAGTTATTGCAGATATGCGGCCAATAAGAGAAACCGGCCGGCGCTGTTCCATCAAATTCTGTTCATTATTCTAAGAAGCCAGGATCGATCATTATGCTAAAAAAACTCTTTTTTGCACTTGCCGCTTTCGCCGTTTTATTCGCGCAGCCGATGCCATCGCCGACCGCTGAATCGCCGGGGGTCATTTGGCTGGAGGCGGAGAGTTTCGACATGACCGGAGGATGGGTAAACGATTCGCAGTTTGTCGATATCATGGGGTCGCCTTACTTATTGGCGAACGGAGTCGACGAACCGGTCGAGGACGCGGTGACAAGCGTCCGCATTCCCGAGACCGCCTCGTATCGCCTGTGGGTGCGCTGCAAGGATTGGATGCCGTCGCACAGCCCCGGGCAATTCGAGGTGAGGGTCGGCGGGAAGGCGTCGTCCAAGACATTCGGCCAATCGGAAAGCGGCGAATGGCAATGGGTGGACGGGGGAGCGTTTGATCTGCAGGCGGGGAAGACGGAAATACGCCTGCACGATCTAAGCGGCTGGTGGGGGCGATGCGACGCGGTCGTGTTATCGTCCAACGATGGGTTTACTCCCGCCGGTGACGTTCTTGCGCTGGAGAGGCAGCGGATTCAATATTTCGATCCCTACCGCGAGGCCAAGACGCTCCCGCCGTACGATGTGGTGGTCGTGGGGGGAGGATTGGCGGGCAGCGCGGCGGCCGTCGAAGCCGCCCGGCAGGGATGCCGGGTTGCGCTTATCCAAGACCGGCCGGTGCTGGGCGGGAACGCGTCGTCGGAGATCGAAGTGCCGCCCGGCGGCGACAACAGCAACATTCCCTACGATCCCAAAGAGACCGGGATTATTGAAGATTTCTACAACGGCCCCGGCCGGGGCTTCGATCATGATTGGTCGACGGCGATCGAAACTGTGGTTCGCGCCGAACCGAACATCGATCTGCGCCTGAATACGCGAGCCATCAATGTGGTTATGAAAGACGAAAGCGCGATCGAAGCGGTTCTCGCGCTTGATGTGGAAACCAACCAGCGGCTGCTTTTCCCGGCTCAGATCTTTATCGACTGCACGGGAGACGGCTGGGTGGGATTCTGGTCGGGCGCCGTTTTCCGACAAGGGAGGGACGCGCGTTCGGAATTCGACGAGTCGCTGGCGCCGGAATCGGCCGACGAACGAACCATGGGAAACACGCTGTTTGTGGCTCATTTCAGCGAGGGGGATGCGACGCCATTCGAATGCCCCGAGTGGGCGTATTCGCATTGGAAAACGCGGGAAGATTTCGAAAACGCGGGGACGCATTTTTCGCTGGATCAAACGCAGGCTCCCGGCAGGCGGGGAGATGACGGCCTGGCCAACCGCTTTACGCACGGCGCCGGGCTTTACGGGCGGCAGTACGCCTATCCCGACGTTTCGGTGGAGCAGAAGCGAACCATACTGCGAAGCATGCCGGTTACGCCGGATCATTACCGGCAGTTCGAGAAAGGCAAAGGATACCTACCGCGCAACGAAGACGGGGGATTCTTCCAGTGGTACATCGAACTGGGAGGAACGCAGGATACGATTTATGACGCGGAGGAGATTCGCGACGAACTGTTCCGCATCAACCTGGGATTATGGAACTATGTGAAGAACCATCATCCCGACTATAAAGAAAAGAACAAAAACCGGCGATTGACGTGGATCAATTACGCTCCCGGAAAGCGCGAGTCGCGAAGGCTGGAAGGCGACTATATCCTTACGCAATGGGATTACGCCGACCGGATCATCCACGAGGATAATGCGGCGTACGGCGGCTGGGGCGTGGATGTGCATCATCCCAACGGATTCTGGAAATCCGGCCCGATGTATTACAGCGCGTACCGCGGGCAGCAAGTCAGCATTCCGTTCCGGAGTTTGTATTCGAAGAACGTTTCCAATTTGATGATGGCGGGGCGCAATGCGTCGGTGTCGCATGTGGCGCTCGGGGGCGTGCGGGTGATGCGAACCACCTGCCTGATGGGACAGGCCGCAGGAGCGGCGGCGTCGATTTGCGTGGAGAAGAACGTCCATCCCCGGGAAGCGGGCAAGACATACATCCATGCGATCCAGCAGCGGCTCATGAAGAGCGGGGCGTATATCATGGGGAAGCGAAACGAAGACCCGAACGACCTCGCCCTTCAAGCGAAAGCGGCGGCTTCGAGCGTCAAAACGATTCCCGATCCCAAAGTGAGGCTCTTTGACGTAAACACGCCTTTGATTCACGATTTGAACATGCAGCGGGCGGTAATGTTTCAACCGGATCAAAGCCGGATTGAAGAGATCGCGCTGCACCTGCGTTCGTCCAATGAGGCCGGGACGCCGATAACGCTCACGCTGCGCAGGGCGGAAGCGTTTGGGGATTTTTCTTCGGACGCCGATTTGGCCGCGGCGGAGGCGGTCGTTCCTCCCGGCAGCAAGGGATGGATTCGTTTCCCGTTGAATATTCAAGTGAATCCGAACGACTATTACTATGTTTTTCTGCCGCCTCAAAAGGGGCTGCAGTGGGATCTTTTCCCCGTGAGAAAAGAGAACACCTGCCGCGCGTACGGCGGGCCGAACTGGACGCGCCGGGACGAGTGCTACACATTTACGCTGGCGCCCGATGAGGTGGAAGAGATCAACATTCCTCAAGTCGCGCTGGAGGCTGACAGCGTGATCGACGGTTATAACCGTGTCGTGGACGGGGATCTCCATTCGTGGGGGCCGGATCCCGAGCAGAAATCGCCGCCATGGATCGAACTGCGATTCGGGGGGGCGAAGCGATTCAATACGATCCATGTTTCGTTTCAGAATCATGCGCATCTATGCCCCGATTATTCCATTCAAGCCAAACGAGACGGCGAATGGGAGACGCTGATCAACGTGGAGAATAATCAGCGGCGGCGAAACGTGCATACGTTCACCGCTGTTGTTTCGGAGGCGATCCGCGTCGTATTGAACGCCCCGGCTTATCAGCATCCTGAAGATAGCGCGCAGATCTGCGAAATTCGCGTTTACGATGAATCGCGATGAATGTTTCTAGGAAGAGTTTTGCCAGCGACAATAATTCCGGCGTTCACCCGGCGATCCTGCAAGCGATCGCGACGGCCAACGAGGGGCATGCGATCGCGTATGGAGACGATCCGATTACAGCCCGCGCAGTAGAGAAGCTGCGCGAGCATTTTGGAGAAGAGATCGACGCCTATTTCGTGTATGGAGGAACGGGGGCGAATGTGCTGGGATTGAAGCAGATCGCCCGGCCGCATCATTCCATCATCTGCCCGGAGACGGCGCACATCCATAATGACGAATGCGGCGCTCCAGAGCATTACACGGGCTGCAAACTGCTTACGGTTCCGTCAAACGACGGCAAATTGACAGTCGAGGGCGTCCAGAGGCATCTGCACGGATTCGGCTTCGAACATCATTCTCAACCGAAAGTGATCTCGATATCGCAGGCTACCGAACTGGGAACAGTGTATACGCCGGAGGAAATCAGGGCGTTGGCCGATTTGGCGCATCGGCATGGCATGCTGCTGCACATGGATGGGGCCAGACTGTGCAACGCGGCGGCCGCGCTGGACGCCGGCCTGCGGGAAATCACGACCGGCGCGGGCGTCGACGTGCTGTCGTTCGGCGGGGCCAAGAACGGCCTCCTGATCGGCGAATGCGTTATTTTCTTTCGAAAGGAATTGTCGGCCGACTTCAAGTTCACACGGAAGCAAGGCATGCAATTGATGTCGAAGATGCGCTTCGTCGCCGCGCAGTACGAAGCGTACTTGAGCGGCGATTTGTGTCTCCGTCTGGCGAAGCGCGCCAACCGGACGGCGGGAAGTCTCGCGGCCGAGGTCGAGAAGATTCCCGAAATTCAGATCACGCAGCCCGTTCAATCGAATGCGGTCTTCGCCATTCTGCCCAAGGAAGCCATCGAAGAGCTGCAGAGACAATTTTTCTTTTATGTCTGGAATGAGGAGACAAGCGAAGTGCGTTGGATGACATCGTTCGATACGAACGGCGACGATGTCATGGATTTTGTGCAATGCATCCGGATCGTCATGAACAAATATTTGCGATGAATCGCGTTGGAGGACGCTCATGGATTTTACTAGGATCGGGCGGGAAATTCATAAGTTCTTGCATCTCAGGGAGATAATTCGATCCATTGAATTAACAAAAAATAAATAGGATAAATTATTGACTTGTATGATGTTATAGCATAGAATCTTATTGGAGACTAAATTTCGATATCAGTATCGATTGAATCTATGATAGATCGTTTTAAATTACAGAAATATTCAAGAATAAAAATCATTCACCCGGCGTGTTTTCATGCGCCGGATTTTTTTGTTAAGTCCTTGAATAAATTTTATGAAGAATGCGATGGGTTGAACATTTGTTGATAAAAACATTGATTTCATACTCCTGCATTACTGACCTCACGATGTGGGATATTCTCTCAACTCGCCGAATCATTGACAAAAGCCGATCATTTATTAACCGCAAAGACGCCGATGCCGCTTTCACCGGCAGGAGGATTCTATGCAAAAAAATTATGTGATTGACACCAGCGTTTTACTGGATAATCCTAAATGCCTAGAAATATTACATAATGGCCAGGAAAATAACATTTATCTCCCCTATGCGGTTGTAAGAGAATTGGACGGATTAAAAAAAGACAAACGACTGTCGCCCGTAGTATCTCGGGTGGTCGACGAAATCGAAGAAAATGATTTCATCAAACTGATCGGTTCGGAATCGCCCAATTCGACCGACGGCGATCTGCAAATCCTGGAGGACATCCGGAAGTCGAATATCGATCATCCCATTCTGGTTACCAACGACAAACTTTTCCGCGTTTTATGTAAATATTACAATATTGCCAGCGAGCCGTTTGAAGGATCGATCCCTTATCAATCGGAATCGCAGTTGTACACCGGCTTCCATCCGGGGAACAACGGATTTATTCATAATTCATTCACCTGGGAAAAGGGAAAGCCGGTTCTTCACATTTCGCCCAAAGAGAGCAAGACGATCGATTATGAGCATAAGGTATGGAATGTCAGGCCGTTGAATGTGTATCAGAATCTGGCGTTCGAACTCATGCTTTCTCCGCATATCCATTTAGTGTCGATTCAATCCAAAGCGGGATTCGGGAAATCGTATATATCCCTGGCGACCGCCATGCAGGAAGTGATTCAAGAGAAGCATTACGAGAAGATTTATTTGATCAAGCCTACGATCGAAGTGGGCGAAAGTCTGGGATTTCTGCCGGGCGATGTGGAGGATAAAGTCGATCCCTACGTGCGGTATCTGCGCAGCCTGATTTACAAACTGCACATGCAGCGAGGGAGCAAATGCAGCCGGGTGTTCACGGACGATTCGACGCCTCAGAAGTTGAAACTCAATCCGGAATTTTTCGAAATTCTGCCCATCGCGTACATCCGCGGCATGAATATCGAAAACGCCTTCGTCATTGTGGATGAAACGCAGAATTTATCGAGAGTCGAAGTGCGCAGCCTCCTCACGCGCATGAGCCATGGAACCAAGTGCGTTTGCCTGGGCGATGTGGAGCAGATCGACAACCGGTATCTCAATAAATACAACAATGGATTGAACTGGATCGTCAAGACGTGTCTGGGCGAACCAGGTTACGGGCATATCGTTTTGAAGGGAGATCGAAGCCGGGGGCCGATCTGCGATATCGTGATCCGCAACGGTCTGTGATTAAGACGGATTCAATTGGCGGCTTTACAGGAAAGCGGCTTCGCGGCGGTCGCAGGCGTAGATCTGCCGCTCCATGTAAAAATGCATCCCTTTGTCTTAAATACATGAAATTCCAACCTATTGAACTCAACCTGGCGTTTTCACTATGATAGACTGATGCGAGTGGAGGAAGGATTCCATTGCGTCATGCCAAATCAACGATAAAAGACGCCATATTTTTTGAAAGGGTATGCAAAGAATGTCTGGTGATATGGAACAAATCTACAACGAGCGGCTGAAGCGCTATGTCGCCGCCATGCGAAACGAGAAGCCGGACCGGATTCCCATACGACCGCTGGCGGCGGAATTTTGCGCCGCGTATGCGGGCTACACCTGCCAGCAGGTGACGCACGATCTCGATTATGCGTTCGACGCGGTGTTGAAATGCTGCGCCGATTTCGATTGGGACGCGGCTGTGAGCAATATGGTGTTCGTCTGGACGGGCAGCGTGGACGCGATCAACCTGAAGTATTACACCAAGCCGGGCATCGATACGCCGGCGGATTCGTGCTTTCAATATCTGGAGCCCAAAGACGACGATGCGCACATGAAAGAGGACGAATACGACGCGCTGATTGAAGATCCGACCGGCTATCTGGCCAATGTATGGATGCCGCGCGTTTCCCGCGACGTGCAGCCCATCGGCGAACCGTCCACCTATCGCAACAATCTGGCCTGGCTGAAAGGCGGCATGTCGGTGCTGCAGTATTTTCAACGGCTGGGGGAGCAGGGCGCGCGCATGAAAAATGAAACGGGGACGGTATCGGCCATCGCCGGGTGTTTGAAGTCGCCCTTCGACATCATCGCCGACAAGCTGCGCGGATATCGAGGCTTGTGCATGGATCTGTTTACGCAGCCGGAGAAAGTATTGAAGGCGGTGGATGCGCTGGCGCCCCACATGATGTTCAACGCGCTGGCCGGCGCCGATCCTGATAAAAACGTCCCGATCACCATCTGGATGCATCGCGGGTGCGTGCCCTTCCTGTCTCTCGAGCAATTCGAGCGGTTCTACTGGCCGTCGCTGAAAGCGATTGTCGAAGAAATATGGAGCCAGGGGCATCAAATTCTCTTTTATGCGGAAGGCGACTGGAATGAGAATTTGAAGTATTTCGCCGAGCTGCCGGAGCAGAGCATCATCTTTCATGTGGATAAGAGCGATTTGTTCAAGGCGCATGAGATTCTGGGAGAGAAATTCTGCCTGAGCGGCGGCATCCCCAATGAGCTGATCGCCATGGGGACGCCGGAGGAAGTGAAGGATTATTGTAAAAAAGTCATCGACGCCGCGGCGCAGGACGGGGGCTTCATCATGGATGCGGCCGCCATCATGCAGGATGACGCCAAAATCGAAAACGTGAAGGCCATGACGGAATTTACGCGCGAATACGGCGTGTATTGATTCGAGAAACAGACAGACGGAGAAAACGATGATGAACGAAGCCGATGCTCCAAAACTGAAGCCGGGAGTCTGCATTCCTTGGGAGGACAAGCGCAAGGAATATCCGCAAATTCTGGGCGATGAAAAGGTCGCTCAAAAGGTGTGGGAAGACATCGATATGTTAGCTTATATCTATATTTGGTTCTGTTTATACGGATTTTAAGAGGAGAAGCATTCATGAGCGAATTGAGTCAATTAGCCCAACTGATCAATGAGTTGAAACTGGCGGAAGTGAAGAGTTTAGCATCCAAGATGATTGAAGAGGGCGCATCCGCCCAGGATATTCTGGTCCAATGCCAAGAAGGCATGGCTGAAATCGGCCGGCGCTTCGATCAGGGCGAATGCTTCATCCCGGAGTTGGTGGTCGCGGGGAAGATCATGGAAGCGGTCATGAAGGATCTGGAGCCGCTGTTGAAAGAGGCGGCCGCGACGGCGGAAGGCTCCGGAGCGGTGGTCATGGGAACCGTCATGAACGACGTCCACGACATCGGCAAGGATATTGTGGTGATGATGCTGCGCGGGTCGGGCTTCCGCGTGATCGATCTGGGCGTCAATGTTTCCCCCGAGAAATTCGTCGAAGCGGTGAAAGATAACAATCCTGCGGTTATAGGAATGAGCGTCCTGCTGACGACCTGCTATCAATCGATTTCGAAAACGGTTGAAGCGATTCAACAGGCGGGATTGCGGGATCACGTCTCGATCATGCTGGGCGGGGCGGCGGCCACGGAGATTCTCGCCCAGAAGACCGGCTGCGATTTTTACGGAAAGACGGCCATGGACGCAGTGGTTTATGCCTCGCAGAGATCGAAGGCGGCGTGACGGCGCCGTTCTGCATTCATCGATCTCAAGGGGCTTTGCGAGCCCCTTTTTTGCAGGCGGGGAAAAAATGACTTTTTCCCGGCGGCCCGTCAAGACAAACCGGTTGAAATCCGGTAAGGTAATACATGCCGGAGCAGCATCCGGCAAGCAAACGTTTGACCCAACAAGGGGAGATTATTATGGCAGGAAAAAAGAAACTCATCTCCAGGCGAACGTTCCTGGAAGCGGCATCGGCTTCCGCGGGGAGCGTCTTCGCATTCAGCATTGTTCCCAACAGCGTCTTCGGAGCGCCCAATCGGCCGGCGCCCAGCGACCAGCTGCGCTTCGGCAATATCGGATGCGGCGGGCGTGGACGCGGCTTCATCCGTCCGGGAACATCGATCGCGTTGTGCGACGTGGATGACCAGCGCCTAGCTCAGGCCGCCGAACGGGCGGGAGGGAATCCCAAATTATACAAGGATTACCGCGATCTTCTCGATCAAAAAGATATCGACGCCGTTTTCGTGACATCGCCGGATCACTGGCATGCGCTGATGACCATCCACGCCTGCGAAGCGGGCAAGGACGTCTACGTCGAGAAGCCCGCCTGCAAGACCATTGAAGAAGGTCGCGCCATGGCAACGGCGGCCAGCCGCTACGCCCGGATTGTGCAGGTGGGCTCGCAGGGACGCTCGCAGGAAGGGGCGTATTACGGCCACCGCTATATCAAGAACGACCAGATTGGAACTGTGCGCAAGGTGCTTTGCTGGCATTACGCCAATCCGAAGGGCAACTGGACGCCCGATTCCGAGCCGCCGGAGATTTTGGATTACGATAAATGGATCGGCCCCAACCGGTGGATTCCTTATAATAAAACGCATACGCACGGTTCGTTCCGCTGGATGTTCGATTTCGGAGGAGGCCAGATCCGCGACCGGGGCGCGCACGTGATGAGCATCGCCATGTGGGTGATGGATGCGGACGACACCGGCCCTCTGACCATCGAGGCCAAAGGCGAACCGCATTTCGAGGGGCAATACGACGTGCCCGAATACATGGAGATCACGTACCAGTTTAAGGATCCGGATTGGACGCTGGTATGGGCCATGCCGGGCGAAGCGCATGAAGAAGGCTTCAAATGGCCGCGCACGTCCTACGGTGCCAATTACATCGGCGACAAAGGGAATCTGATCATCACCTACGGCGACACCGCCGACACGGATACGGAAGAAAAAGCCAAACAGTATACTCCGCCGCCCGGAGGCGTGGAGGTGTTCCACAGCCCGGGGCACAGGGAGAATTTCGAAAACTGCATCCGGACTCGAGAGAAGCCGATCATGCATATCGAAGCGGGCCATCGCGCAGCGACGTTATGCATTCTGGGCAATTTGGCCTGGGCGCTGCAGCGTCCCCTGCGATGGGATCCGGTTCAGGAGCG
>JAFGTC010000221.1 GCA_016934335.1 Candidatus Omnitrophota bacterium | reverse complement strand
GATTAATCATCTTCAAAAATAAAGAAATTATTCAGAAAATCACCTCGTGAGATTTCATTCCTCGAGGCATTTTGCAAGAAGCTCTTATAACAAATCAATTCTGATTGCGCTATTCAATATTCAAATTTGTTGGCGCGTATGTGTGTTTGAATTGTGGCGACTTTTCGGTCAAGCACTGCCGCAGAATGGCTGTAAGACCACAATCATTATAAGTGGAGCACATATAGGAAGGAGAGTTGGCAAATGAGTAAAAAATGGGATAGGCGTGATTTTTTGAAGCGTGGAATGGCGACAGCGTCCACCGCTGTGCTAGCGAATTCTTATTCTAATGACACTCAGGCAAACCAAGTAGAATCCAGCGATTTACGCCTTCGTGATAAATTTTTCGGCTGCATCGCAGGTTCGCACATCGCTTCCGCCATGGGTGCGGCCGTCGAAGGATGGTCTTGGGATCGTATTGAGAAGAAATATGGAACTCTCGATCGCCTTCTGTCCTACGAGCATTACGGAAACGGATGGAAGCGCGAACCAGGAACCACCGAAGACGGGATCGAGCGTCAGAAATTGATGATCGCTGCGATTCTCGAAAAGCAGGGCCGCGTCACAGCGGAGGATGTTCGAAAAGCCTGGGTGGATCATATGAATCCCAACGCTCCCCGACTTGTTTCAGAACCGTTCGAAGGGGAATTGCTGGCAATGGCCAAAACGCACATGCCCGCCGCGGACATCGGAAAATACACAGATTATTCAGGGCTTGTTTCTCTCTCCCGCTCGTGCCATCCCATTGGCCTTATTAATGCGGGCGACATCGAAGGAGCGATCCATGACATACGCGATGTAGGCCAGCTTTACCATACGGCGAACAGCCGCGGCATCCAATGGGCGGAAGTCACTGTCGTCGGCATCGCATCCGCCGCGAAACCCGACGCAACTGTGGATAGTGTTCTTGCTTCGATCTTGGATAACGGCGGGAATGTCGACAAACGTTTTACGCGGGATGCTGGAGTGCGTCAGGAATTGGAGAGAGGATTAAAACTGACGGAAAACTGTCAAGAATTCCGTGAGATGCGTGAAAAATTCGACGATGTCTACAGCGGCCATGGAATTACATACGCGCACAGTTTTGCGAACGAGATCGTTACGAAAGCAGTCTGCATTTTCCGGATGACTCGGGGCAATACATGGGAGGCTATGAAAGCCGCCGTCAATATGGGACGCGATACGGATTGCCTTGCCGCTGTTGCATCAGGAATTTCCGGCGCTCTAACTGGAGCCGAGTCCATTCCTGAGAAAATGATTAACCAAGTGGATTACGCGACTTCAATCAATCCCTATACTAATTCACGAAGAACGATAAAAGAAACATCCGATTTGCTATTTGATGCTTATGTGGCGCGCCTCCGGAGAATGAAGGCTTTTATCGATGGAATGAACGTGCTGTAGTCAAGATCCATCCGATCAAGAGTTTCTTAAATCTCTCCTCTTGTTATAAATTTTGCGTTTAGAATATTCTTATCTATAGTTTCCTCCAAACGTATGTTCGCAGCTGCATGAAGTATTCCAAAATGATTTATTAAAGTAAACGCCTTAGGAAATTTAACCGATGAAGACCGCAAGAAAGCCGCTGATCAAGGAATTACTCTGGATATTGCCCGCAGCAACAAAGCAGTTTGGGAACTGGAAATGCATCGATTATCATTATTCTGTTTCTGTTTCATGCTGGCCATAGATAAGGATAAGTAGTAGTGCGATAGAATGTATTGCGTATGTTCGTGAAGGAGAACAATCGATTGCGAATGAAATCATTCGGAGATTGACGATGTCAATAAAAAAACATCAGAAAATAAAATATTTTCTTGACAATAGAATGCGTCTTCGTTTATCTTGAAAGCGTAATTATGGATTATACAATTTCGAGGAGGCTTCACGCTATGAGAGTTTGGCTAAGTATCTGCTTAGGGATTCTTTTGGTCTTCACAATGTTTGGAATCGGCGCTCTCGCCGCACCCTTCACTCCGGGAAATCTTGTTCTTACCGACGCCACCAATGACCGGGTCATAGAAGTAAACATCAGCGGCGACGAACCGGAAATCGTGCAAATTATTACGTGGCCGCTGGGGGATACCAGCCGCCGCCGCCCCTTAGGCATGGCTTTCGATCCCAACGGAACGCTCTATGTAGGGATCACCGGCGTGCCCACCTCCGCCACTGAACAGGTGCAATTCCCGACTGGAAGAGCAGAAGTCCTTCGCATCAAAGCCGACGGTACACAGTCGTTTCATGCTTTGCCGGGCGATGAAATAGACAAAATCACCCTGGTCAGCAGTTTTAATCCCGACGAAGTGTTTGTCATGAGAAACACACCCCTTCCCTATCCATGCTATATGTTCCGGGTGCGTTTCTCCGGCGATGAGATTTCAGACATCACAAAGTTTACTATGTCTTCCGAAGATGAGAACGGACAAGTTTCTTCCCACGGCGAAGCGTTGATCATGCCCGATGGAAGGATCCTCATCCCTCGCCACAATGTCTCCGTGATCAACGTATACGGCCCCGATGGAGGAGATCCGATCGATGCGATCCCCACAGAGCGCGGCTACGTGTCTCTCGCTTATCAGGAAGGAACCGATTACTTTCTCGCCTTGGTCAACGGCCAGAAAAGTGTGGATGTGATCACGTTAGACGGGGAGGCTTTCGACCTTTTGGATTTTGGATCATTGGACGGCATCGTAGAATCGTGGAACGTCAATTTTTTAGGCGACGGTTCGGATAAATTTATGCTGGCCGAAAAAACCGAATCCGATCCTCAATCGCAAAACGCGGTTTTTATCTATGACGCCTCCGACCTGGCCGGCTGGCCCATTCGATATCTGCTTCCCTTGGATGAACCGTCCTCCTTATTCGATTTTCACTTTGTTCCGGAGCCGCCGGCGCCCGTTGACGACTGGCCGCTGCATTGAGGTTACAATCCGTTATGCCGCATCGTTCGACTGTTTTTCACGAAGCCGTGAAAGTAATGCAGCAGGTTTACGGATGATTCTTTTCAACGTCAAGGGATTCACGCTAATCGAACTGCTTATTGTCGTCGCCATCATCGGGATCTTGGCGGCCATTGCCATCCCTAATTTTCTCAATGCGCAAACCCGCGCCAAGATTTCGCGGGTGGAGGCGGACCATCGCAACATCGCCACAGCCGTGGAAATGTATAAGATGGATAACAACGCCTATCCCGCCCGCGGCCAGCTCATGGTGAACACACGCCTGGAATTTTACATCCGGTTGACCACCCCGGTGTCTTATATGAGCTCCATCGCCGTCGATCTTTTTTATAAGCCGGATCCAAACGCCGGCGCGGGAAAATATTCCAATCTGTACCCTTTTCAAGACCCGATCCAGACGGATAATTTCAAAGAAACTAGTTCGTATTACAATCTTCTGCCCGAGGAAAAAGCTCGGCGCGGCCGCTGGGTTCTTCTCAGCGCCGGCCCCGATGGCAATTATGAATCATCCGCGGGGCGCTCCTATGTCATCTTCGACGCCTCAAACGGCTTGAACAGCTACGGAGACATCATGCGCTTCGGCCCGTGAGAAGAATCAGCTTCTTTGCGCCAGAATCATTGATGTAGATTAAATGGAGAACCATCCAAAACGAGGGATTTCACAATGCCCCAAAACGCACTTCTATTCCTCCCGATTTATATCCTTATAAGTTTCTTCGCCGCCGCTCCTGGTTCGGCGGGCGCGGGAGAGCCTCCCGCATCCTCCGCATCCATCGGCCCTTTTTCCAGCCAGGATGCATCCCTCCACCAAAAGTGGATTCAGGATAAACTGGACGCCGCCGGCGAATCTCCCTGCACATTCATATTCGCGCCGGGCGACTATGTCATCACCGATCCAAAAGGGCTGCGCCTGCCCGGCGGCGCGACGCTGATCATGCAAGGCGCGCGCTTCATCCTTAGCCAAGCCATGAAGTCGGACGGACAATGCTTCCTTGTCGAAAACATATCGAACATCTCATTCAGTGGGGGCGAAGTCATCGGTCAAAGAAACTCGTGGGAACCCGGAACGAACATCGCGGGAATCCGGATGCTCGGCCATGTCGACAATGCGCGCGCATCCGAAATGACATTCAAGGATTTAAGCAGTAATGCGATCGGCGTGTTCGGAGAAAATGACGAAAATCCCATACGCGACATAAAACTAACCAACATCGTCGCAATCAACTGCTGCAATTATTACGGCGACTACCTGCAGCCCGATTCCGGACCGGCGCGCGGCAGCGACCGCAAGGATCAGGGAACGGCGGCGTTTTATCATGTAGACGGCTGGCTCGTCGACGGATGCCGCTTCGAAGGCTCCCAATCCGACGGCACTCACTTTTACCACTGCCTCAATGGAATTTTCGTCAACAATGTCGTGGCGGACAGCAAGATGGGCGGCTATTTTCTGGAAGGATGCCAGGGCGTGCTGGCCTCCGAAAACCTGATCCTCCGGAGCGGTTCGCGGGGCGCCACCATCGAGAGAGACAGCCTTTACTGCACGCTCGAAAACAATCGGATCGCCTTCAGCGGTCGCGAAGGTCTTT
This sequence comes from Candidatus Omnitrophota bacterium, assembly GCA_016934335.1. GTDB lineage: Bacteria > Hinthialibacterota > Hinthialibacteria > Hinthialibacterales > Hinthialibacteraceae > JAFGTC01. Next base: position 11,593 of record JAFGTC010000221.1, on the reverse strand, counting down.
GGGCGCCGGACGTCCAGGGAATCATCGTCGCCTCCAACATCTTCCAGGAAAACGGCCAAAAGGACGACGGCGAAAAAGATTGCGAAATCCGCATCGATAACACATCGGATTACGCCGTGGATACGCAGGATATGCTTATTACCGGCAATATCTTTTACACAAACGAACGCCAGACCGCCGCGATTTTCATAAGCGAAGGCGTAAAGGATATTCTGATCGAAACGAATATGTTTCGCGGCCCGGCGCCGGAGCAGCGCACCGCCCAAACGAAGCCCTGACGTCGTACCCCGGGCGGGCGCGGCGAAAGGAGCCGCCGCCTTTCGAGTTTCGATTACAGAGATTAGCAAACAGTGGATCCATGAAAAGTGTTTGATGGATTTAGATAAAACGTTTCTGACTGGATTCATTTCACATCTGAAAAAGACAAATCGAAATCACTTTTCTCGCGGGATTTAATGCTCCGATCTTGCCCTCTTTGGCGATCTTCAGTCCGTCCGCCACATACGCTTCGTATCTTCCCACATGCAGAACGGGAAACATTCGATGTATCAGTCGATGCCATTGGCGCGTTACAAAGGCCAAATCCAAGGCTGTACTGTAGTTGAAAAAATGAAGAAATCCTTTGTACAATCCCGGATCCAAACAGGCGGCTGGCATTGCTTGTATTTATGGTTTGTTTGCGTAGTACTGCGTCGAATCGGCGGACCGCCAAAGTTCGAAATAAAAAAGGGTGAAAATCTTGATAAGATCTTCACCCTTCGTTCTTGAAATGCTAAATCGTTACGGTTTTTTCGTCACGGTGCGGGATGACGGCATGGCGTGAGAGGACGGCCAACTATGGGAAGAAACCCATAGATGAGAAGAAGGCTGCTGCTGGCTGGTCCAGATCCACGGAACACGCTTTCGCTGTCGCAGAATGTGAGGAATCATTGACGGAAAGCCGCTGCCCGCCAGAGTCTTCATATCGACGTCGGCGGAATGGAGGATCATTTCCTGAAATTCTTCGCTGAGCAGCGCCCATTCTTCATCGGTTTGGCTGCTGGGCTCCACCGGAGGCAGCGTCAGCAGGTTGGAGCGGAGAATGGAGCGAAATTTGCCCTCCGGATCTTTCAATCCCAGTTCGAATTGAAACGTCCCATTGGGAGTCAGGTTGATGTACCAGGAATTGGCGTCCAGCAAGACCGGCACTTCGTTGACGACGTCGCCCTGTTTGTTCAGGATGCGAATGAGGGGGACGGCGATGTCAAAGAACCATTCGCCTTCCTCCTGCTGGATTTGGTCGCGCGTGTCTTGGGATATTTCCCAGTACAAAAAAGCCCAATGAGGATCGCGCGGGAGCGCCCGCAACACCGACATGCCATAGCCGGATGGAAGATCCGGGCCTTCCTCGCCCGCCCAGATGGTTTCCGGCTCCCTGATTTCCTCTTTGGGGGCCGGCGCGATCGAGGAGGAAGCGGCTTCCTCCGGCGCCGCCGTTTTTTCTTTCACCGGCGGGATTTGACCCGGAGACGGCCGAACGGGGGCTTCGGTTTTGGAAGGCGCCGGCCGATCGGAGGCGGAGCTTGCCGAAGGAATCGATTTTAAGGCATCCACATTTTTACTTGAACCGTTTTCTTGCAGGTTCTTCAAAGCCATTTCAGTTTCACCCTGTTTTTGACTGAGCGCTTCTACGAGTTCCGATTTATTCATGACGCTTCGTTTTGGGATTCGAAGCGTTTGAGCAATTCGGTAAAGAGCCGATTTTGTCAATTGAGCCAGTTCACTTAAAAAAGAACTTGAGTTTGGTGAATCGGTTTGTTTACTATTCATGGCAGACACTCTTTTTACGATCGTTGGTTTTGGTGTTCATTTGTTCTGATTCGACCTATTAAAATATAATGCAATAAATATACCAAGCGGAATAGGCTTTTTAAGCATGTTTTTGCTGCGATGAAGCATGAAAGTATGATCAAAATGACACAGATGTGTCGAAAATGGAACAGAAGACATGGCGATTGCATGGGTTGGAAGAGGACGCGGATTGTTTCTTCTTCTTGCATCAGGGATTGCATTCGGATATATTGACCCGTTGAAAAATCGAGGCGAGCGCTATCGATAACGATTGTCTTTGCAGTGTTCATGAAGGCTTCCCACTGAAACTGGGCGTTTCATAATTCAATGACTTGGCATCATTATATTCTCTTATTCGCACAAGGTTTTCTTATTACGGTTTTGTTGACGCCTCTTATGAGGCGTTTTGCGCCTGTCCTGGGTTTTCTGGATCAACCGGGCGCTCGAAAAGTACATATTCAGCCCAAGCCTCTATTAGGGGGCGCCGCCATATTTTTGGGCTTTTTGGCGCTGATTGTCGGTAATTTACTGTTTTTATACTGGATTTATAATCTCGATCTGCAATCCGAGTCGTGGATGATTCGTCAGCTCAATCTACTGGCGGAGAGCGCCAAAGGGGTCGACCAGGCGCTGACGGAATTGATCGGATTTCTCGCCGGCGGGGCTTTGCTTTTTTTGGTGGGATTGATTGACGATCGCTTTGGGATGTCCCCGTGGATCAAACTTTGCGGACAGGTCGTTGCGGCGACCCTGCTTTATGCGGCGGACATTAGGATCAGCTTGTTTATTACTCATCCCGTCGTCAATTACTGCTTGACATTGTTCTGGCTCGTCTTGATTACTAATTCCTTCAATTTGCTGGACAACATGGACGGCCTCTCCGGCGGGGTTGCCATGATTTGTCTGCTTTTATTAGGGATATCGACGCATCTGGTTGAGAAACAAGTGTTTATGACATCGGTTTCCTTCGCTTTGGCGGGATGCATCGCCGGCTTTCTGCGCTATAATCTACATCCGTCGTCGATTTTTATGGGGGATGCCGGCTCTCTGTTTATCGGGTATTCGGTGGCGGCTTTAACCATTCAAGGGACTTTTTATCAATCCGACGCCTCGACGGCGACCGCCTGGGCGGTGGTCATGCCCTTTGTCATTTTGGCGGTTCCTATTTTTGACACGCTTTCCGTCATTTTGATCCGGATCAAGAATGGACAGCCTATCTATGTAGGGGACAAGAATCATTTTTCACACCGGCTGGTCGCTTTGGGGATGAGCCATCGGCGGGCCGTCTTCTTCATTCATCTGATCACCCTTTGCGAAGGCAGCGCAGCCTTGATTTTAGCCCTGATTTCAGAGCCGTTCGGCGCATATGTGGTGTTGACCCAGATCGTTCTGTTTTTTATCATCATCGCCATGCTGGAGCATATCCGCAATCATTTCAACAATCATCATTCCAAATCATAAAGCCGTTTTTCAGGAGAGAATTTCAGAAGGGGGAAACTCTTCGTTCGCGGGATTCCACTCACCACCGAATTCCAGCGACCCGCAAGAGAAAAACGACGGACATGCCCACAAAGAATCCCTTGGTCAGAATGTAGGGCGTGGGATCCCAATATCTCCAATCCGACCAGAATAGAAATTCGTATCCGGTCATTAAAAAGACAATGCTCAACATCATGCACAGGTAATACAGGTCTTTTTCTTTAGGCGGCCATGGCGCAGAATTTTCGGGTCTATGCAGAATGCCGGCGCATATCAACAAAAGAAGCAGGGAAAGCAGACAGTAGGCGGTCATGCCCAGCTGATGAGTCAACGCCGGCGTCCCAAGGGGATTGTAGGAGGCGATTCTCACCGCCTCCAAATAAAGCCCCCACCAAAACGCATCCATCGCGCCGACAATGCACGCCGCGATGATCCAATAGAATCGGCTGGTTAGGGGCGTAAAAAAAGAATTCTTTTTCGATGTATTCATGGGAGGATATCATATCCCGAAAGAAATCTCGCTCAACATACAACACTCATCGTGACGGATTTTGGTGATCATGGTAACATAAAACATGCAGAATATCGTAGGTGCGGCTCTCGCCGAATGAAATCCATGGGAAAGGTTTAGGATATAGATGCGCATTCTGGTCACCAATGTAGGCAGCACGTCATTGAAATACAGGCTCTATGATTTCCCCGAAGAGAAGATGCTGGCTTCGGGCCGAATCGAGCGGATTGGAGCCGAAAAGGGAACGGCGACCTGGTCGCACGGAAGCGATGAGGGCCGGGAAGAGCGCGCGTTTCCGGCGCATCGCGAGGCGATCGAATTTATTCTGGATCGCATGAAGGGAAGCGTGCTGGAGGATTTATCGCAGTTGGACTGCGTCGCTTTCAAGACGGTCATCGCCAAAGGTTATGTCGGGTGCGAATTCCTGAACGAAGACGTCTTGAAGGCCATGGACGATTATGTCTTCCTGGCGCCGGCGCATAATCCGCCTTATATCAACGCCGTTCGCCTGTTTCACGACATGCTGCCGGAAACGCCGCTGATCGGATTGTTCGAGCCGGCGTTTCATCGAAGCATGCCCGACTATGCGCGCGTCTACCCGATCCCCAAAGAGTGGCGGGAGAAGCACAAGATCGAGCGCTACGGATTTCACGGCGCTTCGCACCGTTATGTTTCGGAGCGAGTTCCCCAATTGGTCGGCCGCCCCAAAGAGGAGTTGAACGTCATTTCCTGCCATTTGGGGGGCAGTTCCTCGTTATGCGCCATTTCCGGCGGGAAGTCGATCGATACGTCCATGGGATTTACGCCGCAGACCGGCGTGTTTCACGCCGCTCGCATCGGCGATTTCGATCCATTTGCGGTCTTGTTTCTGATGCGTGAAGAAGGATATTCGGTGGACGATATGGTTCGCATGTTGACGAAAGAAAGCGGCTTCCGGGGGTTGTCGGGCGTTTCGGAGGACATGCGCGACATCGAGGCCGCCATGGATGGCGGGAATGCAGACGCCGCCCTTTCTTTTCAGTCGTTCTGTTATCATGTGAAAAAGATTATCGGCTCGTATATGGCGGTTATGGGGCGAGTAGACGTGCTGGCCTTTGCGGGCGGAATCGGCGAACGAGGCGATCGCGTGCGCGAAGAGGTTTGCCGCGGGCTGGAGCACTTGGGAATTTGCATCGATCCGGTTAAAAATAAGGGGGCGGCGGCTGTGGAAGCCGATATTTCGGGCGAAGGCGCCCGGACCGCCATCTGGGTGGTTCCAACAAATGAGGAATTGATTGTCGCGCGCGCCGCGTTTGAAAAATTGCAGTCGCTGTGAGTTTTTTTATAGATTATGCCCGGTGGTGTTTGGGATGCGTTACAATGCGGCTTTTGAAGAAAGCCCCGCACTGAAATGATTTCGAGCAGAAGCAGGAAAGAGAGGAAATAGGATCGTGCAGAACAGCGGACGGGCGCTCAAGGTTTTTTCCGGTTTATCGAATCCCGCGTTGGCCAGGGAAATCTGTGGATTTCTTGACGTTCCCATGGGGAAGGTCGAGATCATCGAATTCAAGAATGAAAATCTGTTTGTAAAAATTGGTGAAAATGTTCGCGAATGCGACGTATTTGTCATCCAAACATCGACGGCGCCTGTGAATACGCGCATCGTCGAACTGCTGCTTATGATCGATGCGCTGAAACACGCTTCGGCGGCGCGGGTGACGGCGGTCATCCCTTATTTTCCTTATGTTCGCTCTGATAAAAAAGATCAGCCGCGCATTTCGATTGCGGCGCGATTGATGGTGGATTTGATTGAAGCGGCCGGCGCCGACCGGGTTTTGATCATGAATCTGCATTCGTTTCAGGTGCAGGGATTTTTCCGGATTCCGGCCGATCACCTTTTGGCGACGCCGGTTTTGATCGATTATTTCCGCTCGACGGATATTGAGAACACGGTGGTGGTTGCGCCGGATGCGGGGAGCGCCAAGCGGGCCGATAAATATGCGCGCCTGCTCAACCTGCCGCTCGCCATCGTCGACAAGAGGCGCCTGGGCAACGAAGACACGGCGGTCGCCAAGCATATCATCGGCGATATTAAGGATAAGCGGGCGATCATCTTCGACGATGAAATCTCGACGGCGGGCTCTTTGATCAACGCCGCGGACATCCTGCTGGAGCACGGCGTTACGGACATCCGGGCGGGCGTCGTTCATCCGGTGCTTTGCGGCGAGGCGGTGGAGCGCATCCAGAATTCGTGCATCAGCGAGGTCGTGGTGACGAACACCATCCCGGTCGAAGGCGCCAAAAAAATCGACAAGATCAAGGTATTGTCGGTCGCCAAAATGTTCGCCAAAGCCATCCGGAGGATTCATAACGGCGAATCCGTCAGCGTGCTGTTCTCCCCCTTCGAGGACTTTTAATTCGTTTCAAAAAAAATATTCTCGGCGTTTCACATTTTTTTACGAGAAATGATTGACGAGCTGGGCAAAGTTCTTTAATCTCGTAGTAAAGAAGTATTTTCTTGACGTGATGAATCTCGATCCATGATGGAGAACCGGAAATGGAGAAAAAGGGATTTACGCTGATTGAATTACTGATCGTAGTCGCCATCATCGGCATCCTGGCGGCGATTGCGGTTCCCAACTTTTTGCAGGCGCAGCTGCGGGCGAAAATCGCGCGGGTGGAGGCCGATCTCAAATCGATGGCGACGGCCATCGAAATGTATCGCATGGACAACAACGCCTATCCGGATTCCTGCTCGCTGGAAATTATGGGCGGCGTGCAGTTCCGCGCGGGAGAGATTTGGACGCCGGTGGCTTACACCAGCGTCGCTCCCGTCGATCCGTTCAATACGCAGGAAGGAAGCCGCACCAGCACATTCGCTTCGAGGGAGTATTTTTACATCAACGTCGGGCCTTGCCATTGGTTCGATGATCGATTGGATTGGGCGGCGGAGAATGCGCCGGGGGCCCCGAAGAAGCCTCATTATATTCTGGCCAGCCAAGGGCCCGATAATCTCTCCGAACTGCAGGATAACCGGTTGGCGCTGGTGTATAGCTCCAGCAACGGACTGGTCAGCCAGGGCGATATACTTGTGTTCGGCCCCGGCGGGCGGAAATGATCTGAGCGCCGGCCTGCGGATGTTTCGTGGGTAAGAGGCGCTTCAGGCGGAAGGCGCCTCCCCGGATTCGGCGAAGGTTTCGTGAATGCAAAAGGCGCTGATGAGAGAGACGATCGCGACGGCGATATACCATAAAAACGCCTGACTGTAGGCCTCGACGGGATACCCGGCGGGGCCTTTTCCAAACGAATCCAGCACATAACCCACCAGCGGCTGCATGAGCGCGCCGCCCAGGAAGGGGAAGCCGTTCACCAATCCGATGGCGGTTCCTGCGATGGAGATGGGGAACGATTCCTTCGCGGCGGCGAAGCCGATGACGGAGGACGAGCACCCGAAGAATCCCCACAGAAAACACCAGACGTACAGCATGGGGCGATTGAATTGCGCCGTGAAAAACGCGATGGCGAGAACGAGCAGAAGCATGACGAAGGTCGATAAGACAAGCGCCTTCTTTCGGGAGCGGAGGACGCGGTCGGAGACGAAGCTGAAGATGGGGCTTCCGATAATGATCGCAATCGCCATCATGCTTAAGATGGCGCCCGCTTCGCTTTTGCTCAACCGGTAGACGTCCATCAGGTAAGGGCCGCCCCACAAGCCTCCGAAGCTGTAAAACAATCCGAAATTGCAAAAATACCACAACGAGAGCGGCCAGAAGCGGGGGGATTTGACCACTTCCTTCATGGCCGTCCACAGGCGGATTTTCTGGCCGGAGGATTCTTCGGAGGGATTTTTGAGGCGAACGGCCGGCCAGCCCAGTTCTTCGGGCGTGTTGCGCACGAAGATCCAGATCGCCGCCGCCGAGACCAGGGTGACGACGCCGATGAAGATGAAACTGCCCCGCCAGCCGATCCACATGCTCAGGTAGGCCAGGGGCGTCGCGGCTGTGAGGGCGCCTGCGCCCCCGACGGCTATGAAAAGGCCGGTCATGAAGGAAAATTCGGAGACCGTGAACCAGCAGGTGAGGATCTTCATGATGGGAACAAAGAACATGGCCACGCCGACGCCGACGAACACTCGGGCCGCAATCGCCCAGCCCGCCGTCGAGGCGAATCCGAAAGCGATCGAAGAGAGGCCGGCCAGAATGAAAAACGTGGTGATGGTTTTGCGGGGGCCCCAGGAATCGGAGAGCAGGCCGGAGGGGATTTGCATGAGGGCGTAGGGATAGAAATAGGCGGAGGCCAGAAGCCCCATCATGCTTCCGCCGGCTTTCAGATCGTCCATCAAATCGACCGCCACCACGGCGGGGCAGAGACGGTGGAAATTCACCAATAAATATCCAACAGCTAAGAGAAAAAAAACAATCCAGCGGTATAAACCCGGGCCGGCTTGGGAGAGGGGAGAATTCATGCGGCCTTCCTTTCCTGGAAAAAATAAGTCTCGGGGAAATGAGAGAATCTTATCAAACCGGGGATGAATAGATAGGTTGATTGGATGACGTGAACAATCTGGGCGCCTGACGGGCATGGAATTGCGGGGGAAGAAATGGAATTGGGGAGAAGAAAAAAGGCCGCGCAGAACAGCGCGGCCTTCGTATCAACTTATGAGAGGGGAAAATTAAACCGGTTTGGCTTCCATGGTTTTTTTGTCGAAGAGGATTTTGCGTCCGCTCATGAAGGACATGGTGCCCATGTTGGAGATGCAGGCGCCGTCAAATCCTTCCTGGACGGTGCAGTTGGGGGCTTTTCGAGTCATGATGCATTCGAGCCAGTTTTGCATGTGGCCGCGCACCGCTTGATCGGTGGCTTCCGCCTGGCTGTCGCAGTATTTGTAATTCTGGAATTCCAGTTCGTTGGCGCCGCCCCAGATGTAGGGAACTTCGGGCCAGACATTCATATCGTGGTGGCAGAAGACTTCGATCATTCCCTTGGATCCGCAGATGCGAACGCCGTAGTCTTGGATTTTATCAATGAGGATGCCTTCGTCGACCAGCAGTTCGAGGGCGTCCAGGCATTCTTTTTTGGTTTTACCGCTGGTCAGGCGGTTGATTTCGGCCTCGATCACATAGGATTCGTTGGGGCGCACGACGCCGCTGAAGCGGGCGTTGTAGTTGATCTGGAAGCCTTCTTCGAATTCCAAGATGCAGCTCCAGGTGTCGGGGGTCACGCGGCCGTCTTTCCACCTATAGAGGTCGCCGGAAGCGATGACGCTTTTGGGGACGCCGACGCCCATGACCATGCAGATGGCGTCGATTTGATGGACCATCAGGTCGCTGCCGATGCCGTTGGAGTAATCCCAGAAGCTGCGCCACTGGAAGTAGCGCTGTTTGTCGAAAGCGGTTTTGGGGGCTTCGTAGAGGAACTCGTCCCAATTGATGACGTCCGGAGAGGCGTCGTCGGGGATGGGGTAGGCCCAGGGGCCGGGCTTGTTGTCGGCCTCGTTGCGGTGCCACCAGCCTTCGCAGTAGGTGACCTGGCCCAGGTCGCCTTTTTTAACGATCTCGTTGGCTTTTTGGAAGAGGGGGATGCTGCGGCGCTGGGTTCCCACCTGCACGACGCGGTCGCTGCCTTTGAAGGCGTCTAAAACGCGCTTGCCTTGGGCGATGTTCTGCACCATGGGCTTTTCGCAATAGACGTCTTTGCCGGCTTTGAGAGCGTCGATGAGTTGAGCGGCGTGTTGATGCTCGGGCGTGGCGATGATGACGGCGTCGACGTTTTTATCGGCCAGCAGTTTTTCGTGATGGTCGTACTGTTCGACTTCGCCTTCATTTTCCAACACATCGTTGAATCGTTCGCCCTGGGCGGCGCCTTGTTCGCGCCAGCCTTCGTAAATGTCGGCGACGGCGGTGAACTGCATGCTCACGTCGGTATTCCATTCATTGCGGACGATGGCGTCGGTGGCCATTTTCATCAGATATCTTCCGCGTTTGCCCGGTCCAATGACGCCCACGCGAACCAGGTCATTCGCTCCCAGGACGTTGATGGCGGGGCCGGCGACGGCGGCGGCGCTCAGCGCGGCGGTCACTTTGCCGGATTTTGAAAAGAATTCCCGTCGATTGACTCCATTCTTCGTAGTCTGCTTGTCAGCCATTCTTTTTTCTCTCCTACATATTTGCGTGGACTGGTTGGCTCGAGTACGTCGCCGCTTATTCTATCGCAAGCCGGACAATCGCCGCTAAACATTTCGCCGTGAATGGCGGGCGCGATGCGCATTGCCTTCAATGACGAAAAATCGGCCCGAACGTGTTGGGTTTTCATCTGAAACGCGCGCGTCTCACGGCCGGCGATCAAACAGGGCGAAGGACTCTGGAGAGGGCCTGATGGTTCAGGCGCATAGCTCTCCCCAAGCCCCTATTATAGAGCGGGATTGCATAATCTATAAGGTGAGAGAATGAATCTCGTTTGATCAGGGCGGTTTAAATAACAAACCGGGCGATCCTGCGACCGCCCGGTTCGAATCATGAATCCCGAACTACGTTCAATATATTAAGAATTCATCACATTAGAATGCATAGATAACTTCGAGAGCGATGGTGTCTTGCGTGTCGGTAAGTTTGCCGTCTTCGTCGTCAAAGACATCGCCGTCTGCGTCGTCATGACGATACTCGAGGCGGGTCATCAAACCGTCGGTGATGGTGTAGCCGAGAGTGGCCGTGATTTCCCAGATTTCAGAATCTTCGGGAACAACAACGTTGTCATAGGCAAAGCCTTCGTCGACATCGATCCATTCGCCGCGAAAAGCGATGTACATATCTTCGTTGACGTCATAGCGCACGTAGCCGCCAAGACCGTATACATCGACGTCATCGTCATTATAGAGATCTTCGGTGCTTTCATAATCGAAGTTGGCGCCGACGGTCCACGATTCATCGATCTGCCATGTAGCGACTAAATCATAAAGAAGGGTGTAATCGCTGTCATTATCATCTTGTTCCGGGCCGTAGGCAACCGAATTCTGGATGTAGACATTTTCCATAGGCATCCAGCGGACGGCGCCGTGGAACGTCCAGGCATCGTTGTTGTCATCGACGACATCCCAACCCTGAGTCATGCCGCCGCTGACTTCCCACTGATCGTTGATGGGGTAGGTCAAGCGGATGCCGGTATGGGTGTAGGGCTGCAGATAGGTGAACAACAACGAACGGGAGAATTGATCGTTGGCCGGGCTTTCGATGGCTTCATAGCCGTGCCACGTGGCGAAGCGGCCGAGGTCGATGGTCAGGCCGTTGCCCATGGGAGCGATGTAGGAGATGAAGGCTTGATAGATGCTGATGTCATCATCCGTTCCCCACAAATCGCCGATGGCCGAGGCGTCTTCGCCGGCGAGGATGTCAAAACGGAATCCCGCTTCGCCGACATCTTCCGGCAAACGATCGATGTACAGCTGAAACGCGTTCAACTGGATCTCATCGTCGTCGGTGGCAAAAGCGCGACCGCCAATCGCATCGCTTCCATCATCCGGATTGTTGAAATCGTAGGTGTACGAAACATCAAGATAACCGCCCAGTTCGATCCCCCAGAGGGTATCCGATGTCGCGTCCGCCAAAGGACCCGCATACGCGCCGCTCACAGCCAATAAGGCTGCACAAATTACACTCAATGCACTCAACTTTTTCATACCGCGTTCTCCTTTCCTGTCTTGCAGCGAAATGTTGCAAGATCTTCGTAGGACTCGATCGTCCTAAAATTTTTGATTGATGCTATTCTCGTAGATATTTTCAGAAGGTCAAGACGATTTTG
>JAFGTC010000220.1 GCA_016934335.1 Candidatus Omnitrophota bacterium | reverse complement strand
TAAGATAATCCTCTGATTTTTATTAGGTTGGATTCATTCGAACCATGGGAAAACGATGGCTGGTCGGGCTCTGTGGGAATCGGTGTACAATCAGCGAGGAGAGGTGGAAGCGACTGATGGAAATCTATCGGCTGATCGCCTCGGAACCGAAACAGTGGACGTGCGGAAGGCTGGCAAAGCTTTTTCAATGTTCCAGAACGCAAATCTCCAAGGATATCAAAGAGTTGCGTGAAAAAGGATTAATAATCGAAAGCACTCCCAAGGGCTTCTATATTTTGCCCGAATAAAAAACTGTTACCCCAAAATGTAGAAGAATCATCGTAGATATGTTGTACAAATTCAGCAACTTAAGCGCGCTTTCAAACAATGCGTTTGGGGTGACAGTTGTAAATTTTTTGTTGACAAAAGGAATGAATGTGTATATGTATTATATAAGAGAAATATAAGTGAAGATAATTGGAATATCTTTAGAAAGCAATTAATACAATGAATCTCTACAATGTAAACAAAAATTATCTTTTTATATTACTAATCGCTATTCATTTCTGCAGTCATTCTGCTTCTTCTAGTGATTTAAATGCCCCTGTTTATTTGCCAAGTTTGCGGGAGGATGTGAATCAAAAAGTACAAGAACTGTCCGATGGAAAAATCATTCAAGACGTATTGATAAATGAAAATAATGAGGAAGCCTATTTGAGAAAAAAAACGGATTTGAAGATTCATTTGCTCGCATTATTGAGGGATTACGAGAATGCTTCCTTTTCCCATGATTTGATTGTAAAAAAATCCTCCATTTATACGATTGCTGCAAATTTGAAAATCGATGAAATCATACCCGCCGCTCTGCAAGATATAAGTCTTTGCCTCACTCCATACCAGGGCTCATCAACATTTAAGCGAGTCATAGAGAAGCAAAAAGAATTGCCGACAGATAGACCGGTGTTTTTCCTGATACGATCATGTGGGAAAAATTCGATTCCCTATTTAATTTCTTGGATCAGCGATAGCAAGAATCCATTGCTTTCACGCTTTCAATCCGCCGCTTTATTAAAAGAAATAGATTCACGAATAGCGATTCCTTTCTTCGATTCATTATTAGATCAAGGTGAGAATGATTCGCTTGCTTTTGGGCTGAAAGCGTTATGCCAATATCCCATCGAACCAGAAAGTCATTTTTGGGGATTAGTGAATCGAGGCGTTTATGCCAAAGCGCACGCCTATTTGGAAAAGTTAAGAATTAAAAAGGATGGTTAAGTCGTCCATCTAAGATCGGGGTCATTGGGATATTGACGATCATAATAACGGTTTCAACGAATATTTATCGCAATGCTTTTACGGCGGATTGCGGATCAATATGTGAAGGCAAATCTTATTACTATAGAAAATGAACAATCGAATTTTGTTTTTTATATTTATACAATTCTTTTCCATTCACTCCTCGTACTCCCAAAATAGGGTAAACGATTACGATGTCGTTCTTACCCAAGAAATGTACAATCGCGTTGTCAAGCCTGAGTTTATTTTCTCCATGGCGTTTGCCGGAAAGATCGGAAATTTTTCTATTTCATCATCCAGCATGGATTTATATGTTACATGTCTTCAAATCGAAGAAATTTGTGGAGATACAGGAAATACGTTTCCAATCGCTTCCTACTTGAAATATGCGATTCACTTATCAGACCGGGATATTAAAGTGGAAGAAAAAGGAGAAGGTAATCCTTTCTTCGGGAACCTGATTCATGACGCTTCATCCGTTATCATTGACGGACAAACCATCATTTTGGAAGATTCGTATTATTATCATGAACCATTCACCTTGCCGGGAGATCCGGAAGATGATCTCCATACATTTGGAAAAGATGTTTACTTAGATAAAGCGATTTTAAGCGAAAATAAAAAATGGAGAGGCGGAATAGTGCAGTGGAGCGAAATCTCGAGTTATTATCACAAACATGAATTTGCCCATCCCATAATAATTTGGAATGCGGAGGATGGTGCAACAATATTTCATGAAATACCCGAAGAATATTTTTATCTGACAAACCGCGCACGAGTTGAAGGATCTGTTTTATACACTTTCGATTTGCGCTTTTTACGAAACGATCGGTATTTTTTTTCGCGAAATGCAGGACCGGAAATTCCAGAAGCTCTCATGCTGGATATGGAGACTTTCGAATTCATCCCGGTTAATCGGGATATCGCCTTGACGTCGGATGAATCTTATTACGTTACGGAGCGTGATGGGCTGCCGTCGTTAATGGATGCAAATACTCACGAGATATTGATGCGCTACGATCCCGGCTCGACCATGACCGCCTGCTGTTTCTCGCCTGACGATCGCACTTTATACATCGCCTGTGAAGACCTGCAAATCTATGCCTTCGACAGCAGCCTGCCGACAACAAGTCTCGATTGGAAATTGCATGAATGACCCCCACCTCCGCATCGCGGCTAAGCAGCGCCTTGATCATGCTCGGCTCTCTCCCGTGAGGGAAGATGGCGGCGATGATGATCGGACGCGGAACCGGCCGAAGCAAGATGCTGTTTGCAGACCACAAAGGCGCCGTCATGAGAAAGGCCCCATGAACGTTGAGTCCATGAGGCCTTTTTTCGATTTGACGGCGATGTCTCTGAATCGAACGCCGTTTTTTTAGTGCATCTCTACGTCGCACGATCCGATTCCCCCGCGATAAAAATTGAATTGGACGTTGGGATGATCGGCCAGGAGAGACATGGGGACGCTGGAATCGGCGATTTTTTTGCCGATCATCAACGTCGTCAACCGCATGCCGAAGGGGTTGTCGTGCGTGCCGGCCTGCCAGATGGAGACTTTATCCGCCTGCCAGGTTTGAACCGGCCCGACCGTAATCGCCCGCGTTGGAACGCCGGTCACTACGCCGCCGCCGCTGGTGCGGGCGTTTTGCATCATGGTCACCGGATGCAGTTCGACAATCCGAGTATCCAGTTTGCGATACTCTTCCGGCGTCGGGGGAGCGTCTTGATAGGCGCCTTCTCGTTTGAGAGGATCGTTGAACGCCCAGTGTTTGATGTCGCCCTGGCCGCCCTGCATGACGGCGCAGCGGACGCCGCTCCAACTTTCAATGTACGCGGAAACGTCCGCTTTGGGGAAATGAAGATGCCGGTCGGGCATCACGAGTTTCTTCTCGATCCGGTCAAAGCAGAGCTCGCGATCGGCTTTTTCAAACGAGAGCGGATGATTGGCGTCCACTTCTTTTCCGTCAATCACCCATTCGTCCATGCCCCAAAAATGACCGTCGCGGACGTCCAACTGCAACTCGTTCACCAAACGGGCGACAAGCGGCAGCTGTTCGGTCGGCCCGATGGGCCCGCAGATTCCGGCGGGATTATCCGCCGTCGATTGCTTCCACGCATTGATATACTCCAGCGCTTCAGCCAGATAGAAATCTTCGAGCGTGTCGTAAAAGACAACCTTGAAGCCATCCCGCGACAGATTCTGCATATCGAGGGGCGTCAGCCGAGCCGCGTCGTTTAACAGATCGTCGCCGAGCGTCGTGTAATCCCACCATCCTGGAGCCAGCATGCTTTGTTTACGCGCCATGGTTCTCACCTCATTCGATTATGAATATCCCGGCGCCAACTCCCGCCAATGCGCCGTCCCTCGTTGTCTTAATTCAGGGTCAAGCGGAGAACTGACTCAGTTTTTCCGCCGCCATTTTGATGTCGCCGAATCGATCGTCGCCGGCTTCCCGTTCGATCGCCACTGCGCCTTGATACCCGATCTCTTTCAACGTCTCCAAAAACAGAATGTCGTTGACTTCGCCCTGCCCCCAGGGAACTTCGGCGCCCCAGGATCCCGGATGCAAGGTGCGGGTGGCGTCCTTGATGTGGATATGGCGGATCCAGGGCGTCAAGACCTTGATCGCTTCCGTCGGAACGCCTTTATCATAAAGAATCATGTTGGCCGGATCGAAATTCACGCACAACGCGGGATGATTGATTTCTTCGAGAAAATGCTTCAATTCCTCCGCCGTCTCCTGACCGGTTTCCATGAGGAACTTAACGCCGTTTTCCGCGGCGGCGTCGGCCAGGATTTGGGTGCGGTCATAGAATTTCTTCACATAATCCGGATTGCTGTGATCGATGAAGCCGAAGTGCATCAGGAGATATTCGGCGCCCAGTTCGGCGGTAAGACGAATCGCCCCGAGCGTCAATTCTCTGTTTTGTTCCCAGGCGTTGTCCGGCGCGATGCCGCCGGAGACTTTGATGGCGTCGAGGGTGGAGTAATCCTCGCTGGGAAAGTTGATCATGGTGCTGCTAATCGTCCAATCCTGCGCCTTAATGAACTTCAGATAATCCGCGCCGTCTTCTTGCAGCGCCGGCAACAGCGCCAGATTGATATAGCCTATATCCAGGTCTTTCATGGCTTGGGCCACATCGGCGATGTCTTTTTGAAACGACCAACTGCAAACAGATACCGGCCATTCGCTACAGGTTCGCATGATTTTATTCTCCTCGTTTAGTCTTTGATATATTCTTACTCAAAATGCTCCGTTTTAATCCAAAGCGACGCGTTGTCCGGTTCGAATCGATTCCCGCTCCGCCTCGACGATCCGAACCGAGTTGCGCGAGCTTTCCAAGGTGACGACCGGGGGAACCTTCTCACCTCGCACCGATTGAACAAAATGCTTGATTTGCGGCACATAGCCGTTGTCTATCTCCATTTTCGGCGTCAAAACTTCGCCGTTATCCAGGCAGATTTTGTAGCTGGGATCGCGCGAACAATCGAACATAATCGTGGCGCCTTCCATGACGACATTAAAACTCATTTCAAAGCCGAAGCCGGGCTTCATCATCCAGCCGCCCTCCGCCGAGATCATCTGACCGTCTTCATAGTGATAATACGTAGTGAGATGGGCCAATCCGCCCTGCGGCCGCATCGCGCCAAAACTGCTGACCGCTTTGGGAGAGCCGAAGACATATTGTACGAAATCCGTGTCATGAATATGCAAATCCAGTTCAACGCCTCCGCTGCGTTCAATGTTTTGAATCCAGTTTTCATGCCCCCAGGTGGGAGCGGCGGTCAATCGCCGGAGCGTCATGGCCATCACTTTACCGTATTGCCCGCTGTCGATGATTTCTTTGACGTGGGCGTATTCCGGCCAGAACCGGATGCATTGGCCGATTTGCAGGACTTTCCCGCTTTGCTGCGCCGCCTCGATCATGCTGTCGCAATCGGCGAGATTCAACCCCATAGGTTTTTCGCACAACACATTGACGCCCGCTTTCAACGCACGGCTTGAGAAATTGTTATGCAGAAAAGTCGGCAGCGTGATGGAAACGGCGTCGAGGTTGGCTTCCGCCAGCATCCGGTCAAAATCCGAATACAGTTCGATCCCCGTTAAATCCAAGGCTTTGTCGGCCCCTTCAATGTTGCCCGCCATGCCGCCTGAATCTTTTAATCGCTTCTCATCCGCATCGCAGATCGCGACGATTTGTGCGCCTTCACAGGCTTGATAGCAATTGAAATGCATTTTGCCCATGAATCCGAATCCTAGAATCCCTACTCGAATCATGATTATCCCTTTCTAGTGCTTCTGGCTGAAGTGATTCTTATTTCTATCATAGACGCGCCGCCCCTAAAAATAAATTGCATGTTAAAGCGTCGTGCGCTTTATTTTTTCCGACATCATTAAAATTATCATCTTGTTCAGAATCACACAAAAAAATGGAGATGCTTATCCTTCAATGGCTTATCAATGAAAGAGGCGGAGTAAGCGACTAGATAGATAATAAATATCCCCCCCCAAATCCATCCATTCATGGGCCGTTGTTTTTAACGGCCTATTTAAGTTGATTGTATTTTAAGGCGGATGCCTGTAGAGTAATAAAACTCATCCCGCATCGCTTCGTTTAATTGGCAGATAATGAAAAATCGAAAAGGAGGATCAGTATGGATATCAACAAGATGATTGAGAAAAACAATCCTCTTCAGAAGGGTTCCTTGTCAGTCATCATTGCCGCCGTGGTTCTCGCCGTCATTCTCGGGACCATTTTGTATTATTCGCTGATGGTCAACGTCGGCCCCAACCAAGGGGCGATTGTCATGCAGTACCGGGGCGTCGAACCCCCCGAGGAGAACGGCTTCATTGCCGTGGAGCCCGGGCAGATGGGGATTCAACTTCAGGTGCTCCGGGAGGGATTGCATTTCGTCAATCCCGTCTTTACGCGGGTGGAAATTGTTGACGTTGTCAAAATCCCCGAAAACAACGTAGGGTATGTCGTCCGGAAATTCGGCCGCGACCTGCCGCCCGGTCAAGTCATCGCCGGGGAAGGAGAAAAAGGCATTCTGGACGTCGCTTTAAAGCCGGGCTTCTACCCCGAGTACAGCAATGATTACGCCTACGATGTCGTGGTTACGCCGGCCACAAAAGTCCCGCCCGGCTATGTGGGCGTCGTGACCAACCTGTCCGGTCCGCTGCCCGCAAAGCCCAATCAGTTTCTCTCGGAAAGCGGCGAACGCGGCGTGCAGAAACTCGCTCTTACGCCGGGCACCTATTTTATCAATCCGTATGTTCAGAAGGTCGATCTGGTCAATATTCAATCCCGCCGAACCGATATTTCGGATGTCACTTTTCCCTCGTATGACGGCTTTCCCATTAGTTTGAATTGCAGCGTGGAATGGTTCATCCCCGATGAAAACGCATCCTTGACCTTCGTCAAATTCGGCGAGGAGACCGAAGTCGAAGATAAGATCATTCTCCCCTCGATCTTGAATTTTTCACGCATCATCGGCTCCAACCAGGAAGCCACCAATTTCATCTCCGGCGAAACCCGCCAGAAATTCGGCGACGATCTTCAAGAAGCTTTAGCCCACGCCGTCCATTCGGTCAGCGTGGAAATGAAGGAGACGGGCGTTCGAACCATTCTGCCGCCCGAAGATGTGTTGAACATCCTCAAGGATCGCGAAATCGCCGTGCAGGAGCAGCAGCAGTTCCTGCAGGAAATCACCCAGAATGCGGAGCAGCTGAAACTTCAGGTCCAAAAAACCAAAGCCGAAAAAGAGAAGGATATCGTCGACAAAGAAACCGAAATGCTCAAAGAACTGCTCGACCGGCAGCGTGCGCAGGACGTCGAAGTGCTGCAGGCGCAGAAGGAACTTGACGCCGCCCGGGTGGAACTGCAGGCGGCCAAGAATATCGCCGACGCCTCCCGCACCCTCGCCCGCGCCGAAGCGGACGCGCTCCTGCTTCAATACCAGGCCGAAGCCAACGCTCAAAAAGCCGCCGTGAACGCCTTCGGGCAAGGGAGCGAAGCGGCCGAGAACTACGCGCGCTACATGATGACTCAGACGCTCGCTCCCCGCATCGATGAAATCTTTTCGGGAACCGATCTGTTGAATGCCAACGTACTCTTGGGCGTGGAGGTGAAAAAATGAGCGCATATAACAAACAATACATTCGCTGGGGCTTTCTCGGTTTTTGCTTCCTCGCCGTGGTTGTGTTTCTCTTTTTCACGTACAGTTACTTTTTCTGTCGCGTCGACGTGCCTCCCGGAAAAATGATGGTCGTCACTCAAAAAACCGGCTCGTCTCCCGACGGCGGAGACGAGATGCAGGTTCTGGTTTCCCGGGGATACAAAGGCATCTGGGAAAAGCCTCTCGCACCGGGGCGGCATTACCTGTACCCCTATGCGGGATTGATCTGGTACTCGTTCGAATTGTACGACATCCCCCAGATCCCCATTGGAAAGATCGGCGTCGTCACTTCGCGCGGCGGCGATCCTCTCCCGCCGGATCGAATCCTGGCGAATCGGGGAGAGAAGGGAACCTGGCGCCAGGTTTTGGGGCCGGGCTGGCATTTGCTCAATCCGCGCGGCTATGATATCGACATCATCCCCGAGACAGAGATCGAACCCGGTTATGTGGGCGTATTGACGGCTCAGGAAGGGGTTTTGCCCGAGCAGGGGCGTCTCTCGCGGGAAGGCGAGCGGGGCGTGCAGGCCGTCACTCTTCCTCCGGGGAGATATCATGTCAATCCTCGCGAGTTTCAAGTTGATGTGATGGAGATCGGCTACCGACAGATCATGGCCGGCGAAATGACCGTCGGCAATGCCGATGTTCATGTCGACGAGCCGGTTGAGTTCAATTCGCTCGACGGATTCAAGTTCACGACGACGGTGAGCGTTCTTCTGTTGTACAAGCCGGAGGATGTTCCCAAAGTGGTTCAGAGTTATGGAAATGTGGTCGAGGGGCAGACCACTACCAGCATCGAGAACAAAATCGTCATTCCCCAGATTCTCACGAAGATCAAGGAGGAGGGGCAGAAGTTCCAGGGCCGCAACCTCATTACGGGCACCCAGCGTGAAGTGTTCCAAGACAGTTTTTCCGACAGTCTGCAAACTGTCTGCGATCCCAACGGCGTGCACCTCGTCTTTTCGTATGTGCGGCGGATCGACACGGAAGACCGCCTGAAGGATCCCATTCGAAAAGCCAAATTGGCGCAGTTGCGCAAGGATACGCTGGAGCAGCAGCGCATCACGGCGGAGACCGAAACGCAGCTCAACATTTCATCGCAGATGATCGATCAAGCCGTGCAGAAGACGGCGGCGGAATATTTGGCGCAGGCCAGCGTCATCGATGCTTCGAAGGAGTATCAATCGCGTCAGATCGATGCGGAGACAGGACTGCGCGTCTCGGAATTGCGCACCAAAACGGCCGCCATTCAAGGCGAAAAACGGCTGGCGCTGGGAAAAGCGGATGCGGATCAGGTCGAATATCTGGAAACCGCCAAAGCGGACGGGCAGAATCTCGGCGTCTCGGCGTTCGGAGGAAATACGGAGGCCTACCGCCTTTATGCGCTTTCCAAGGAACTCAATCCCGATCTGGACATCATCATCCGGGAGACGGGATCGGGCACATTGTGGACGGATCTGGATCTATCGAATCGCTCTCCCGCGGACGTGAAAGCCCTGCGCGACCTTCCCTACCAGCCCGGCGGGGAGGGGGCGAGCCGTTAAATCCGATTCATCAAGTTCTCTATACCGACCGGCGGGAGAAGAAGATCATTACTTCTCCCGCCGGCTTTGTCTTTGTATAGGATTTGTTACGGCGCCTCTTTGCGTAGATGGCTTTGTATGTAGATGGCTCTGTATCATTTCGGCAAGCCGGGCGGTGACGCCGGGGATGGATTGCAGTTCTTCCTCACTGGCTTCGAGCAGTTTCTCTACGGATCCGAACTTCTGCAGCAGCGCGCGCTCTTTGGCCGGACCGATCCCGGGGATGTCGCGCAGAATGGATTCCTTCATGCGCCGTCCGCGCAGCTTTCTATGATGCGTGATGCCGAAGCGGTGCGCCTCATCCCGCACCTGCTGCAGCAGTTTCAATCCTTCGCTGCGCCGGTCGAGCCGGATGGGCATGGGAATGCCCGGCAGATAGATTTCCTCTTCGCGCTTGGCCAGGCTGCAGATGGGGAAATGTTGAATATCCAACTCGTCCAGCACCTCCATCGCCGCATGCAGATGTCCCTTCCCGCCGTCGATCATGATCAAGTCGGGCGGTTCGGCGAATCGCTTCTTTTCGTCGTCTTTATTTTCTCCATGCTTGAAGCGCCGACGGAGCATCTCCTGCATCATGGCGAAGTCGTTGGGGCCTTCCACGCTTTTGATCTTGAAGCGCCGGTAGCCGGATTTATACGGCTTCCCGTCGACAAAGACCACCATGGCGCCCACCGATTCATTTCCCTGGGTGTTCGAAATGTCATACCCTTCGATGCGCAGCGGCAGCACTTCCAGGCGCAGCGACTCCTGCAGTGAAATGACGTTTCGCGCTACGCCGCGCCGGACGCCGTGCAGTTTTCGATACTGCTGCTCGGCGTAATGCAGGGCGTTTTTCTCCGCCAACTGAAGCATGGCGTGCTTTCCGCCCCGCTGGGGCGTCTTGAGCCGCACCGGCTTCTCCATCATGCCGGTCAGCGCCTTTTCCAGCATGCTCACTCGATCCGCTCCAATCGTGGAAGAAAGATAGATTTCTTTGGGGATGTCCGTATTATGGGCGTAAAAATGCAGTAAAAACGAATAGAGAATCTCCTGCGCGTCCGCGTGGTTGATATTGTCCAGCGAATGCTTGGACGCTCCCAGCACCCGCCCTCCGCGCCGCCGGATGACGGCGATGCAGGCCGCGTCGTGCACCCGGCCGCATCCGACGAAATCCTGATTCTCTACGGTCTGGTGCATCATTTTCTGCCGTTCGGCGAACTGGTGGGCCGCATCCAGAATATCGCGATAAAACGCGGCCTTTTCAAACAACATCGATTCCGCGCAGGTCTCCATGCGTTCGCGCAGCGTGCGAATGACGCTGTCGTGGCTTCCGCGTAAAAAAGCCGTCATGCCCCCGCACAACTGCCGGTATTCGTTTTTACCCACGATCGAACCGCAGGGCGCGCAGCATCGCCCCATCTCGTAATCGAGGCAGGGGCGCACGCTCAATAATTTATCCGACTCATATTTGCATGTGCGCAGCGGGAAGATCTCGTGCAAAGCGGATAGCGTCCGCCGCGCTTGGGCGACGTGCGGGAACGGGCCGAAATATCGGGCGCCGTCGGCCTCCACCGTCCTGGTTAAATAGGCGCGCGGGTAGTCTTCCTGGCTGGTGATTTTGATATAGGGGTAGCGTTTGTCGTCTTTGAGTTTGACGTTGTAAGGGGGATTGTGCTTCTTGATCAGATTGTATTCCAGCAGAAGCGCTTCCACGTCGTTGTCGGTGATGATGAAATCTACTTTGGCGACAAACTCGACAAAAGGCGATGCAAAGGCGCCGTCGCGTCTCTGGCAATGCGACCGGATTCGCTTCTGGATATCGATGGCTTTCCCGATATACACGACTTCGCCCTCTGCGTTCTTCATCAAATAAACGCCGGGCTGATTCGGCAATAGGGAAATCTGTTCGCCGGTTATCATGCTCTCTCTTTCCGTTTCATCTTTATTGTAATGGATAAAACGCCGCCCAAAAGCAAATCAAGCCAGAAACGGAGAAAATAAGCCGGATCCGATTTGCCCAAGAATAATATGATGCCTTAGTTTCAATAGAGATAAAATTGTTTTCAATAGAGATAAAATTGTCGAAAATATTCTTTTGCTATACACTTTCTTTGAAAACGTGGTAAAATTTGAATAGAGTTGTCATAACTTATTCTTTATCTGATTGTTAATGATGGAAGCCTTGATTCGGGTCGGCTGCGAATCGTTTTTGGATTCCTCAGTATTTCTCTGTGTTTGGATTCCTTTTTGTTCATAAGGGTTGAGATCGAGGACGTCATTCCAAAGAACGTCTTTGGAAAGTCGTCGAAGAGGATCTGTGTACTATTTAATATATTATTGAGGCTGCTCAATGTTTTCTTCCCTTTGGAATATTTTGGGATTCCATGGAACGCCCAAAAAGCAGAAATGCGAGACCGATGCGTCTTCACTCGGATTTCTCGAATTCAATGACTTTGAAAACCGGATTCTTGAAGAGCGCTGCCGGACGGATCGCAGCGGATTGCCGTTCACCGTCGTCGTCTTAACCGTTCCTCAGATAAATCATATCGAGAAACGAGAAGAAGAGTGGAAAAATCTCCTGATTCGCATTGTCTCGCAACGAGTTCGGCAATGCGACAGCAAAGGATTTTACAGCCGCGATCAAAAGCAAATCGGCATGATCCTTCCCAACACCCGCTGGGAGGATTCGCTGGTGCTGATCCAATCTCTGGAGGAAATTTTCAACGCCCGGTTGAAATCCCATGCTCGAGAAAACTCCGACTATTACGAACTGCAATGCGAAGTATTCAGTTATCCGTCGGATCTGATCAAACAGGCGCTCCCATCCATTGCGCATCAGGAAAGCGATGAACCTCTCAGCGGCCGGCTGTCCGCCTTGAAGAACCCGGCGCCGATCAAATCGTCTGAGAAGAGGATCGCATAAGCATGGTTCGAGCGACTTTTCATCCCTTCGAGACGTTTTTTTTGGGCGCCGCGCCTCTTTGGAAGAGATCGATCGATCTGATAGGTTCCGCGGTCTTGTTGATTCTGACCTTCCCCCTGTTTTTGATCGTCGCCGCCGCGATCAAACTGGCTTCTCCCGGCCCCGTCTTTTTTCGCCAGGAGCGCGTCGGATTAGGCGGAAGACGCTTTGTCCTTCTTAAATTCCGAACCATGGAGAACGGCGCGGATGAAAACATCCATAAAGATTATCTCGTCAGTTTAATCCGGGATTCGAGCGCCCGTGATCGAAATCACGCCAATAAGCCGATGGTCAAGATCGAGGACGATCCGCGCATCACCCCCTTCGGGCGCTTCCTGCGCAAATCGTGCATCGACGAACTTCCCCAGTTGATCAATGTCTTGCGGGGCGAGATGAGTTTGGTGGGCCCCCGTCCTCCCATTCCCTATGAAGTGGAAAAATATTCCTTGTGGCATAGCGGGCGTTTTGATATTTTGCCGGGCATGACCGGGCTTTGGCAGGTCAGCGGCAAGAACGCTTTGAGCTTCGCTGAAATGGTTCGTTTAGACATCGCCTATGCCAACCTGCGATCCTTGCGCCTCGATCTGAAAATATTGGCAAAGACGCCCTGGGCGGTTCTTTGCCAATTTTTTCATTCAAATTGAAGCGTCTTCTTATCCCGCCGAAGCGCCGCCCGGATCATCCCGCCGGCTGTCCTACCGATTTTGAACGCTTGCCGCGATCTCTTCAAAGATCATGTCCAGAGATTTTGTAATGTCCCAATTGGGGTAATGGGTTTTGAGTTTGGTCAGATCGCTGATATAGCAGATATGGTCGCCGCTGCGGTTTTGTTCGACGTATTCGCTTTTCATCGGCTTCCCGCTGACGGCCTCGATGCGCTGGAACGCTTCCAGAATGGAGCAGGAATTGCCTCGCCCTCCTCCGATATTATAGACCTCGCCGCATCGGGGATTCTTATAGATCTCTTCGATGGCCCGGGCGACGTCATACGAATGGATGTTATCGCGAACCTGCTTCCCTTTATATCCAAAAATCTTATAGACGCCGCCTTCCAGATTGACTTTCACCAGATAATTGAGAAATCCATGCAATTCGACGCCGCTGTGATGGGGGCCGGTCAGGCAGCCGCCGCGCAGGCAGGTGGTTTTCATGTCAAAATAGCGGCCGTATTCCTGCACCATGATGTCGGCGGCCGCTTTGGAGGCGCCGAAGATGCTGTGTTTGCTGCGATCGATGCGCATGGCTTCGTCGATGCCGTCGGCGTAAGCCTCATCGGCGTACTCCCAGCGCGTTTCTAATTCTTTCATGGCCAGCTCGTTGGGCGCGTCTCCGTACACTTTATTGGTGCTCATGTGGACGAATACCGTTTCCGGGCAATGCCGGCGGGCGGCTTCGAGCAGATTCAACGTGCCGACCGCATTGACGTCGAAATCGTCGAAGGGGCGGTCCTTGGCGAGATCGTGGGACGGCTGGGCGGCGCAGTGTACGATCAACTCGAAGGAATGGTCGTCAAAAAGTTTCATGACGGCGCTTCGGTCGCGAATGTCTAAATCGGCGTGTTCAAAATGGCGGGTTTTCTCTTGCAAGCGTTTTAGATTCCATGACGTGTCGCCTTTCGGGCCGAAAAAATCAGCCCGCATATTGTTGTCCACGCCGATGATCTGCGACGCTTTCGCATCAAAAAATTCAACCACTTCCGAGCCGATGAGACCGCTTGAACCTGTTACTAAAATTTTCATAATGACCTTGTTCTTTCCTCGTCGAACTGCGGCGATTTCATGGAATCGCCGATCGTTCGCATAAATTGGTTTTTCTCTCGAAAGAATAATAGAAAAGGCGCTTTTGCAGCGCATTCGATTATTTTTTTAGAATGACGATCTGTCAACATGCGCATCATTCCGGATGATTTGAATCGTTTATGCCTGCGCAGTCGTTAAAACTTCTGGATTTTCCTCCGTGATCTGTCTGCTGATATGCTCGACTATAGACCAATTCGCTTCGACGGCTTCTCTCGACGCCGATCCCCACAAAAGGTGGGAGGGAAATTCAAACGACAACTTGTAAACGGCGGCTAAATATAGAATCAACCGGCGGTCGTCGATGGGAGGGATCGAAAGCGCTTCCTGGATCTTTTCGGGAAGATTGGATAAATCGGGCGTATGAATCATGCCTTGCTCGAGCGCCAAATAGGGGGTGTTGCCAAAAACGATGGCGGGGCGCTTCAACAAGAGAGACTCCCACCCCGCCGTCCCCGTAATGGTGCAGGTTATATGGGCGTTTTTGATCAAGTTGAAATTGTTCTCAAATGGATGAATCAGGTAGACGCCGGGCATCCGCCGAATTTGTTCGTAAAATCCATTCGGGCGCAGGCCGATCATCGGAAAATGCTCTTTGACCAGAAGATTCCAGGATAGCGGAAGGCTTTTCGATATCGATTCGATGATGTGTATCTGATTCACATGCATGGGCGATAAAATCATGGTCGACGCTTCCGGATCGACGTGCAGAGGAAAATAAGCGTAGGGGCGCTTGGGAACTTGTTCGACCGTCCGGAAAGGATTCTGCTTCGCCAGCTTTTTCATGCGGAATGCGCGCTGCAGATTATGAACGAGAAGATCCCATTCGCTGGTTTTCTCCAGCTCGCGTTCAGGACGTTTGACGATGTCGCTCGCCAATCCGTAAAGATCGCGATATAACTGCTTCACGATCCCCCGCCAGGATGATTGCCGCTTCAATTCGTTCTTATTGTGCTCCATGTAGCCCGGTTGTACGGGATGCTCGCGGAATTTCTTTATATACAATTCAGCTTGCGGGATCGTACTCGATACCAGGTCGGGATTCTTCAAGGCTTCCTGATACAGCCGGGCGATGGGGGCGAGTATGGTCGGCGACTCATCGTCGAGAATGTTGAGGGTTTCTATGCGCGTGTGCTCCAATTGCCGGAAAATAATCTTGTGATGTCGGCATAATTCGCGCAGCGCCAAAGCGAATCCCCCCGCGACGGCGTAACAGAAAACGTGAGTGATCTTCTGCTCGACCAGCATCCGGTCGATAAAAGACGCCATGCCGTAAAAATAACGGATCACCATGTCATGATCGTTCGACATGCGGCTTAGCGCGCAGGGAGGAACGACGCCCCCCGTGACGTATCCATATCCCATCTTGCGGTCGGCGACGATAATCCGCTTCATGAATCCCGGCTCGAATCGCGCTTCAAATTCGGCCAGCGCCTCTTGGTCGACTTCCGCTTCGATCCACTGCTGCTCCAATTCGGCCATGGCATAGAGCGGATCGAAGCAATTCTCTTTATGAAGGGAAATCTGCCGGATGACGTCCTTACCCCCTCGATGCAGACCGGCGAACGAAGCATCCGGATTCGTTTTTCTTATTTCCTGCGCAATCGCAAACGGCCACTCGATAAAAACGGGAGCGAAGAGAAAAAAACAGCGCATGCTTCAACAGACTCCATGCAGGGGGATTGAATTCGGTTAAGGCGCAACAGCTTATTCAATAGGCATTGCTCTTCTAAATAAAGGCTTGCGCATGGCGTCGACGCCTCGAATGCAGCGCAGGCGAAAGGAATTGGAGAGTGGAAAGAACGCGCCGCCGCCGTTTCTTCTCTCGCCGATCAAGGATAGACCGCCCGTATGCGCTCTTGGTACTGATCGCCGACAAAATAACGGTAGGCGACGCTCGCATCGACGGCGACCGGATTCTTCACCATATCCACTACGCTTTCCGCATAACCCTGCACATCGTCGGGATCGATAAGCGCTCCAAAGCCGATGTGGCCGATTGTCGCGGGCAGGCCGGCATGCCTGGTAGCCACGGAGGGCGTTCTCACCAGAGCGGCTTCGATCGGCGTGCGGCCGACCGTTTCGTTAACAGCGGTGATCAGGAGGATGTCCAATCCCGCTAAAAATTCCCACATATTATCGACGAAATCCAAAATATACAGATTCCTGTCCAGGCCGATTTCTTTGGCGTGCTTCCAAAGGTCTTCTTTGGTATAATCCCGCTCGTTGCCTGCCATGACAAAAACCGCGTCGCCTTGCCTTTTCTGGATCTCCCGGGCGGCGTTTAAATATTGAATCGGTCTTTTTCGAAAAACATAATTGGCAAAATAGCCGATGAGCGGGGGATTATCGGATATCCCCAATCGCTCCAGAATCTGACGCTTGCATTTGACGCGATCCTGATCGAGCTGCATTTTTTCGCGATCGAACGAATCGGTTTGAACAACAATGTCTTTTTTGCGGATGCAGAGATCGTAGGTGTAATCCGAATTGCAGGCTACAAGCGTAGGCTGCTGAATCAAAAAACGCTCCCAGGCGGACGATGTCCAGTTGTTCAATTGCTGCCATACATGCCGGGCGCCGGCATGCCTGGAGGGAAGCGCCCAGGTGTAATTCATGGTCGATTCGTTCGTATGGACCAATTTAACTTGATTTTCTTTTAAGTATCTCTTTATTTTTAAGTAACTTATTATCAAATTCCATAACGTGCGCAGCTTCCCCTCCTGGGGATCGATGACGGGAATGGAAAGAATCTCGAAGGGGATGTTTTGACGCCGCAAAAATTCATAAAATTCTCCTTTCTCGTGAATGACGATCTTGGAATCATAACGATCCGCAAGATCCTTCATCAATGCGAGAGAAGATAAATGGCTGCCTCCTATCGATTTCCCCCGGAAAGGAAACAATATCGTTTTCATTTCACATCCTTTATTGATCGGCTTGAGTAGGCGGTCCGCGATTCTCAATATATCCGAATTGCCATGCGCCTTCTAGGCGAAGAAATTCAGGATCGAGAAGCGGATTGTGCGAAATGAGATGGTTATTATAAATATGAAAACAATATTGATTCTTACGTTGAAACAAAATGAAAGAAAAATTAGTAGTGCTTATAAAATGAATGGGTCATGTTGATGAATAAGTGGAGGATGCGGAGGGAAGGTTCTCTTTTTCCTGGATTTCTTGGAGCGCTTGAGTTAAATAAGTTAATTCTTTCAGGAGGTTTTCAAAAAGATAATCGGCTTGAGAAAAATCGCCTTTTTCACCTGCCTGCTCCATCAGAAGAGCGGCCTGCAGAGCGGAAACGGAAGCGAAATTGCTCACCATTCCTCGTAAATTATGGGCGGCGTATCGAACCAGATACGGATCTTTTCGATGTATTCCCTCTCGAATTTTTTTGACTAATTCCGGCGATCTTTTGTTATATAAAATTACAATTCGGTTCAAAAGATCGAAATTTCCATTCACACGATGCAGCAAATCTTGAACATTAACGATGTTTTGTGTTTTTTCGTTATAAAAATCGTTTCCCATTAATCTTGCTCCTGGCGAAAGCATTGTCTCAAAAATGTAAATCATCACAGTTAATCCTGCAATAAGCAATTTCTCGACCAACTTTTGAGGGGAGTGAAAAAATGTCTTTTATTTTTTGGCGCGATTCAGAATGTCTTGAACCGCTTCGACGACGTCGCCGGCGTCTTGATCGGATAAAGCGGCGGAAAGGGGCAGGGAGACGGTGCGGTCGGAATGCCAAAGAGCGTTGGGATAATCGTTCGGCTGAAGATGATAGGCCTCGCGATAGTAGCGGTGGAGATGAAGAGAAAGGTAATGAACCCCGCATCCGATATTTCGCCGGTGCAGCTCGTCCAGAAACTGGTCTCGAGAGATGGCCAGCGAATCGATGTCCAAAAGCAGCGTGTAGAGATGGCGGGCGTGGCGGGTTTCTTTCTCCGGCGGCGGGGGCGTAAAGCAAGGTAAATTCTCGAAGGCTTCATCGTATCGGCCCCACAGGGCTTCGCGTCGCGCCAGGTTGGATTCGATGCGCTTCAATTGCGAAAGAGCCAGGGCGGCGTGTACA
Organism: Candidatus Omnitrophota bacterium; assembly: GCA_016934335.1. GTDB lineage: Bacteria > Hinthialibacterota > Hinthialibacteria > Hinthialibacterales > Hinthialibacteraceae > JAFGTC01. Next base: position 19,499 of record JAFGTC010000220.1, on the reverse strand, counting down.
TCCGGCAGATTGTTTTTGTAGCCTAAGTCGCTCACTTCGTAATGCTTATATCCCGCATCGGAAAAGCGGTTCCAGGCGTCCGCGGTCATCCCGTGCAAGGCCAGCGTCTTGATTTTTTCCACGATCTCCGCTTTTTGGCTGATCGCCATTCCCCCTTCAATGGCGGTCATGTTTTTGGTGACATAAAAGCTGAAGCATCCCGCATCGCCGAACGTTCCGGCGTGGCGGGCATGATAGGTCGTTTCAATGGCGTGCGCGCAGTCTTCAACAAGATAAATGTTGCGGCTTCGGGCGACCGCAAGGATGGCGTCCATGTCGCAGGGGCGTCCGCTCAAATGGATGGGGATGATCGCTCTGGTTTTGGGCGTGATCTTTTTTTCGATCTCCGTTGGATCGATCAAGCCGGTTCGGGGATCGATGTCGGCGAAAACCGGTCTGGCGCCCGCATGGACGATGGCGTTGGCGGTCGCGCAGAATGTCATGGGCGATGTGATGACTTCATCCCCCGGTTGAATCCCGAGCGCCAGCATCGCCAAATGAAGCGCCGCCGTGCAGGAACTCAACGCCGCCGCGTGCGATGCGCCTTTGTATCGGCGGAACGCCCGCTCTAATTCCGCCGCTTGGGGGCCGGTGCCGATCCAGCCGCTTTTGAATGTATCGATTACCGCCTGCAGATCCTCTTCCGTGATTTGCGGCGCGCCGAATATCAGAAAGTTTTTTCGCATGGCGCCCTTTTTGAATAATGGCTTTCTTCTTCGATGAAAATAAAAGGATTCATGAGAAATTATAGAGAAATTATTGATAAATTAAATTATAGAGTCAGCGGGCGTCTATGTCGAAGCGGCGTGGAATTCCTGCGGCGGTTCGCCCAGCCCGAAATGATGCGCCAGCGCCCGACGAATCCGCTCGGAAGCGCGGCCGTCTCCATAGGGAGAGCGTTTTTGTGCGTGTTTTCTATAGAAGGATTCGTCATGAAGCAAGGATTGAACGGCGTCCAGGATTCGCTCCGGATTGGCGCCGGCAAGAATTGCCGACTGGCTCTCGATTCCTTCCTGGCGCTCCGTTTTTTCGCGCAGCACTACAACCGGTTTTCCCAGCACGGGCGCTTCTTCCTGCAGGCCCCCCGAATCGGTCAGGATCAAGCGGGCGGCGTTGAGCAGCAAAGCCATGTCGGAGTAAATGACGCTCTCATGCGGGATGATTTGCGGAACGCCGGCCAGGATGCTTTTTGCCGCGCGCGACGCCTCCGGATTGGGATGCGTAAGGAACAGAATTTGATAATTGGGATTATCTTTGGCTATTTCGCGCAGAGCCAGGCAGATGTTTCGAATCGGTTCGCCCCAGTTTTCGCGCCGGTGGCAGGTGGCCAGCAGCATTGGCTTCTGAGGATCCAATTGAGGAAAACGATCCTGCAGGCCTACGTCCTTTTGCCGATCGACGATATGCAGCAGCGCATCGATGCCGGGATTCCCCACGACCACGATTTGGTTGGAAGCGATGTTTTCGCGCAAAAGGTTTTCTTTGGCCTGGATCGTCGGGGCGAAATGAAGATCGGAGATCGGGCCGATCAGCCGCCGGTTGATCTCTTCGGGAAAGGGCATGGTCTTATCGTGGGTGCGAAGACCGGCTTCGATGTGAGCGACGGGAACTCGATGATACTGGGCGGCCAGCGCGGCGATAAACGCCGTCGACGTATCGCCCTGCACCAAAACCATATCGGGAGCATTCCGGTCGAAATAGCGGCACAGGCCGACCCAGGCGTCGCCGATCAGCCGCGCCAGATCGGGCGTCTCGCGCATCAGGTCGAGGTCGTGATCGGCGTCAATGCCGAATTCATCCAGCACCTGATCCTGCAGTTCCCGGTGTTGAGACGTAGTTAAGACGCGCACGGCGAACCGGTCGTCGCGCCGGCATTCGAGAATCACAGGCGAGCATTTAACGGCTTCCGGCCTCGTACCCAGGATAAAGAGCAATTCGCGTTGATTCATAATGGCCAAAATCTTATCACCGAACTGTTCGTTTGTCCTGGAGAAGGAGGGCTTTTTCGACGAAAGGAATAAAGCAGTACGGGCGGGTAGAAGATTCCCCATCCAGCGAAACGAGAAATTCTTGCAGAAAAAACATCCCTCTATCAAAACCCGCCCGGCGCGGCGGTCATACTAAAAAACGTCACCCCGAAACATGGAAGAGTCGGCATAAATAAGTTGATTGTATTCAGTAACTTAAGTTTGCTTATGAACAAGATGTTTGGGGTGACGTTAAAAATATGATATGATCGGATAGGATTAGAAAAATACGCATCGTGAATTGGGTAAAATGCGATGGAGAAATATATTTTTGATCATTAATGCATTACAAATTATAAGGAGACTAATCCATTTTGCCCAGGAAATATCGAAGCGCGTACCCGTTATAATCAATCTTGTATAAATGTGTTTTTTTGAAAAAATGTGACATCCTAAAAAAAGGAGAAAAATCCTTGAATCTACCAACAATTTCCCGCCGTGATCTTTTAAAAACAGGAACCGCTGCCGCTTCTATCGCAATCGCGTCAAAAGCCTACACGCAAAACGTTAAAAAAACTCCAAAAGACCTGACCATAGGGATGGCCACTACCGAATTCCGCTCTTTCACAAACGAACAACTGGCAAAAGAATTAGCCGCCGTTGGAATACAAACCATCCAACTGTTCTTGACCCAAACAGACAGCAATTACTGGAAATATAATGGGCGTAATGATCTATCCAATCTAACAAAAGGAAAATGCCAGGAAATCGCCGGCCTCTATCAGAGAGAGGGGATATCGATCCATAGCATCGGCGTCTACACCAACCTTATTCATCCCGATCCATTTGAGCGCAAAGCCAATTTATCATATTTCGAAGCGATGATGAAAATCGGCGCTCATATGAATGTAAAAACATTTATCACGGAGGCCGGTCATTTTTATGATGCGGAAAAACCGGCCCCTGCGATCGAATATCATTTTCAAGAAGATGTATGGAGAACAATGTTGGCGACCGCTAAAGAATTGGATGCGATAGCAGAACAATATAATGCGACGGTTTTGTTCGAGCCGTTTTACCGCCATTTCTTTTCCACCGCCAAGCGGACGCGCGTTTTTATCGATGAAATCGGTTCTCCACGGCTCCGCGTTCTTTTGGATCCCGCAAATCTTCTGGAATTGAACGATCTGGGTGAAATGTTTAATCAACTTCAACCTTACATTGATTGTCTGCATGCCAAAGACCGGAAGTTGCATGTCGATCACGGCGTACCGGCGGGACAAGGCGATCTTGATTATTCGGAATTCGTGAAACTGGCCGCCAAACATACGCCTGATGCGCCTCTCATTATGGAATATGTGGGTCTGGAAACGTATAAACCGGCATTGGCGCATTTGCGTCAAATCATTCAGAATGCAGTATGATTTTTGATGGATAATGGCGTCGCGCATGAACATTGCACCTATTTTTGATGAAGGGATCGTAAAACTCTTCATGTTCTTTTTGATCAAAAAATTAGGCTTTGCTTAAAAACGTTTTCCAATCCGAGGGAGAAGCCATGATTCATACGATTCGCACAACTTCTCATTTTGCATCGGCCGTTTATCTATTCACAGGATTGTTTTTGACAACGTTCTTGATTCCAGGCGCGCTTGGCGCCGATCCTCGAATCAACCTTGAGGAGGCCGTGATTGTCGCTCCCGCAAACCAGACCCGCATCGAAAACAATGCCATCGATATGCTGTTGGACGAAGTTGAAAAGCGGACGTTGATTCGATGGAGCGTGGCGGACGCCTGGCCGCAGGATCCCGTTCCCGTCATCGCCATAGCCCGAGTTGATTCGCTTCGAAACATAATGGCGTCGGAGGCGAAAAATCTCGACATTCCAGAAATTCGTACGCGGGGCGAAGAAGGATATCGAATTCTGTCTTTCACCCGCCTGGGCGCTCCGGCGCTGATCATCGCCGGCCATGATGAACGAGGCGTTCTTTTCGGCTGCGGAAGGCTGCTGCGCGAACTTCGCATGAGTCAAGCCCATATCGGACTTGCCCGGTCCATCGACATCGATGCGGCTCCCGCCTTTCCATTGCGCGGTCATCAGATGGGATACAGGCCCAAAACTAATTCCTACGACGCTTGGTCCTTGCCCGTCTGGGAGCAATATCTGCGCGATTTGATTGTTTTTGGAACGAACGCCGTCGAATTGATCCCGCCGCGCAGCGATGACGCCGGCGACAGTCCCCATTTTCCTCTGCCTCAAATGGACATGATGATCAGGATGTCGGACCTGTTGGATCGCTACGGATTGGATGTATGGATCTGGTATCCGGCCATCGATGACGATTATTCAAAAACCGGAACGATCGAGAAATCGCTGAAAGAATGGAGCGAAGTATTGTCGAAACTGCCGCGGGTTGACGCCATCTTCGTCCCCGGCGGCGATCCGGGAAGCGCGCCTCCAAAAATCCTCATGAATTTGCTGGAAAAACAAGCCGGGAATCTTCGTCAATATCATCCCGAAGCGGAATTATGGGTGTCTACGCAAGGCTTTCATCCGGAATGGATGGACGAATTTCTGGACATCCTCCATCAAGATCAACCCGATTGGCTGAACGGCATTGTCTTCGGTCCGCAAAACCGCATTTCTCTTCCCGAACTGCGCGCCCGGACGCCCGAGCAGTATCCCATTCGGCGCTATCCGGATATTACCCACAATCTTCGCTGCCAGTATGCCGTGCAGGATTGGGACGCCGCGTATGCGATCACCGAACATCGGGAATCGATCAACCCGCGCCCCCGCGCCATGGCAAACATTTTTCGCTTATGGAAGGATGACGCCATTGGATTTCTGACTTATTCAGAAGGATGCAACGATGATGTGAACAAGATCGTCTGGTCTTCGTTAGGATGGGATCCCGATATAAAAGTCATCGAGGTTTTACGGCAGTATTCCCGCTATTTTATGGGAGAAAAGTATGAAGACGCTTTTGCCCAGGGCTTGCTGGCGTTGGAAAAAAACTGGGAGGGTCCGCTGATTGCCAATCCGGGCGTTTATACAACTTTGCAGACATTTCAATCCATGGAAAAAAATGCCAGCCCGCAGGATTTGCTCAATTGGCGTTTTCAGCAGGCCCTCTATCGCGCCTATTATGACGCTTTCACGCGCCGCCGCCTCATTTATGAAACTCAATTGGAAGAATCGGCCATGGATGCGCTGCGCCATGCCGGCGAGTGGGGATCCGTCATAGCCATGAAGGAAGCAGAGGATATTTTAGATCAAGCGGTTATAAAGCGGCCGGCGTCCGACTGGCGCAGCCGCGTCTTCGAACTGGCCGAAGCGCTCTATCAGAGCATCCATATGCAATTGAGCGTCCCCCGATACAAAGCCATCAGTTATGGAAGAGGCGCGAATCTGGATTTGATCGACAGGCCGCTCAACAATCGCAACTGGTTGAAAAATCGTTTTGATGAAATTCGGAAATCATCGGATGAGGAAGAGCGTTGCCGGGCGCTGGATCGCATCGTCAACTGGACCAACCCCGGCCCCGGCGGCTTCTATGACGACCTTGGCGACATGGCGAATCAACCCCGCTTGATTCAAGGCCTCGGCTATAAGGTCGATCCGGAATTCCGCCAATCCGCCCGCGTCGCCGTCGATTACTCTCCCGGCTTGCGCATGTCTTGGATTCGCTTTGCGGAAACTCGTTATGAAAATCCGCTGCAGATGAGATATAACGATCTCGATCCCAATTCTTTCTACCGGATCCGCGTCGTCTATGCGGGAGAAATGGAATATCATGGAGAAGTCCGAATTCGGTTGGAAATAGACGGCGAAGAAATTCATCCCATGATGCAAAAGCCCGATCCCATTGAGCCGCTGGAATTCGATATTCCACGCCGGCTTACGCAAGACGGCGTCATCGAGTTGAACTGGCGCCAAAATGCAGAACGCACCGGTTCGGGACGAGGATGCCAGGTCGCGGAAGTATGGCTGATGCGCATGACAGATTCCTGATCCCCCCGGTTTGATTGATCTCCATCAAACGGATTCTGCGCCGCCTTTTTGATCTCATCGCAAAATGGTGTTATAATAGTTTTGAAAAAATACCGATCTTGCCTGCTCCATACTGCATAAATACAAAAATCTCAATCAATCATCGCCTTGACGTCTCTTTTTGTTTTTCAGGACAAATCCATGGAGGCCGCTCATGGCCACGATTATCGTTGTGGATGAAGAAGAAGAATTGCGAGACAATCTTCAAGATCTTCTCGAATTCAATCAATACACCGTCATTCCCTATTCCACCGGCGAAGAACTTCTGGCGAACCTCGACTCGCTCTCCATGGACGTTGTCTTGCTGGACTACCAATTGCCCGGCGTGAGTGGAATCGAATTAATCCCCAGCTTAAAAGGGAAAAATCCCGAAATCCCCATCGCCATCGTAACCGCCTCTTCCTCGCCGGATACCCGAAGCAAAGCGCTCGAAAACGGGGCGAATTGCGTCATTCTCAAGCCGTACGAGCCCGCGGATATCCTCCAAGCCGTCAAAGCCATGCTCTCGATATAAAAACGCCCTTTATGATTGACACTCGGTGCAAAGATATGTAATAGTCTGTATATAACAGTCTGTAGATAATGGTCTGTAGATAATGGTCTGTAGATGCGATTCTACGAAAAAAATTCATGACCAATCCACTCCACCCGAATGATTGGATCATTGCATGTTTTTGAAATCATGATGAATAATTCCCCCAATCCTTTCAACCAAAAAGCCATCGATAAAGCCGCTATTCAGGGATGGCGCCTGCGCGCTCATGAAATCATCTTCGAGGCGGATACAAAAGCCGGCCGGTGGTTCGATATTCTGCTGATCGCCTGCATCCTGCTCAGCGTATTCGCCGTGTTGATCGACAGCGTTCGATCCATCAATAACGATTACGGCCCGATTCTCTATATCATCGAATGGCTCTTCACCCTCCTATTCACGATCGAATACATTCTCCGGCTGCTGTCCATCGGACGCCCTTTGAAATATGCCTTCAGTTTTTTCGGCGTCGTCGATTTGCTCGCCATTCTCCCCACGTATCTAAGTTTGTTGATTCCCGGCAGCCAGTATCTTTTAGTCATCCGCGTTCTGCGCGTCCTGCGCGTATTCCGGGTGCTGAAACTGGCGCAATATTTGGGCGAAGCCAATCTCCTGATGCACGCCCTGCACGCCAGCCGCCGGAAAATCTTCGTCTTTTTATTCGCCGTCATCAATCTCGTCATTATCATCGGCGCCGTCATGTATTTGATCGAAGGCGAAGCCAACGGCTACACCAGCATCCCTCAATCCATCTATTGGACCGTCGTAACCTTAACCACAGTCGGCTATGGCGACATCTCCCCCCAGACCTTTCTCGGCCGGACGCTCGCCTGCGCCATTATGATTCTTGGATACGGGATCATCGCCGTCCCCACGGGCATCGTCACCGCTGAAATCGCTTTTGCCTCCAGCCGGAAAATCTCCACCCAGGCCTGCCCGCAATGCAGTAAAGACGGCCATGACATCGATGCGACTCACTGCAAATACTGCGGCGCCGCCTTATAACCTCGCAATGAAAAAATGATCCTCATGAGATGGAATGATCTCCAAAATCCCGCCGTCAGTTTCGGCAATCGCCCTGCATCATATAACATTCCAGGCGTATCCTACTCGAAAGGATCGGAGGGAGCAAAATGAAGCATTTCACGATCGGGACGCCAAATCGAGTTTTACTGGTTGACCTGGATGAGATCACGAAAGAAGAGTCGGGAAAGTGCGAAGTGATAAAATTTGAACTCGCTATTGCCATTCCGCCTCGGACCAAAGACGTGACAAAGGTTTTTCAGCGCTTTGCCAGGCAATGGATATCGCAGCGCGGGGATGGATACGACAAACAGTTCCTGACGGATAAAAAGGGATCGGGGGATTATCTCAAGTATGAGGATGATGGGAAAACATCGTTTACATTCCGGATTCTGTCATCGCGCGTGTGCTACTCGGAATCGGATTGAAAAAGCCGCATAGGCGGGATGAACAAAACGCGCCGGCGCCATTTGTTCCTTCCGATCTTTTTGGGATCACTCCAGCCGCCTGCCTTCCGATATGCTGGTCACTCGAACCCGCGACTTTATGCTTCCTTTTGCATCATGCGAAAAAACAATCTCATTGTCGCCTCGATCGAGAAGAGGCGCCTCCCCGCGCGGTTTGATCTCGCTGATCAAATCTCCGTCCGCTCCAAAGTGCAGGCAATCCTCGAAAGACGAAAATTCCAGATACTGGCCGGTCTCCATCGCGATGGGAAACGTAATTTTTTTCTCTCCAATCGCAATGGCCGGATTCTCGATCGTATGAGAAACCGTGGGCATGGCTTTGATCGCGCTCAGTTTACATTGCGCTTCTCCGCCGGGAGGAACATTGTTCACCCAAATGTTCAAACTGGATATATGACTGAATTGCAGGTTTTCTCGATAAATGGAATAGGGGGAGCCGTACGGCCAATGATAATCGGCGTAGCGTTCGGATTCCATCTCAAGCAGCTCGCAATACTTCCAGCCGGTGAAATCAACCACGATATACCGCTCTCCATATCCCCCGATCAGATGTTCGGGGCTGCGCAGCTGAATGTTCAACACTTCGCCTTTGCCGTCGCCGTGCACCCACAATCCTAACGCCTGATGCCCGCTGAGGTCTAAATTCGGTTCGAAGGGGATTTCTATTTTCGCCCAGGCGCCTTTTGCATCCTTCTGCCCGGCATTTTGAACTGTGATTTCTCCGATATAAGGGCCAAAGTCGCCCTGCTCCTTTTTGCATTGCAGCTTGAGAAGAACTCCCTCCGCCGCCGTCTGGATCATCCCGTCTTGATCGGAGGAAAAGTCCGTCAATATTTTGTTCTCCGGGGCGCCGTACAATCCCGCCGACATGAGGGCTTCGATTCGCAGTTGAACAGGTTGAGGATCGAACGGATTCTGTGAAATCCAGCGCGCTTCATTCGCAGCGGTCTCTTCGACTTTATGCTTATCGTATTGGCGCGGATAAAAACTCCAATCGCCCCCGGCGTCCTTTTTCAAAGCGTATTCGCTTCCCGGAATGCGCAGCTTCTCCTTCACGGATTCATCGAAATAATCGGCGCGGCGCAACTCTTCATATTGCTTCAGAATCCCCGCCAATCGTTGAAACACCGGTTTGTGACAGTTCGAGGGATTGATCCCCATAATCGACAATCCAACATCCGTTCCGATGCATTTCCCGCAGAGATATTCAATGTCGTCGGAAAAGGTCGGCTCTCCCTGAATGCCGGTCCAGGTCTTGACGGCCCACCATCCTAAATGCCCCGGCAGGAACATGCGCCGCAGGCTTTCATTGGCTTTGCAATGGATGTCGATGAAGCGCTTGTGCCCGCGCGTCGGGTGATCCCAGGCGCCCATTCGGGAGCGGACGTACCAGAGATGGTGATGAAAGGTGCTCATTTCCATCAAGGCGGATTTGTTCAATCGGGAAAACAATTCGAAGACGAACTTCGAGCCGTAATGCCAGCCGTTCTCCGGACCGCCCAGAATGTCTTCTCCATCCAGGGCGTCGAGATAGATCATGTCGAATCCGCACTCGTTAAAAGTCTGAGCGGTTTTCGCCGCCACTTCCGTCAAAAGCGTCGAATCGCCGTCCGGCACAAACAACCCGAAGCATTCTTTCAAATGATGGACTTTCGCCCCCTTGGGGTGAGGCGAAATCTTCGTGTCATAAGCGCCTCTCTTGCATTGTAAGAACGCATAGGGCGGCTTTTTCACGATGGCGCTGTAGGTGATGAGCTCGTCTTCAATTTGAAGGGTTACGCTGTTCCGGACAAAAAACCCGGTGAGCGTCGACATCTTTTCCGTCGATTCCATGACGCCCACATCCGTTGCCTTCTCTGTTAGATCGGCGGCCAGCGTGAACGTCGCGTCTTTCGCCAATCGCGAATCGGGGACGGGCGTCACCCAGGGACATTTTTTATCAATAAAAAAGGCGTATGTATGCAGACCCGCGGATATTCCGTTCTCATGCAGCCGGTCTATCACGCGCTTCAGACTCTTGCGCCCTTCGGGATAGGTTTGGGGATTGGGTTCGCAGTCGCCGAATCGAAATGACGATCCTCCATGAAAATCAATTTGATTGATTCCCAGCTGATCGGCCAGAGCGATCCATGAATCGGCGGCGTCTTCGGATAGATCGCTGAAATTGAACAAGTACGATCCTTTGTTGATGGGCGCATCCAACGCCCAGGGGCCGCCGATCGTGGAATGCGGCAAATCCGGCGACTGGCTGACGACCTCTTGCATCACACGGCGCAGCTCGCTTTGAGGGCAGCCGATGAAAGCGGCCTCGGCGCCCGCCAGGCCGAAGCGCGAATAGCATATGGCCCGCACCCGGCTGTTGGCTTGAGGCAGTTCGGGAACGTTGGTCTTTAAATTGAGAGCCAGCGCGCATCCGGCTAGCGGATCGCCTGGACGCTGCAGAGCGGCATTGAGAAAGGTCAACGATTCGATGCGGTCGCCTTTCGCCTCGATCACCTCGAACCGAAAGAAGCGCTTTTCGATCGTAATTTTAATCCATGCTTGAACGCCGCATTCTCCAAAATCCAGGCGCAGTAAATTTCCGTCGAACGAGGCGCCGCTCGCGGGCCAATCCCGCCCGCCGGCTTTGACCCATGCGCAGTAGGGATCTCCCGCCGCATCGCAGTAATCGCGCCCGGTTTTTTTATCGATGAAATGTTGATTCTTGCCGTCCGGGCCGATCGTATATTGAACATACTCATTCTCAAATGAAATGGCGGCCGATTCGCCGATGAAGCCGGAAGCCATAAGACAAACTAGAACGACGACCTGGATTTTTCGCATTTTTCCCCAACTTTCTTTCAGTGAATGAATTGGCGCGATCGCATCAATTTCCGGATTCCGCATTCCTGTCTCGCTTCAAATACCATACCCAATTCCGCGCCCATTGGATAGTTGCCCGCAACTGGATCGCAGGGCGTCCATCGTCGTATTCTCTATGACTGGTTCTCCATGACGCTTTTCACGCGATGCTTGAACCTGTATTTTAATGAAAAAAAGAAATAACGAAGAATGGAGTACAAATAAGGCTTGAGGCGATGAGATTCCGGTAGACAATATAGATTCGGAACAGTCACTTATCATAGGAGGAGAGTACAATGAAGGAATCAAACAGTTCATCCATTTCCCGGCGCGGATTCATAAAAGCCGGCGCCGCCCTTGCGTCTTCGGCGGTTATATCCCGAGCTTCAATCAGCCGGGCGGCGGAAAAGCCCGATTCAAAATTCAACGGCGTCCAGATTGGAGCGATCACGTATAGCTATCGCGGCATGCCCGGATCGGCGGAGGATCTCCTCCAATACTTGATTCGATGCGGGCTCAGTTCGGTCGAATTGATGGGCGGACCGGCCGAACAATACGCCGGCATCCCCTCCGGCGGAGGGCGCGGTCGCGGTCAGGCGGGCAGACAGATTCTCGATTGGCGCTTATCGGCTTCCATGGATAAATTCAAGGAGCTTCGGAAATTATACAATGATGCGGGCGTCAATATCCATATCGTCAAATTCGGCAATATCGGCGATGGAAACATGCCGGACGAAGAAATCGATTATTACTTCCATGTCGCCAAAGCGCTCGGCGCCAGGGGAATCACTCGCGAACTTTCCGAAGACGCCGCCAAAAGGCTTGGACCGATCGCGGACAAACACAATATCATGATCGGTTTTCATAATCATACGCAACTCAAGCCGGATACCTATGACGGCTCGATCCTATCCTATGGCGAGCATCTAGGCATCAATCTCGATGTGGGCCATTATGTCGCCGGAACGAACGAAACCCCCATTCCCCTTATTCAAAAGCATCACAACCGCATCCTCAGCCTCCACATCAAAGACCGGAAGATCAATAACGGCCCCAATATGCCGCTAGGCCAGGGCGACACCCCGGTGGCCTTGATCCTTCAGTTAATGAAAAGAGAGCAGTGGACTTTCCCCGCCGACATCGAGCTTGAATACAACATCCCGCAAGGATCGGACGCCGTAGCCGAAGTAACCAATTGCGTCCAATTTTGCAAGGAGGCGTTAGCCTGATTTCTGATTCGAATCAAAGAGGAAATGAGCGTTAATCCTTCATGCAGTCGTCGGGCCGGTCGGCGGCGAACCGTTGTTCGAAATCGATCTGCGTCAAAAAGAGAAACAGTCCGTGGAGATGCTTCATGTGATCCGCGGCTGTTTCTCCTTGATATCCATACACCTTAAAACGGCCTGCTTCAAAGCGTGATTGGCGGATCATATCCATTGGATTGATCCCGCTCCAGGGCGTTCGCTTTCCCTTCACGCCGGCGATCAGATAATCGGCGCACTCGGTTGTGCTGGCGTAGGCGCCGGGAGCGATCTCCGAATGGGTCATGATGAAAGTTTTCTTCCTGAGAACGGCGTCTTGGGCATAACGCATAAATCCCTCCATTTGATCAGGGTTGACGCGCTTATCTTCCGTATAGGAAGTGTGGGGGCAATCCAGCAGGATGAGCGAATCGATTCGCTCATAAATCTTTGGAATGCGCACAAATTCCCGCGCCCCGCCGTACCCGCCGCTGAATGCCGAAACGCACAAACGCCCCCAGCGCAGGGAAGGATCGGAATGGCGCTTTTTCAACAGATCGAGCGACTGGTCGAGCAGTTCGAAAAAATGGTTCGCATCGGAAAAATAATGTTGATACGGGCTTGAAAACGATCCCAGATGCACGGCGATCATCACGGCGTTGACGCCGGATCGAATCAACGACTTGCCCGCCGCCTCCGGCGCGCAATGCAAATGAAAAACAAGATCGATCTCGCCGTCCCGCGGCTGGAAATAAGAGGGAATAATCAGCTCGCCGGTCGACAGCGTTATCCGTTCGCCGGCTATGTCCTCCGCCGAAGTTTGCACCGCACAAACATATAGAAAAATCCCCGCAAAGCATGCAAATAGTAAGATCGATCGCATAACAGCCTCCCCTTCATTCGAATCGGCGGGATCAATCTCCGGCCAAGCTCAATGACGCGGCGGCGCCGCCTCGGCGCCGATCGAGCGTCTGGCATGCCAACAATGCACTCCAAACAGAATTCCCGAGACAAGCAGCAGTATCATCCCCTCGCAGACGATGATTTTTCGTACGCCGATCCACGTGATGAGATAAAAGGTGGTGACAAGAGTGCCGATGATGCTTCCCAACGAGGATAACGCATAGAGGCCGCCCACGCCCTTTCCCAGCCAGGTCAAACTGTCTACCCGCAATTTAACCGCGTAAGGGCTGACGGCGCCCATGAAAATGGACGGCAGGAAAAAAAGCATCAGCGACGACAGGAGCGAAGAATAGCGAGGATCGAGATTCATATCCCACACAAGGTTGCAAACGGCGTCCGAATAAAGCGGGAAAAACGAAAGCAGCAGGCCGGGCGCGAATAGCAGAAAGGAAAAAATTCGGTAATCCGCCTTCTTGTCGGCGAGAAATCCCCCTGACCAGTAGCCGACCGTCAGGCCGCCCAGAAAAACGCTGATTAGGCTGCCCCACACAAAAACCGAATTCCCGAAATGCGGTGAGAGAATCCGGCTTCCCAGAATTTCAAAGGACATCACAATGGTTCCTGAAATAAAAACTGTCAATCCAATCATGGTCAATTCGTTCTCTGACTCCGCATGACGTTCACCGGCGCGAAATCGTCCGTGAGGATGTCGGCTTGAATTTCTTTCTGCGTTAAATCTTCATACGTGCGGATGAATTCATTCACGGAGAAGGGAAAGGGGATGTCTTGAAATATTTGATCGATGCGTTTTTGGAGTTCTTCCTGCGTGATCGGATCGCTCTGCATGGTAGATACAAAAATATGATTGCCCGATCCGACGGCGTCGAAATCGTAAAATCGAGGAAACACGCTTTTGATCGTATTGATCTGCGAATCGAAATATTCGTTCGACGACGGGCTCCAGACATTCGATGCGGCCGCGCCGCGCGGCTTCAGGCGGCGCCGGACAAGTTCGAAGAATTCCCGGGTGGTTAAATGAAAGGGAATGGAATGATTGTTATAGGCGTCCAAAAAAATGAGATCGTATTGAACGTCGTTTCGTTTCAGATACTGCCTTCCATCCATCGCATGAACCTTCATCATATTGGTCGGCTTGAAAAAGAAATACTCTTTCGCAGCGTTCACGACGTCGGGATCGATTTCCGCAATATCGATCTGGATATCGGGGCAATATTTTGAAAAGATCCTCGGCATGCTGCCCCCGCCCAGACCCACGAACAGAACCCGCTTCGGCATGTCCTCCAGAAAGCCCAGCGCGACGAACATGGCTCTTGTATAGGCGAATTTCAGTTCGTCATGATTGTCTAGATTGATGACGCTTTGCGAGCCGCGCGTTCGATCGAAGGAAAGATAGCGATAATTCTCCAGTTGAGTGACGCGGATGTGGTGATAGAGCGAATCGCGGTCGTAAAGTATGTCGCCGGCCGAATCCTGCCAGCATAAAACAAGAAAGAGCAACGCGCCTGCATATTTTACAACGGATGGAATCATTGGAGCGCCTTTCTGCAAAAGGTTAAACGAACCCGGCGGTTTTCCGCCGGGTTCTTAAGATTCCCTGCTTGAAAATCATTTTAATGATGCAATTCGATTGGCGCAATAAGCGGCCGCCCATGAAATCAGCATAAAGCGGCTTTCCTACACCCCGGGGGCGGCCTGTTCTCGATGATTTTTAATTCAGTTTCACCAACTTGATCGTTGCGGCGCCGGGTTTTCGGGGAATCTCGACGCTCAATCCCTTCTCCATCAGTTCTTTGCCCGTCGCTGTGATCGAATCGGATTCGTCATAATTTTTCACCCGGTACACGGCGCCGGCGTCCAATCCCCGCAACGGCAGCTGCGCTTTGGAAAAGATGCACTCATCGCGGCGAAACGCCTGCACGAAGCCTTCTCCGGCTTCAGGGCGGTAAAACTGCCAGGCCAGCCAATCATCGGGAGACATGTTGTAATCGGTCAGCGGATAATAATCACCGAAATAATCGCTCCCGATTTCCAGCCATTCATGATAGAGCTTCATCAGCAATTCGTCGTCGACGTCTACTCTGAAGTCAAAACAGGCGTTGTTGCTCGGGCACATATTGCTGCGGCGCGTATAGGGCTCATAAGAATTCGCGCCCGTGCCCCAACCCCAGCCGGAGGTGTTCGACGGGCAATACGCCGTCCCATGAAACGGAATCCAGAAGGAAAGCCCGTACGTCTGCCCCTGCTGGCCGACCGGCTCGAAGAGATAATCGCTGCGCAGCAGCGGAACCGCGCGGCGCATGGTCTCCAGATCGTTGCGATGCCCGCCCGACGCGCACGAATCGATCACCATGCCCGGATGGCGCCGCCGCAGCTCGTCCCAATACGCCAGATAGCCCGTGACATACTTGTTCTCCGTGATTCCCCGCCGGTCGGGCGAGTCGTTTTTCTCCCAAAACGGCCACGGATCGATATTGTAATCCTGGCGGTAGAGGTCGATTCCTTCCTCGGTGATGATCTTGTCGATATGATTCACCAGCCAGTCCCACGCTTCCGGATCGCCCAAATTCAGCAGGCCGCCGTTCGAACCGCCCAGAATCCATTCGGGATGCGTCGTCGCCAGCCAGGTTCCCCCTGCAACGCGCTCCGGCTCGAACCAGACGATGATGTCCACTCCCTTGCTGTGGGCGTGATCGCTGACGGCTCGCAGTCCATTCGGAAAGCGGTGCTCCCGGCGATCCACTTCCCACGTCCCGGTCCAGGGCCAGCCTTTTTCCGCGGCGCCGACGTACCATCCCGCGTCCATCCACCAGTAATCCAGTTGAAACCCCTTCGCCAGATAAGAGTCGATAAACTCGATTTGACTGCGCTCGTTCGCTTTGGTCATTTCCGCAAACTGGTGGGAACTGCAGGCTTCCATCATAGGAAGCGGCAGCGGCTCGCCGTTTCGGCGCGGGATGTTATGCTGGATCATCCATTGCCGCCAGACGTTTTGCCCGTCGATCCAGTCGCCGTCTTTCCAAAACTGCATAACGATTAACGGCGTGCGAACCGTTTCCCCCGGCAGCAGCTTAAAATGGGCGGCGTCCTGCCCGGCCCTGATGCGCAAGCCGGTCTCGCCGTCGCGTTCAAAATCGACCGCCCAACGCCCCGGCCATCCGATCGCCAGGATGATTCCTTCGCTGCCTGCGTCCAGGTTATAATAAGGCCATTCGCCCGCCGTTCCCGTCATCCGCCCGCCGCCGGGACGCAGAGCGATTTTTTTCCCTTCGTTCAGCAGCGTCTTTTGGGGCGCATAATCTCCCGCCTTGACCTCCGTGCCTTTCCAATGATGCAGCGTGTATTCGCTGCCTCTTCCGCGGTGAACTTCAACATCCAGCGCATCGATGTTCTGGATGATCGGCGTCTCTGCCTCGCCGGTGTTCTGCAGATAAAGGGTCCATTCGATGCTCTCGAAATCGGTGTACTCCAAACCTTCCCAGCGCACTTTCAGGCCGGTTTTAGGATCCGTCCACATCAGCGCATGCGAAATGCGGGTTTCATCCAGCCGCTCATGGTCTGCTTCAAACGTCCAATCCTTGAGCAATTCGCCGGAAGGGCGTCCATCGTATACAAAAGAGAACGGAGGCGCCGCTTTATCTATATCGTATCGGCTGGCCCATGTCCCGTCCTGATTGTTGGGGCCGATCTTCATGCCCCCGGCGGTCGCCGCCCAAAGCAGCCAGTCAGGCGGCGTAGAATCGTCAGGCTTTACCTCGATCGTAAATTGGCCGACGTAATCGGCGCGGCCGCTCGGTTCGATTTTGCTCGATCCGACAAAGTCCACATGGCCCGCCGCTTCCGGACTTAGAATTTTGAAGTCGGTTATCATGCATTTCTGTCCGCTGGGCGCCGGATTGTGAATCCATAAAGAAGCCGCCGCTTCCGAAGAACTCAATGAGCCCGCCGCTGCAATGCTGCTCAGCGGCCAGCCCATGGTATTTCCAGAACGATTCGCCTGAAACGGCGAAGCCTGATCGCGGCGGATCGTTACTGGCGCATAAACGGATAGAATCGCCTGACGCCGGTCCGCGCCGAATAGGTTCAGGCCGAACGTTTGCACATCCCGATCGCTGTCGAAATGAAACGTGTACGTTGTCTTCCCCTCTTTCGGCGAAAGTTGAATGAGCCGCGTTTCGGAATCGTTCAGCCATTTCGCCTGGCCGGGATCGGATACGATGTCTCCTTCATAGACGAATAAATCCCAACAGGCGTCAACCGGCCCCGTATTCCACCTGGCGTAGCCGTCCTGCGCTCCGTTTGCGTCGCAGCCGAACACCGTCAGCGCCCCGATCTCCACTCCGTAACTGAGCGCGCAAAAACTCTGAACAATCAATAACGCTAATACAGATCCGAAGATCTTCTTCATTATGCTCTCCTGTGTTGATAGACATCTTCTCGGCTGCCGTCCCTGCCCAAAAACATCCGGCGGTTTTATTTACTTCTTTTCGATCTGAATCGTATGGCGCACCGGCTTGAAGGCGGCTTGGACGTCTTGAACGAAAAGCGCGCGCGTTTTTTCTGTCAGAGCGGCGGTCATTTCCATATCCGCCCGGCCTTCGTCTCCGTGAAACAACTGCTTGATCTGTCTGGTTTCATACGCCTGCTTGGCGGCGACGGCGTCGTCGACCCGCTTGAACGCTTCGCTGAAGGGATTGACCTGGAAATCTTCCGCCAGGTTGACTCCCTCGGCCAGCTCTTCGGCGGAATAAGTCTTCGAGGCTTCTCCCCAGGTTACTTGGTATCGCCCGGCGGGAGCGTCTTTGACGATCAGCGTGAATCGGTTGAGCTCCTGATTGAATGGAATCAGGGCCATGCCCGAGCGCAGGCTGGAGTCTTGATCGATCTCGCCGGCTGCGCAGAACGGATATCTCTCGCTCTCCAACTGAATTTCTGTACCGGCCGCCGCGAGTACTTTATGCCCCTCCGAGGCGGAGGCTTTGCCCGCCGGCATATCGAAGACGATCATTCCAATCTCGCCGTCCAATCCCATCGCTTTCAAAAAGGCGTAAGCCATCACCAGATGCCCCGCCCAGCCGGGATGGACGCCGTCCTTGCCGGAAATCATGTAGTCGTCGCCGTATTTTTGTTGGGCGAGATAGCCTTCAACGAGCATCGGCGTAAAAACGTCGGCAAACGCGACATTCTCTTCCCGGGCCAGCTGCACGCCGATATTGCGGAATTCCAGCAGACTGAGGTTCAAATCGTTCACGGTTCCTTGCGCCTGCTTCACCCAGTGAGGCATTTTGCCGACCGTCCCCGGCGATCCCTGAATGACGCGCACTCCGTTTTCCTTGAATTCGCGGATGATGGCTTGCGACGTTGTGCGGTACAGTTCGCCGTATTCAGGATTGTAAGGCTGGTAGCGGTGGTCGTTCATTCCGTAGCAGGTGGTGGCGACGGTGGGTTTGAAGCGCAGCACGTCGTTTTCCATACGGTGATGAAATCCCGGCGCCTGTTCTCCGCTCCAGCCGAATTGCCGGACGGAGACCTTGAATTGCGGAGCGCAGACCGTCAGATAGGTCTCCATGATGCGCGAGTACATCTTTTGTTCGGTGATCGAATCGCCGCAGATGGCCAACCGGTCTCCCTCCTTCAATAAAAGTTCTCGGGTCTCGGGAGCTTGGAGCGGCTTGAAGGCGGCGAAATAGGGATCCGAAGGAAGCGGCTGCAGGTCCGCCGCATAAAGCGAAGCCGCTGCAAATATCGTGAGAAAGAGAGACAAAAAGATGAAATTCCTGGCGAGGGCGAAAAGACGTTTTTGAGAGACTCTTTCAAAGTACATAATTCGATTTCTCCATTCATGATTTTCCAAAGACTTGCCAGTTTATCAAGAATAAAGAAATCTTTTAAGCCAAAGAAGAACGCCGGTTGAGATTTCGATGCGTGTGTTTCTTCAGCCGGGAAATCAAGACGAACGGGCGGCTCGATGCATCAGAGATTCTGCTGCTCCCCCCGCTTCTTTGCATCTAGAGCCTCTTGCATCAGGAAATCCAGTTTACCGGATTTCGAATCGGCTTCGATCTGTTGATCCCATTTCTCCCAATCCCGCTCCAGGAAGCGTTGGCGAAACTCGCGGTATTCCTGTTCGGAAAGTTCATTGACTGCTTTTTCGAGTTCGGTTACTTTGTTCATCTCTTATAAATCGCCCCAATCCACCCCCTGCTTTTCTCCACAAAAATTTTCCCCATCCATTTTTTCATGATTAAGGTAGTATATTTTAGGAATCCATTTTGGAGGAGTTTTTTTTATGACTACGAATGCGACATGGATGATTCGCTGGTTCTTGTTAGCGGTTATGGCTGCGATCTGTCTTCTCGTCTTGGATCCCGCGGCGGCGCCGGCCCAGGAAGAAAAGCCGGCGGAAGCCCCGAC
>JAFGTC010000219.1 GCA_016934335.1 Candidatus Omnitrophota bacterium | reverse complement strand
GACTGCGCTTCGCGCGAGGATCTCAGTTTCGTGATTGATGAAATGATCGCCGAGTTGAACGTCGGGCATGCCTACAATCGAGGCAATCCCGATTTGGAGGACGAACCCAGCGAGTCGGTGGGCATGCTGGGCGTCGACTTTGAACTGCATGACGGCGCGTTCCGCGTCCGGAAAATCTATCGCGGGGCGCCCTGGGATTACGATGCGCGCAGCCCGCTCGACGCGCTGCCGCCGGATAAGCTGGAGGAAGGCGATTACATCCTGGCCGTGAACCGCGAGCCGCTCGACGCCGGGAAGGATCCCTGGGCGGCGTTCGTGGGATTGGCCGGCAAAACCGTGACCCTGACCGTCAGCGACGAGCCGGAAATGAACGAGCAGACGCGCGACGTGAATGTGAAACTGATCTCAAGTGAAGGCGGCCTGCGCTACCGGGATTGGATCGAACAAAACCGCGCTTACGTCGATAAAAAGACGGACGGGCAGGTCGGCTACATCTATGTTCCCAACACCGCCGCGGAAGGAAACAACGATCTGTTCCGCCAATTCTACGGTCAAACCCAAAAGAAGGCGTTGATCGTCGATGAGCGCTGGAACGGAGGCGGATACATCCCCATTCGCATGATCGAACTGTTAAATCGGCCGGTTCTGAACTATTGGGCGCGGCGTGACGGCAAGGACGGCTCGACTCCGCAGGACGGCCATTTCGGGCCGAAGTGTATGTTGATCAATTCGCTGTCCGCGTCGGGCGGAGACGCCTTCCCTTCGTATTTTCGCCAGGTGGGATTGGGCAAATTGATCGGAATCCGCACCTGGGGCGGTTTGATCGGCTACACCGGCGGCCCCTCCCTGATTGACGGCGGCCGGGTGATTGCGCCTTCGTTTGCGTTTTACGATCTCGACGGAACCTGGGGCATCGAAGGGCACGGCGTGGATCCCGACATCGAAGTGATCGACGATCCCACCCTGATGGCCAACGGCGGCGATCCGCAGTTGGACGCCGCGATTGAATTGATGATGCAGGAAATCAAAAGCCATCCCTACATCCCGCCCAAGCGGCCTCCCTATCCAGATCGCAGCGGCATGGGAATTCGAGAGGAAGATAAATAACAGGGAGATATCTGAATCAGGATAGCCAGGATGAATGGATGCTCAGGATAATGGCCATTTTTAATCCTGCCTATCCAGAGAATCCCGGCCATCCTGATTCGGGCAGTAAAACATCTGAATCAGGATTTATCGGATGAAAGACGGAGGCAAAAACCGTATTGGGGGAATCAATTCTAGGCTTGGTTTTTTGTGTAATTAGCCCATTCTGGGGTTTGATGCTGATTGTTATGAAATTCGCTGCTCCGCAAGTCTTCTAAAATCAGTATGCCGGAGGGGGGACTCGAACCCCCACGGGATTACTCCCACTAGGTCCTGAACCTAGCGCGTCTACCAATTCCACCACTCCGGCAGTATTTTTGTAATTCCGTTTTGTATGTTACATCGGATTGGTTGATGGTAAAGCCTCTTCGCCGCGATTTTTACAAGATTTTCGCCGGGGCAAGATCGATTTTCAGAAAAAGAGCCTATAATCAAGCTAAAGTAGTTATTTTAAGGCGACTTGCATCGGTTGTTGAGCGATTAAAAATGGGCCGTTATCTTTTGTCCCAGGCGGTCCGCCAAGGTTCGAGTTATCCAAGTGGGAGCAGTACGATGAATCAAAAAACCAACGCTCAGACTCTCGAAAAATACCTGGCTCGATTCACGCGGGAAGGGGTATTGTATGAGCGGTTGAGCGATAAAAAAGTGCGCTGTTTCGCCTGCGGGCACCGTTGTTTGATCCCAAACGGCCGCTCCGGCGTTTGCCGGGTGCGGTTTAACGAGGATGGGATATTAAAAACTCCCTATGGCTATACGGCGGGGATGAATTGCGATCCCATTGAAAAGAAGCCATTTTTCCATTTTCTGCCCGGATCGAACGCCATGAGCTTCGGGATGCTGGGATGCGACTTCCATTGCGCCTATTGCCAGAATTGGATCACTTCGCAGGCCATCCGGGACGAGAGGGCGGCCGGTTCGATTCGACCGATTCATGCGGAGGAATTCGTGACGCTGGCGGAGCGCTATGGGGCGCGCACCGTAACCAGCACCTATAATGAACCGCTCATCACATCGGAATGGGCGATCGACATTTTTCGGCTGGCCAAGAAGCGGGGGCTGTTGACCACATTCGTGTCCAATGGAAATGGGACGCCGGAGGCGATCGAGTATCTTCAGCCCTGGCTCGACGGCTTCAAAATCGATTTGAAAAGTTTTCAGGACAAAGAATACCGGAAACTCGGCGGGACGCTCGAAGCCGTGTTGAATACGATTCAGCTGGTTAAAAGCAAGAATATCTGGATGGAGATCGTCACCCTGGTCGTGCCCGGGTTGAACGATTCGGAGGAAGAATTGCGGGACATCGCGCGCTTTATCGCGTCCGTCGATCCTGCTGTTCCCTGGCATGTCACCGCGTTTCATGAGGATTACAAAATGCATGGCATGGGATCGACTCCGCTGCGCACGCTTCTGCAGGCGGGGGAGATCGGAAAGGAAGAGGGGCTGCAGTTCGTTTATGTGGGGAATGTGCCCGGATATGCGCCGGATTGGGAAAATACGCGTTGTCCCAATTGCGACGTATTATTGGTGGAGCGCTGTGGATTCCGGATCGGCGTGAATCGAATCGGGGATGGCGTTTGTCCGGATTGCGGCGAAGCGATTCCGGGCGTATGGAGTTAAAGGGAGCGATGCGCTTTCGGGCGCCCATTCGCAGGATGTTGGATCAAATATATAATTCGTGATTGAATTCGAACAAATAGAACTGTGGATGCCTTATGAGACGTTTGCGAAGTCGTTTAATCGCTGCCTTTTTGGGCGTTGCTTGCATGGCGATGATCCCCTTGGCGATTGTATCGTACTATACGACGCAGGTTCGCAACGAGAAGGTGCGGCGGCAGTTCATCGAGAATACGCTCAAAGACATCGAAAATTACATTAACTATCAAAGTAATATCCCTACCGAAGTTCTTTTTCCCTTGAGTCAGTGGCTGCAGAAGAGGTTTCCGTTCCGGCAGGATCTTTTGGATTTGTTGGAATATTCCGACTCGTTGGATGACGCCGCGGTGCGGGACGGGTTGAACTGGTGGGAGAAGCAGCTTTGGAACGAAGTGCTGTCGAGCAATGTTCCCGGAGCGAATCTGCTGCTTCAGTTAAGTCCTCAGCTGCTAAAATTCAATCTGAATTCAATGCGGAAATATCCGCAGTATCCCATTCAGATCATTCCCAAGCAGATTTACCTGCAGATGAAGGAATGGCTGGATGACGGATTGTTTTATGAAGAGAACGGAAAGATATATTGTTATAAAGTGCAGGAGATTTTTAAGGGGGAGAAGCGAGAGGAGCAGGAACTGGTGGGGGCGTTGTTCTGCCCCATTCTGTTAATCGAAAAATATCCCGGTGAACCGAATCGCTCTCCCGACATCTTCTTGCAGAGCAAGCGATACGATTCGCAGTTGCTCGTCATGAATCCCAATCCTCAGATCTTCGAGAAGTATCTGAGTGAAGAGCAGATGGATCGTTTATTCGGGATTCTTCCGCATCGAGAGTATCGTAACGTCAATCTCGATAAAATCGAGATCGGCGCGAACGATTATAATTGGCCGCCCCAGTTTCGAATCACTACGTCCGGCGTTAAATCCGACTCGCAGATTGTTCTGCCGTCGGAGGAAAGTACGACCGCGCCGCTGCAGATGAAATTGGTGCCCATTATGAATCACCGGCGCGAATTGGCGGCCATTCTGGTGTTGAGCGTTCCGATTATCAGCATTATTGGGACCATCGGCAACTCGCTGCTGGTCGGGTATGGAATTTCGCTGGTGATCATCATCAGCGCCGCGATTCTGTTTTCGCGAACGATTTCGCGGCCCATCATGGAATTGGCGGACGCCGCTCGTCAAATGGCGGAGGGGGATTTCGGGGTGCGCGTGCAGGCGAAGGGCATGGAGGAGCATCGGATTCTCAGTTTTGCGTTTAACCAACTGGCCTCGCGCATCCAAGTTCAACTGAAGCAATTGAGAGAAAAAGCGAGAGAATTGGAAGCCAGCAACCGGGAGTTGTCGCAGACGCAGCATTTTCTGGAAAATATTTTGTCCAACATTCGAACGGGGGTCATGAGCATCGACCGCACGGGGCGCATCGGTCATATCAATGCGGTCGGCGAGAACATGCTTCATGCCGACAACTGGAATCAGAAAAAGATAACCGACGTGATTTCGTGCGCTTCCTTTCTTAATCCCATCACCTATTCGCTGCGGCAAGGGGTTTCGATCCAGGAAAATGAAGTGCCGTATGAACTCCAGAACGGCGAGATTATTCCTATGCAGGTCAGCATCGTGCCGGTGTTGGAGGCGAATGAACTCAATGGATTGGTGGTGACCTTTCATGATTTGTCGGCCATACGCCAATTGGAGGAGCAGATTCGCCGCCAGGATCGTTTGGTGGCGCTGGGTCGAATGGCGGCCGGCGTGGCGCATGAAATCCGCAATCCATTAGGCATCATCCGCGGGTCGGCGGAGCTGCTTCGAAATCGGTTCGCCGGGCAGCAGGGGGAGGAGGAACTTGCCAATTTTATTCTGGAGGAAGTGCATCGCCTCTCGCGGGTGGTCAACGATTTCCTCCTTTTTGCGCGCCCGCCCGAACCCCATTTCGATGAAGTTCCGGTGGAGCGTCTCTTTGACGAGATGGTTGAGTATTTCAATAAACAGCCCATGGAGGGCGCGTATGAATTGATCACGGAAGCGGGCGAATCGCCGAGCATAGCGGCCGATCTTCATCTTTGCCGGCAAGTGTTTCTGAATTTATTCATCAATGCGCAGCAGGCGATGCCTGCAGGGGGGCGGATTATACTGCGCGCCACGGCTTTATCCGCGCAAGAGGTCGCGGTGGAAGTGGAGGATGAGGGGGCGGGAATTCATCCCGATCAGATCGATAAAATTTTTGATCCTTTCTATACATCGAAGGATTCCGGATCGGGGCTGGGCCTGTCGTTGGTGCATCAAATCGCTGCCAGTCATGGAGGGCGCGTGGAAGTGGACAGCGTATTGGGGAAAGGCAGTCGATTCCGGCTGATATTTCAAACCTACGAATCGTTTCTCCGGCGGGGGAGTCTCGAGGCGCCGGCGTCTTCCTACACGGGGGGAGCATGAACGCGCGCAGCTGCACTGCTCTTTTTCGACAATCTATTATATAATGCTTACTGCGTGAATTGCTTAGGGAACGGGTAAACGTGAAAAAAAGGGAATCCCTCTTTTTTGTGCCAGAATTCAAGCCGGGAGTTTGAGAGCATGACGCCGCAAGTGGAAATTCCATTCAGGCAGCAAATCTTTATTATTATATCGGGATTGATTTTGCTATCGATAGTTGTGGAATTGGTTCGTCGCCGGAAGATTCTGGAGCAGTATTCTGCGATTTGGATTCTGATAGGGATTTTATCAATCTCTTTTATCTGGATGTATCCATTTGTGCAATGGTTTACGTCGTTTATCGGAGCGGGGATGACGACGTCGTCGGTTCTTTTTATGGCGGTCTTTTTTCTGCTGCTGATGAATCTGCAATTTTCGGTTAAAATAACCGATTTCTCTTTTAAACTGAAAGACGCCATCCAGGAAATCTCCCTGTTAAACGGTGAATTGGAGAGGTTGAAAGAAGAACTTAAAACGGAAAAGAAAGATTCGAATTCAGCCGGATCAGAGTCGATCAACTAAGAACTCGGATTCGAGCGGTTGTGACAATTCACGATTACCGGTATACCTATATACTTATGGGTGTGCAGAAAAATATATCTTTTATTGGAGCCATTACATTTGTGACTCAAATTAAATTGAAATCGCCTCCCCTTTTGTTCTTGCATTTATCGATTGGGACCGTCTCTTTCATTCTCCTGTTTTTGGCTTCGTGCTCTACCGGTTCGATGGAGAAATATGGAATGGTGGAGATGTTTCACGAAAAGCCCATGATGCCGCGCATGGTGCCCCGGCAATATCTGGGGGAAATGCCGTCGGGGCATTTTCAATCGCAATTAGTCAAGGGGATTTTGATCCTGGATTCGGGCGCGGATTATCAGGGGGAAACCCCCATGACGTATTTGACGAGCCTGCTGAATCGATATCAAACGAAGGAGGGATTGGGCGATTTGCCGTTTCATTATTTCATCGATGAGGATGGAAAAATATTCAAAGGCCGGCAAGATCACGTCCCCGCCGAGTTGCATGAGGATGATCCGTATTTGGTGAGAAGCGGCAAGTTGTCGCAGCAGGATCTTCTCGTGAAGAGGCTTTCCCGCAAGACCAAGCCCCAATTGAATTTGAATGGCTTTATAACGATTATGCTGCTTGGGGATTATGATCAGCAGATGGCGTCTAAAGAGCAGGAAAAGTCGTTGTTTCAATTGGCGTCATTCCTTTGTTTTGAATATTATTTGGCGAGAGAAAGCGTTTTGAGCCTGCGAACAGTAGTTCCTGAGGCAGGGAATCCCGGTTTTTACTTGAATAACTATACAAATCCGGCTATTTTGGAAGCCAACATTCCGCCTACGCCTCGAAAACCTCACTTGTTAAAGGTTCCGGGCCAGGACGGATGAATCCCGGAACGACGATTCTTCGTCCCGATTATTTTTGAACTGATTATTTATAGAATGGGAAGAGACGGGGAAGAGTCGCGTCAATTCCAAGGAAAGAAAGATTCACAACAACGAGAATTCATCGAGCAGGGGTTTCCCCGGCGATTTAAGGAGTTAGAGGAGCCAATGCATTATCCAATCATCATTCAAGGGGGAATGGGCGTCGGCGTATCCAATTGGGTGCTGGCGAAAGCCGTTTCAAAATGCGGTCATCTCGGGGTCATCTCGGGGACTTTCCTGGATACGGTGTTCGCGCGCCGCCTCCAATTGGGAGATTCGGAGGGGCATTTAAGGCGGGCCGTCGAACATTTTCCCTATCAGGAAGTCGCTCAGCGCGTTTACGATCGCTATTATATTCCCGGGGGGAAGTCGCCGGACGCTCCTTTTAAGAATGCAAAAATGCATTCTCTGAAGCCGGATCGGGATCTTCTGGAATTGACGGTAGTCGCCAATTTCGCCGAAGTGTTTTTAGCGAAAGAAGGGCATGATGGGCAGGCGGGGGTGAATTATCTTGAAAAAATCCAATTGCCGAACCTGGCGTCCATTTATGGGGCGATGCTGGCGGGGATCGATTATATCATCATGGGGGCGGGCATCCCCCGTGAAATTCCTCAGGTGTTGGATCGATTTGTCAATCATGAATCGGCGTCGGTCCGCTTTCCGGTCGACGACGCCGGATCGAGCGATGATTATCGCATTGTTTTCGATCCCGTCGAATTATTTGGAGAGGGCTTGGCGCCGTTATCGCGTCCTCATTTTCTCGCTATCATTTCGTCGGCTACGCTGGCCATATCTCTGAAGAAAAAGTCCAGCGGCGTCGTGAATGGATTCGTTGTTGAACAGCAATGCGCCGGCGGGCATAACGCTCCTCCTCGCGGACGGATGCAATTGAATGAAGCGGGCGAACCGCTGTATGGAGAGAAGGATCAAATCGATGTAGAAAAAATTCGTTCTCTTGGTTTGCCTTTTTGGATGGCCGGATCGTATGGCGATCCGGCGAAAATCGAGCAGGCGCTTCAAATGGGCGCGGCCGGCGTTCAAATCGGGACGCCTTTTGCTTTTTGCCGCGAGTCGGGCATCAGCGAAGAATACAAGCAGCAAGTATTCGAGAAGATTTTGGCGGGCGAAGCGCAGGTATTCACCGATCCGAAAGCCTCGCCCACGGGCTTCCCATTCAAGGTTTTTGAATTGGAAGGCACGATATCCGAGCCGGACGTTTATGAAAGCCGCCGCCGGATTTGTGATTTGGGTTATCTGAGGACGGCTGTTAAAGACGAAAACGGCGGATTGAAATACCGGTGCCCCGCCGAGCCGGAGAAAGATTTTCTCACAAAAAAAGGCGAGGAAAAAGAACTCGAAGGGCGTAAATGTTTGTGCAACGGTCTTCTTGCCGGCATCGGTTTGGCTCAAAAACGGCGTTCGGGGTATCTAGAAAAACCCATCATAACCGCCGGTACGGATTTATCCCTGGTGGAAAAATTACTGAGAGAGGGAAGAAAATCTTATTCGGCGGCGGACGTCATTGAAATTTTGAGCCCCCACCCCGATTTGCAGTTAGCGCCGGCGTGATCCCGCGGCGCTCTTTCGCCATCTTCATCATTTTTTAGCAGGCATGCATGGAGACGCTTTCAAAAAAGGGAGCGTCTTTTTCCTTGATTATTAAGTTGATAAAAATTATCATGCAAGTAAATTATCGATCTCGCATTGCTGCGATAGTTCGATGATTTTCCGGGATTCTAACAAGAGATCGACGTATTTTCTATAATTGACGAGGTAAAACAATGCAAAGAGTCTCATTTGTGGCGTTGTATGATGAGTATTGTTTAGGAGTTCGCTATATGTCGTCGGTGCTGCGGGAAGCGGGGCATCAATCTCATATCATTATTTTCAAGGGCGTCGAGTACATCTCTCCCATGGAAGTTCCCCCGCCTGACAAGCAGGAGGAGGGCGGCTATTACAGCATGTGCACCTATGCAACGCCGACAGAAGTGGATCTTCTTTTGTGCGCGCTGCGGGAGCAGGATCCCCATTTGGTGGGGATTTCGTTTACCTCCATCAGTTTCGGTCTGGCGAAATTTTTGACGAAGAAAATTCAGGAGGATTTGAAGACTCCGGTCATCTGGGGCGGCGTTGATTCCACAATGAACGCCAACGAGAATATTCAATTCACGGATATGCTTTGCATGGGGGAGGGGGAATACCCCATTCGCAATCTGGTGAATGCGATGGATCGGGGCGAGGATGCGGATCATATTCCCAGCGTCTGGGTCAATAAGGGGGGGAGCGTCATCCGCAATCCCTCCCAGAAGTTGGAACAGAATCTCGACAATTACCCGTTTCCCGATTTTGAATTAGAGAACAAAACAGTGATTCTCAACGATTCGATCTGCGACTCGCCTTTCCCGCCGAAAAGCCATCTCTACAGCAATTTTATCATCATGGCGACGCGTGGGTGCCCCTTTACCTGCACATATTGCTGCAGCGGGCACGATGACGTCATGTATAAAGGTGATCGTTTTCTGCGGCGCCGATCCGTGGAGAACGTAATCGCCGAATTGAAATATCGCGTACAGACCTGGCCGTGGGACATCGAGCGCATTGAATTTTACGATGACGTTCTTCCCCTGAACAAGCGATGGATTGCGGAGTTTTCGCCGAATTACGCCACGGAGATCGCGCTGCCGTTTTTCGGCTATACCCACCCCAATGTGGGCGATCCCGAAAACCTGCGGCTTTTACAGGAGGCCGGCTTGAATTACTTGATCATGGGCATCCAGTCCGGCAGCCAGCGAACGCTGCGAAAGTATTACGACCGCCGCCATCCCAAAGAAGGAACCATCCGGACGGTGCAGAATATTCTCGACGCCGGGGCGAAGGTTCTGGTCGACTTCATCGGCTACAATCCACTGGAACTGGAGGAAGACAACATCGAGACGCTGGATCTCATCGCGGATCTGCCCAAGCCGTCGGGGATCATCAAAATCAATCCCATGGCTTTTTACGATAATTACAAAATATTTCATATCGCTCATCAAGAAGGCATCGTCGATCAACTGGAGCGGCCCAAGGGAGTGCATGCGCTCCAAGCCAAACCCAATCCCTTGTTCGTTTTCTGGGAATACATCCATACGCTGGCTCATTTTGAAGGATTTACCAAGAAGAACATTATGGGCTTCGTCAACGATCAATACCTGCGCGAAAATCCGTCCATGCTGGAGGAGATAACCACCCGGTTGTACATGGCGACCTACCAGGACGGCAATCCGGTCGTCAACAAGGATCAATATATCCAACAGTTGCGATGGCGCGCCGCTCAAGCGGAGGAAAATTCGGTGTATCGGGCTTATCGCAAGATCAGATCGTTAGTCGCTTGACTTCCAATAAGTTGAAGCGGCGTCAAAGCATGGAAAAGCGCGGAAGCCCCGCGCTTTTTTTCTGGAGAAAGAAACGCTCATTGTATGAAAGTCGATTGAGGATGGTCTTGAGGATGATCTTGGTTGACAAGGATGTCGTTTCTGAGAGAGAATGAGTCGGTTTAGTGATAGAAAGACTCATGGCTCCTTGAAAAATCCGATGCTTGAGGCGTTTTCATTCAACGTGGGAGGATTGATCCTATGAAGAGGGGATTCACATTAATTGAATTATTGATCGTGGTGGCCATCATCGGCGTGCTGGCGGCGATCGCCGTGCCGAATTTCATGAATGCGCGGCTGCGCGCCACCATCGCTCGCATTCATGGGGATCATCAAGCCCTCCGAACGGCGGTGGAGTCTTACGCCGTGGACAATGGCGCCTATCCCTGCCCCGAACTCGCCTCGGATGATCAGGGCAATGTTACGACATGGCCGTATTATGTTCCGGACAAGCTGGTGGCGCCGGTTTCCTATATAAGTAATGCTAAATTATACGATCCCTTAGGACGCCCATTGGAGGATTTGCCCCGCCTGGTTTCTCGATATCGGTTTAAGGTGTTCCGCTGCCAGACGCGCAGCAATCTGGCCGACGCCAATTCACCCGGAAATGCGGAGGCGCTGAATGTCCTGGGCCAGTATATGATTGTTTCGCACGGCCCCAACCGCTGGCTGGATCTCCCTTCCGGCTTCAGCGACGGCGCGAATACCACCGACTGGTTCTGGCTTCCCTATGATGCATCCAACGGTCTTCTGTCGCCGGGGGACATCATCCGCGCGCAGGGGCATCAAGTCGCCGGGTATCCTGGATACGACATCACCTGGAATGTCTCCGCGCCCCGCAGCCCGAACGGGTAGCGTTGATTCGCGCTTCACGCCGTCAGAAAAGCGCCGGAAGAGATCGTGTCGCCGAGGCCGACGGTGAACATGGGATTCTTCACCAGCCGGGTGGGAATCATGAACAGATGATAGTCTTCGAAGCGGCCGATTCCCGTCTCGAGCAGCCGGGGCTGGCCGAGGCGTTCGGCCAGGGCCTTCAACTGATTCAGACCGGATTGATCGATGGAGGGATGGAGTCCCTGCGCTACGTCTTCCAGGCGGGAGAACAAGCCGTTCTGCGCGCGGGCCGCCGCCATTGTGGAGGCGAAAAGCAGCGCGTCGCGAGACGCTTCGGGCGACGACCACGGTTCGCGCTCCATGCATAAATAATAGCCGAGATTGTGAAAGTGAATCCGTTCGACGGGGGTTTTGCGGAAGATCATGGCGAGGGCCCGGCAATAATCCATGGCATCGGAGTCGTCGCCAAGTTCAATGTCGGAATACGGATCGATGGGCTTCAGAAAAAGCGGCAGTTCGGTTTCATTGAGGCCGATGCTGTGAACGTGGGGGATGATGTCCCGGCTGACGGCGCGGCGGATCATGGGCGAGGCGATCGAGGCTAATTCCAAATGAATCTTCAAATGAGACGAGCGCTCGCGCACCACGCCGAGGTAGTCGCTGAGCGGCTTGACGACGTCCACGCACGTGCTGCAGTCGGGGTACCGCTCGGAGAGAATATGGAAGCCGGAAAAGAGCAGATGGCTGTAGGATTCGATCAAGGCGAGGAATCCCTGGGCGAATTCGACGCTCATTCGAAACTGGTTGTTAATGGGATTCCAGGAGGGGATATAGCGGTTGGCGCGATGCGGCTGGACGCGAACGCCGTCGATGTTCATGACGAAATCGGGCGTATATTCGAAAATCCAGTGGATGGCGAAGATTCCTTCGTCTTTGGCGGCTTCCCGGGGGGGGATTTTCGTGAAGCCGTCGTTCTTGCGCGCGATGACGCGCAGATTGGGGTAATCGCCGAATAGATCGGCGAGTTCAACGGTTAACGGATTGGCGTAGACGGTGACGGGAATGTCCAGCGGGGCCAGGGAGCGAGCCATATTTCCAGCGGTGCCGCCGAGGCGATGCTCGCCCGGGCCGAACGTTTCCAGAACCCATTGATGGGTTTCTCGAGTTCGGATCATGCGCTGCATGGCGCAGCCTTTCGAGAGGGAATAGAAGAGCCCCTGGATGAAATCTTCGGGCGAATAAATTTCCATGGGGACTTCGCCGCGACATCCCGTCAACGCAGCTTCTTTCAACGAAGCGTTTTTTCCCAGCAGAGGAGCGAGGAGGTCGGGGTGCAAATGAATCAGACCGTCGATCACCGAGTGAAACGCGCAGCAGACTCCAGGAATGGAGCGAATTCGATTTACGCCATTGTCGTAAGCGTTTTTATAAAGCCGATCCCAATGTTCAACGGGCATGCAACAAAAACTCCTTTAAGCATGAATTCTCCTAAAGAAATCTACCTACTGAGCGGGCTCGATTCAACCGGATCGGAAGGAAATTCGATGAAGGAAGCTTGATTTTGCAGCCATTGGTCGAAGGAATCTTGATTTTTCATTTGCCACGCGGCGCGGATGACGAAGGCGTTGGCTTGCAGATCTTGGGGGATTTCGGAGTGATGGAGAAGGCGAATCGCATCTTTTTCGGTCATGAGGATGGGGCGGCGCCGAGAGTGGAGCGTCAATTGGCGAAGATCTTCGCTCGTGTACCAATGATGGTCGGGGTATTGGATGCGGCTATGGATTGAAAGACCGTAGGATAAGGCTTGGCAGTGCAGGCGCTCCGGCGATCCGATGCCGGAGACTAAAACGAGCGATTGGCGTTGGAAGGCGTTCAGCGGCATGGGAGCGTCGAATTGCTGTTTCATCCAGTCGGATAAAGGATAAAAACCAAGCCATTGCAGGCCGCCGATGAAGACGGGTAAATGGAATCGGTTCAGCGAGTCGAGAGCATCATGATCGGGCTTTTCGTTGGCGACGATCGCGTGGGCGGCGTACAGGGCGCGCTGCGGCTCGCGAAGCGGGCCGCAGGGCAGGCAGCGTCCGTTTCCGAAGGGATTTTTGCCGTCGCATAGAACGATGTCGCGATCGCGCTTCAGAGGCAGGTGTTGAAATCCATCATCCAGAAGAATGACGTCGCATTGGGATTCCGCGCGCAGCAGCTTCACTCCATCAATCCGCCTGCGGCTGACGGCGATGGGGTAATCGGAGAGGAAGGCCAATAAGGAAGGTTCGTCTCCGTAAATTTGAACAGAATTCCGGATGGAATTTTTGTGCAAAGAATCGCGATGAACGAGGGCGGGGCGATCGGACCGGCGGCCGTATCCCCGCAGAAGAATGGCGGGGCGGCGGCCCAGGCGTTGGAGCCGGTGCGCCAGGAAGAGGGTGAAGGGCGTCTTTCCCACGCCCCCCACGGTCAAATTGCCTACGGAGAAAATGGGGATGGGAAAGGAGGCTTGCGGAAGAATCCCCCGCCGATAGCCTTCCCTGCGAATTCGCCCCAGGCGTCCATAGATCCAAGAAAGAGGGAGCAGGATGGGGACGGCGGCGCGCAAAGCGCCTTGGTTGGCGTAGGCCAACTTTCTCCATGCGGATTCGAGGGAAGGGAAGAGCGCTTTCATCCCGATTGATTCGCTTTCTGAAGGAATGGCTGCACCGTCTCGATGATGCGTTCGAGAGCGCCTTGATTATCCTGGACGACGGCGAACGCTTTCCGGCCCATTTGGCTTCTTTCTTCGGCATCCTTGCATAGTCTGCGGCAGCAATCCAGCAAATCCTGTTCGGTTTCGACGTTTCGGGCCGCGCCGGCGCGGGTGAACAGGGCGGCGATGTCGCGGAAATTCTGCATGTTTTTTCCATACAAAACAGGCTTACCCCAGGCGGCCGCTTCGATGGGATTTTGACCGCCTTTTCCGCAGAGCGATTTTCCCATGAAGACGATGTCGGCGGCGGCGTAAACATGACGGAGTTCGCCAATGGTGTCGAGCAGGATGATGGAATCCGGTTGGATGATTTGATTGTCGCGCAGGTTGGAGCGCCGGACCATGGGATATTCGATCGGCTTGAGTTCTTCGAGAATAGCTTCGGTTCGTTCGATGTGGCGGGGGGCTATGACCAGGCGCACAGGAATGTTTTCTTTACGCAATGCCGCCGAGACGCGCGCCAGGATTGATTCTTCGCCGGGAAAGGTGGAGCCGCACAACAGCAGAATTTCATCATCTTGAATACCAAAACGCTTGCGCCACAAGGAGCGGAGAGCGCCGTCATCGATTTGCGGAAGCGCTTCGAATTTGATGTTTCCCATAACGGAGAGAATGCCAGTCGGAGCGCCGATTTCAAGAAAGCGCCGCCGGTCTTCGCCGCTTTGCGTGAGGATTTTGGAAAAGCGGCGCAGCAGCGGTTTGAAGAATGATTGGAACCGCGCATAATTCTTGAACGATTTGTCGGAAAGGCGCGCATTGACGAGAAAGCAGGGGATGTTCATCGCGGCGGCGGAGCGGATAAAGTTGGGCCACAATTCGGTTTCCATGATCAGCAGGCAGGCGGGGGCGATCCAGCGCATGATTTTTTGGCAGAGCGGATAGAGATCCAGGGGAAGATAGATCGCTTGATCGACTTCATCTAAAGTGCGCGCTACGTTCTGGCCCGTGTCGGTGACGGTTGAAACTAAAATTTTGTATTGGGGGAAATCGGTTTTGATTCGTTGGAGCAGAGGCCGGGCGGCCATCAATTCGCCCACGGAGACGGTGTGAATCCAGATCCAAGGACCTTGCTGAAGGCGCTGCTTTTCTTCCGGGGAGAACAACGCGAGCCTCTGCCGCAGCCCGGCGCGGTATTTGTCGGCGACGGCCATGCGGATCAGATAATACGGGGCGGCTAAGATGACGCCTGCGTATCCAATGAGGCTCCAGTACCAGAGTTCGTTAGAGTCGGATCGATTGGCG
>JAFGTC010000218.1 GCA_016934335.1 Candidatus Omnitrophota bacterium | reverse complement strand
TTTGGATCGAACGTTTTTATCCCCAAAATGGTATCTTGCCAAAATCATCGATTCTACGGAATTCCCCGCCCAGCTCAGGAGGCCTGATATTGGTCACAAATCTCCTCCGAATACATTTCGACTGTCAACACTTATGGCGTGCTTGAACAGGAGCGTCTGATGCCGCAGTGGACTGTTTTTTTTCTTTAGGCCGCGTCGCGATAGTAATAGCGCAACATTCCCCCAAGTCGTTCATGGCAGCAAATCGTCCCGGAGATTTTTCTCATTGTGATAATGCTCACAGAATTCGAGGATGGCCTTGCGCAGAGAATGTTCACTG
The DNA here is from genome assembly GCA_016934335.1 of Candidatus Omnitrophota bacterium. Taxonomy (GTDB): domain Bacteria; phylum Hinthialibacterota; class Hinthialibacteria; order Hinthialibacterales; family Hinthialibacteraceae; genus JAFGTC01. Next base: position 58,438 of record JAFGTC010000218.1, on the reverse strand, counting down.
AAGAAGATCATCTTGGCCAAACACTCTTATTTGATCGTTCTTATAAAGCGTTCGATAGGGGAGTTAAATTAAGAGATCGAGGTGATAAGCGCTTGCAGTTCACATCCTCCCGTTTTAAGGATTGCCGAAACGTTTCACAAAACTTGCGGTCGCGATCCATCAGCAAAAGACGGATGTTGAGAAGGAATCCATCAAAAGGATCCGTTAGATTCCTGACGATTTGTTCCATCCATGGCGAGTTTGGATGGGGAGCACAACCGGCAAAATGAATCCGGCGAATCGACAATTCCATGACGAAGAGTAAGTAATAAGTAACGAGGCCGCCTTTCGTCCATACCTCGATCGTCGTGAAATCGCGCCTAAGCAATCCCAATGAACTTTCAAAAATACACGCCAGTTCGCCTGCTTCCTTTGGTCAGGAGCCGGTTCGATGCCATGAGATTTCAGGATGCTCGCGATGGCGCGCGCTCCGAATTGTCAAACATGATCAATCGACCGGCAAAGAACAAAATCAATTGTGGCGAAAGCAAATCAAGGAAATGATGGCGTATCGAATCTATCACTATGCCAATCCATAACCTGATGAACACCTGAATTATCCGATAATTTACAATTATTCCGCATTTTCGCGTTGGACGTTTGATACGATTCAACCGAAAAAAACTCGCTGAATGGGTGGAATCACGAATTGAAGAACCCCTCTTCTAATTTAAATAATCCATTTGATTCCATTGAAAAAAAAGATCAATCATTACAAAAAATCAGGCAAAAATCAGGCAAAAGTGATTTTGGGAATTTTTCTGTATAGAGGGCCTGTTCGTAAAGTAATGGTTTTGAGGAGGTTAGGGAGTGGGCCATGAAGGAATCGAACCTTCAACCTGCCGATTAAGAGTCGGATGCTCTGCCTAGTTGAGCTAATGGCCCAATGATCTAACTTGAAGACCTTCGTTGATCCTCATGCAAATTGATATTCGCTTTGTGGATTAAATCGAGAAAAAACCGATGATCTTCCATGTTTTACCGCGATATTATGTATAGAAATTCGTGAATTGACAAGTGGCAGGCGATTCACGATCGCAAATTCGTTGATTTTTGTTTCGCTGGTTATTCGTTTTTATTTTTTCATGTTCGAGGATGCACAGGATGCTATGTAGGATGTAGTGCAGAGGAGTGCGATGAGTCGCATTTCACTGTTTGTCTATGCTGTATTTCCTAAAAGACCTTCGTGAAAAAAGACCGGTTTATATCCTTTCTCAGTCGCCCAGCGGATGGCTGCTTCCAAGCGCTTTCCATGATCGTGGATGTAGTTTTTGTAAAAAGGCCAGAAATATTGCTCGTGAGTGAACATATCCATAATCTCCGCCGTGTCGGGATGACGGCTAAGCGGATCCAAAAGCGGGATGATCTTCTCCACCGGCACATTGTTGCAAACGATATCGACTTTGGAAAAAACGATCCCGCTTTCAAAATCCATGAGTGCGTCGTTTCGGGCCAGGTAGGCGGATCGGTCGTCATCTATCAAGTAGTTTACGTCCCATCCACTGTCTACTCGGCTAAAGTAGCCGCTCAACGCTCGCACTCCTCGCTCTGCGAGCGGCTTCAACGCGGCGGGCTGAACCATGCCCCAGTGAATCACGGTAGGCGGCGAGTAGACTGCTTCCCCTGCGAAACGGTGGATCTGTTCCGCTACAAGATCGAGATCTCCGATAAGTTTAGACGCGGAAGCATGTTGATAGGGTCGGTCGGGCATATTGGCGTAAGCATGGAATGCGAGTTTCAGCCAATCGGCGTTATCCTGCCATTCACTTTTGTAGCGATCCGGGAATTGAGGGATTTCAAAGCCGTCTTCGGTCGTGTAATAAATATTCAAGACGAAGCGGGCGCCGTATTTCTGGTTGAGGCTGCGCAGGATGTCGAGATAAAAGCAATCGAAGAGTGATTTGTATTGTTTCCGGGCGATATCGCGCAGAAAGAAACTGTTGTCGTCGATAGAAAAACGGTATCGAGGAAACGAGCCTTTATCCCAAACCACACGAACACGGTGTTCAAGACGCCCCTGACTGCCTTCCGAGACGGCGGTGATGTCGGTTTCCTTATCCGTCAGAAGGATGGAAGACGCAAATTGACTCCCTTCTCGCCGGGCTGGTCGATTGTTGACTACGACAAGATCGCGCAGAGGCGCTTCTCCGAGCACCTCAATGCGCAATCCGCCGTTTTCCTTTTTCCCATGTCGATAATTCAATACAGCGCCGTGGAAAGGCTGGGTGATTCTCATCACTGCGTCAGCCCGGGCGGTTGATTCGCTCAGAGAAACACCCGCCATTCCCGCCGATGTGAGTTGAATGAACGTACGCCGGTTTATCTGCATAGTTAAACACCCTTTTTGACTCGATGTGTTGTTTTATCATTTTTTGACTCGCATACCATTCCAGAGTGATTGGGGGAAATTAACCTCACAGATAGATACCAACCTGGAGATTTCCTCTCTTTCCTATTCATGCAATTCCCAATTGGATACGGGAGTGCTTTCAAAGACGGCGCCCAATCCCTGTCCGGGAGAATCGGGATCGAGTTGGTAAGGAGAATCAGAATCCGGATCCGTATTCAAAAATACGGGAGTTTCGCGAATAACGGAATCCAGCCCGTTGACCAACCCGTCTTCGTAGCCGCAATACAAGCGGCATCCCAAAACATTATCTTTGACATCGAGCCCGTCTAAAATAACGTCTCCCCAGATTCGGTCATCCTCGTTGGCAATTTCGCCGACGAGACAGTTTTCGATATTGATGACCGCAACCTCGGATATGGCGTTGTTGAATGCGGCCGACCAGATCGAATTGCCGGAAAAATTGGTAATGACTCCCCATTCCCAAGCGGGATACAGGCCGTTTTCATCCAACAACTCGCTTCCTTCCAACGGCAAGCCCTCCGCATCGACGGCTGGGGGGGCATTGTATCCAATGCGATGGAATATACTGTTTGTGACGATGACTTTTGTTTGATCCGATCCGCCTCCCATTCCGGCGGTGACGCCGTTCAGGCATAAGTCGAACGTGCAATGATCGACAATCATTTCGCCGGCGTTATGGTTATGCACGCCGCCATAATATCCGCGCTGGGCGTTTGCGCTGCCGCAATTCACAAAGACGCAATTCGTCACGGTTGCATTACAATTGTGCCCGTCTTGGGTTTGAATGGCGACGGCTGAATTTTCACCATCTCCATTGCGATTCTGGTTGGTTCGGGTGAAGACGGATTGGTCGACAATGAGATTTGAACCGCGCCCGCGAACGGCGAATTTACCGAATGCATCGAATCGGCAGCGAGTAAATTCCAGCGTTAAACTTCCAGCGCCCGAACCGCGGTTGGAGGGAAAGACGCCGGCGTCATAGGAATGATGGAAATAGCAATCTTCGAAGGCAATGATAATATCGTCGCCGTTGGTGAAATGATCCATGCGGCAGAGAGTCGCCGATTGACCGTTTTCGTTGGCGGTTAGATATCCAGCAGTATCCAAGGTCGGTTCGACGTCCGCATCCGTCGCTACGCCGGAAAATTCACACTGGCGAAAGATGCAGCCGTCTCCATTGCGCCCATTGAGCACGGCGACCTCATGGTCGCCTTCTTGGGCGACGAAAACCAGGCTATTGGGATAATTGATCTGGCGTTCGGTTCCGGCGCGGGGGCGAAACAGGCAATTTTCGATTACCACGTTATTCGCCATTATAAACAACGCTCCCAGACCGACGGAGGTGATGTCCATGTCGGGATTTCCTTCAATGATGAGGTTGGATATTATTGAATTGTCCGCGAATAATCCGAATCCGGCGCCGCGATCCATATCAGCTCGATGTACTTCGAGGTAGGGTTTGGGTTCGGTGGGAGTAATCACGGGGCGAAGATCTCCGGTCTGATTTGACGTTAGAGTAACGGCCGTTCCTCCATCGAATGGGTCTCCGATTTCGAGATTCTCTTCGTAGACGGCGCTGTCGGTGATAGTGATTACATCCGCCCCGCTGTCGATCGCCTCTTGGATGGTTTGAAAGGCGCCGTTCGCTCCTGACTGATTCACTTCGACCGGCGCCGGCCAACCGGCCGTTGCAAATACTGCGGATAGAACAATAACGATTACATCTTTTCTCATGTCCATTCTCCTCCAATTTCTTATTTTTGATTTGCATGGATAAGCCGATTCGCCGATGTTTATAAATAGTATTGAATTCCCTGAGGATAAAAACAAGAGTACTCTCAAGAAATGACAGAAAGTCCTTCTTATGAAAGAAAAGGCTGCAATAGAAGAAAACTCGGGATCAAAAAAGCATTGACCGCGTTTTAATCTTTGTGACGCAATCAATGCCTTTTTAGAGTAATACAACCGCACTCGATTTTTATAATGCCGCTTTGATCATCCAATCGGCGTTGACATTGGCTGGCTTCAGAGTTACTTCATGATTCGAAGGCGCTGCGGTAATCGCCAGTTTTTGGATTGCCACAATAGCGTCACTGCATTCTTTGTCCATTAGAGCGCCGTTGACATCATCGAAAACGAATAAGGTTTGATCGGTATGATTTTCTGAAAGGCTCGCCGGAGATATGCCCCCTTCTTCATCGCCGGAATTATCGAGGTAAGCGGGATCGTCTCCTCGCACTTCAAAATCATCAAACAGGCCGGCGACGTCCATTGTCAGCAAACCGATCTCGCCATCCGTGATAAGGCTGTTGAATTCATAGCTGACAATTTCCTGGCCATCAATGAAAATGCTCGCTTTCTCATTGATGATAGATGCATTCAAATCATAGATCTGGCTGGATTTGATCGAGTAATCCACACCGGCGTCGATCACTGCGCCATTCTCGGTATAATGACCAATCACAACCTGATCGGCGTTCTCCAGGATTGCGGCGAATTTGAAGTCTCGGGGGTTGTAATAATCAAAAACAAGCCCCGCCTGATCGGATGTTTGAATGAATGCTTCCATTTCAAGCATAGATGAGGGAGCAACATCGAGAGACAAAGTTGAAATCGCCAAATCGCCGCCGGGAAGGATATCTCCTTCGTACTCTTCTCTTTTTTCATCGATTCGCCAATCGCCCAGTTTCGGCGTAAAGGGATTTTCTTCGGCCGAGGAGAAATCGATCGGAATGGAGAATGTGAGATCCGGCGTCAGCTTTTGCACTTGAAATTCATCGAAACGGGCTGCGGAGTTATCGCTTCCCAAACCGATATATCCATCGTTCAATGGATTCCCAAAATCGAAGCTTGCATGTTTATCTTCATTCACCCATATGGTCGCCGTCGCTCCATCCATAACCAGAGTTAAATTCAAATCGGCCTTCGCCTTGAATTGCATATTGGTTTGAACATCGACAATCCAGCCGTCTTCCGTGCGATGGCCGATGCGAATCTTGTTGAGCCCCGCATCGACGCCCGCGAATTTGAAATCGGTTTCGCTTTGATAATCGAAAATGATAAAGGCGTTGGATTGATATCCCTTCATGGCTTTATCAAGGTTGACCGTCGCGAGAATCTCCATATAAGAGGGCTGCATCTCATCCAAATGATAGATGCTGACCGCTTCCTCGCCGCGCGCTTCCGGCGCCGCTTGATAAGCGCCGTTGAGGATGCTCCATTCGCCTGCATCCGCGCTGAAATGCGAGGTTACGCTGTCGTCGGTAAACAGTTCGCGGCGCATGATCTCGCGTTTTCCCTGATAATTGCCGGGCTGGGGATCATTCGGAGCGCCGGTTTGCTCCTGCCAATCAAAATCTGTCTGGCGGACCATGCCCAATTCGCCGTAAGGCTCGCCGTCGCGCAATGGATCGGGTTCATCGATGCGGTCGTCCTGGGCGTTTTGCTCCACATAGCGCGCCCCGTCAGGAACCGTGACGTCGAGTCCATCGCTTTCGGAAAGAGCATAGAGGAATTCCGGCAATTGAGGCTGCAAAGTACGGCTGATATGAAACGCGCCGAAAGGACTGAAAGGTACAAGGTAACTGTTGTATTCGCCCACCCAGTCAATGGCGCGATCGGCGCCCGTATTCATTAAGAGGACGTCGCGTCCTCCTCCGCCATAGGCGATATCCGCGTAGGCCTGATACTCATCGGATTGTGTATTATCGAGCGCATCTTGAGGGGGATCATGAGGCTTGACCTTTCCTCCGGCGCCCGAATCATGGTTATCATCCATATTGAGAAGATCGTCGCCGCGGCCGCCGTATATGTGATCTCGGCCGGTTCCGCCGACGATCCAATCGTTGCCCAAATCGCCGAAGATGCGGTCATCGCCGTCCGTCGGCAGCGCAACTTCGTTGTCACCCAAGTAGGGATAGCCGTCGGGCCCTTCGGCTTCATCGAAGTTGAGCAGGAAGTCAAACACGGCCTCCGCTTCCGTCTCCACCGCTTCTCCATTCGCATCCAACATGATTTTGCGGCGTGGATTAAACTCGTCGTAGAGATTAAATTCCTGGCGCGTCTTCCCCGTCTTAAAGTTGCCGTCGATGATTTCCTTGCCATCATAGACCAGAATATCGCCGGGGTTGTAGGGCGCGATGGCGAACCAGAAGGGATTCTCCGTCAAATCGGAGGGATTATCCGGCGCTTCGTTTTGCTGTTTTTGAAGAAGTTCATTGATTTGTTCAAATCCATAATCTTGTACAAGATTTCCCTGCGCGTCATACGTCCTAGCTTCATAGTAGAGAGGCAGCGCTTCACCGCCCAGCACCGCGTCGTCGCCGTCTCCCGCATGGATCCAGTCATTGTTGAGCCCTCCGTAAATAATATCGTTAACGGGGATGTCGTCGTTCTCTAGATTAAAAGCAACGAGGTCGATTGTCTTCTTGAGTTCGTTTTCCACATTGATGACCGCTCTTTGAATATTGCCGGGCGTTGTAACTTCCGCATTTAACGCATAGGGATCCGCATCCTCATTGTTCTTTAAGGCGCCTTGATCCGGGTTGAGGGCGGCGATTCCATAAAGCGGCTCCGCATTGAGATCGTTTCGACTGGTTTTGATCAAACCGTCATCGCCGAGAATGCCGTCTTCGCCTGTGCCGCCCGAGATCCAATCGCCGCCTTGCTCGCCATAGAGGTCGTCGTCTTCGCTGTTTCCGAAGATGACGTCATCCCCCGTCATTCCGTGGATAGAGTCGTCGCCGCTTTCCCCATAAATCAGATCGCCAAAGCCGATTCCTTCAAAGACCGCTGAAACAGATGTCCCATCAAACGCAAACTCATATTCATAATCGATCAATTCCACAGCCCGCGGTATGATTCGGATGTCACCGTTGTAAAAGGCGTCATAATTGAATGTAAGGTATTCCGTGTGATTCTCCGAATCGACCACTTCCACGAGTCGGTAGATATTTCCGTTATCTCCCAGAATCGAGTCGGCGTCGCGAGCATGTCGATTGTTGAGAGAAATGAGAGATTCGTCTTTCGGCGCATTATTTGTCCCGGATCCCAAGTAATCGTTTCTCGCCAGACGATCGGGATTGCCGGCGCCGCCGTACATTAGATCGGCGCCGTCAGGGCGCAAATCGCTTGCCAGCTCGGCCGCGGAATCCGAATAAAAGATCAAGCCCTCTTCGTTCAGGCCATAGAGGTTGGAAGCGCCTCCGATCATGTCATCCTGGCCGAGATCGCCATACATTCTGTCATTGCCGCCGTCGCCCTCCATGTAATCATCGCCGTCGCTCTCGCTCTCCTCTACGCTGAATAGCAGCCTCATTTCATATTGAGCGTCAGATAAATCTTCATTTCGCTCCTGGTCTACGATTTCGAAGTAAGTCATCGGTTCGGAAGGATCGTCATAGATTGTAAATAGTGGAGGCGCATCGGGGGACGGATCAAACTCGATGACCTCGTCGTCGTCGTCCACCAGGGCGATTGAACCGTCGCCTTGCATGATGTCGTCGCCTGATTGGCCGAACATCTCGTCGTCTTCGCTGCCGCCGGCCATGACGTCATTTCCGAATACGCGGGGATTCGACGGCTGTTCAGCAGCATCGATTTGGATGGCGTCCGAATGATCCAGCAACAGAATCGTGTATCCGACGTCCGACTCCGGTTTTCTTTGGGGCGTGGATAGGATGTCAGGCAGGAAGCCGGCGTCAACCGGATATAAGCCCCCCAGATCCTCTTCTTGCATGACGTACAATTCTCCATCCCGGAGAAGTTGGTAACGTGGGCTCACCGAATCGGCCTGTCGAATAACGATGGCGTTGTCGCCCGTCATGATATCGTCGCCGCCGCCGCCGTCCATAACGTCATTCATGTCGTGTTCCGCGATTGGATTTTTGTCAGCCAGAACACCTGAAGTGATCGAATGTTTCAAAGCTTCATCCATATCATCCAATTCATCATGAGCCTGCTCAGCGTCGCTTTCACTCGCTTGGCCGGCGATGTTATGACCGCCGATGATGATGTCGGAATCCGTCCCGCCGAACATGACATCATCGCCCTGCTGGCCGAGAATGGCGTCATTGCCGCCGTTGCCGAAGATCACATCATCGCCGCCCAGATCGTCTTTATTGGTATCGATCGCGAAGAAATTATTGTTGACAAGATCAGGATCATAGTAGGGGTTTTCTGCTTCTCCCGGCAGCGTTTCCATTTCGACAGTCGGATAGATTTTGCCGTGGTCTCCAAAAATTAGGTCGTCGCCGTCATGACCGTCATTGTAGTCCGGATGTTCATCCGACGTATCTCCCCAGATAAGGTCTTTATTCGTCCCGCCGAAGATTGCATCGTCGCCGGCATTGCCGCGGATGACGTCCTCGCCGCCGTCGGTGGGATCGGTCGTAGTCACTCTATCCAAAGTGCTTTGATCGGGATTCGATTCATTGTCCAGCGTTACTGGATCGGGGATGTCGGGGCGCCCGGCGACATGATCTTCAGACAGCATATAATCAAGACGGCCGTTGTCGCCCAAAATCCAGTCATCGCCTCCTCGCGAGGCGCCTTCGTCATCCATGACAAGATCGAGATCGTCAAAGGGGGCTTCGCCGTAAAGCCAATCGCCGTCAAAGCCGCCCATAATTATGTCGGATAAGTCGTTTCCTTGGACGATGTCGAAGCCGCCTTGATTCGTCTCGATGGTTCGAATGACGTTGAAATCGCCATTGACATAGGCAATTTCGCCTCCGTCGCCCATAAGGATGTCCTCGCCGGGCGCCGGCGATTTCAGTATATCGCCGGCTACATCACCGTTTGCATCTATCTCGGCGTAGAAATCGCCATAGATAACGTCTCCCCCCGTTCCTCCCATGGCGATGTCGTCTCCATCATTGCCTAAGATGAAATCTTTCGCACCAAGAACGCCTGTATCAAATGTTTGAATTAAATCAAGAGTCGTCAGGTTGCCATCGCCGTCATCAAAATCGAGAAGGCCGTTATCGCCTAAAATCGTATCGCCGGCGTCATACAAACCTGGAGCATCCGCGTCTGGAGCATCCGCGTCGCCATGGAGTCGATCGATCCCGCCGTCGTTGACTCCGCCGATAAGAATGTCCGAACCGGCGTTCCCCATGATGAGATCGCCGGCCCCGCTTGTTTCTTCGTCGTCAGTTGTTGTGATGTAGTTGACTGCGCTGTCGAGTATTAAAATTTTCCCAATTATGCGGCCCGAAAGCAGGATTTCGCCGTTATCGCCGACAAGGATGTCATTAAGATCAAGAGCGCCCGCCCCCGCTGAATCGTCGTCGCCGTAAATAAAGTCGCCTTCAACGCCGCCGAAGGCCGCGTCGCGGCCGGCGTTGCCGTAAATGTAATCAACGCCGCCCAGAAGAGCGTCCTGCGCCAGATTGTAAGGCGAGGTATAGATGCGATCGACGGCTGAAAGATCTCCGTCTTCATTGAAAAGCAGCACGCCGTTATCGCCGAGAATCACATCGTCGTCTTCGTTTCCATACAAGTAATCGGAGCCGTCCGAAGCGCCGTTCACGCCGCCGAGAATAATGTCATCTCCTATATTTCCGCGAATCGTATCGCCGCCGCCTGTGTCGTTATCGTCGTCGGTCGTCGCGATGCGCTCCACCGCTCCGCCAAAGACGATGATCTCGCCTTCTTTGTCTTGCGGCGTCAATAGGTCGATCTGGCCGTTATCACCAAGAATCACATCCGCTTCATCCGTTTCAATGCCTGAATCGTCATCGTCGTATCCATAGACCGTATCGCCGCCCACTCCCGCAATGATGACATCCTGGCCGGCGTTTCCGGAAATAATGTCCACTCCGCCCAATCCGCCGGCGGGCGTGGGAGGATCATTGTCCAAATCGTCATAAGGCGTCGATCGGATGCGATCCAACTTTGACAGATCGGGGGCCGTCTGCCGCATATCGAATCCCAACTCTCCGCTCGATGTCGTGGTCACTAAGAATCGCTCGACGCTTCCGTCAATTTTGCTAAGTGTAATATGCTGACCGGAATACCCCACATCAATTATGCCGCTCAGATCGACGGACGCCGAGCCGTCAATGGGCTCGGCCGCTTCTAAAGCTGTTTCGATGGCGGCGACCAGGGCGTCCATGTCTTCATAATCGGCTTTCGGCACTGTCACTTTGGCGGCGGATTCATCATTGATTTTGATGTAAAAATAGGGATCGGATTCAAGTTCGCCGAGTTCCAGCGTCGCTTCATTCTCCGCTATGAGTTCCACGGCGCCCAAGCCGAATTCCAAAACGCCGTTGTCGCCGAGAATCACGTCATCGCCGTCGTCTCCCTCCAACTCATCCGATCCTCCATTATTCACGCCGCCCAAAATAATGTCGTCATCCTCCCGCCCGTACATTTGGTCGGCGCCGCCTGTATTTTCAACCTGATCCGTCGCTGTTATGGCGTAAACTTGGCCATAGAAAAGATCGATGCGGCCGTTATCGCCTAACAATATATCGGCGTCGTCATATTCGCCTGGAATCGGATCGCCGTTTTCATCCAGTTCTTCCTCCACGGCGCCAAGCGCGGCGCGATGCCCGCCGTAGACGACATCGCCGCTAGTCCCTCCGAAAGCGATGTCGGCGCCGTTGTCGCCGAAGATGTGATCGATGCCCGGATGACTGGCGTCTTCGATCGTGGCGATCGTGCGGAACTGCCGCTGGTATTGTAGAATGCCTCCGCCGTCGCCGATCAGAACATCGTCGCCGAACGGATTGATATCCGGAAGTTCAGTAATCAACTTAACCCAATCGCCGCCTCCCAAATCGATGTCGCCGTCTGAGAAAATCTTTGGCGAACCATCCTCATCGGTTTGAATAATGGGGATGTCTCCTCCAATCCAATCATTGCCCGCGCCGCCGAGCACGATGTCATCACCCTCGCCGCCGGCGATAATATCGTCTCCATCCGAATCTTTGACTTGCGTGATGAATACGTCGCGAGTCAATTCGAGGCCGTCGTCAAGGCCTGAAAAAGCATCGAACAGCGATTCATCTCCATCTCCAATCAGTTTATTGCCAGTCGCGCCGTCCGCGCGAATGCGGGAGCCGGAAATTCCTATATCGACATACTGGGATCCGGGAGTTTCTGTGAAGAATCCGAAATAGCCGACGAGTCCGTCATCGCCAAAGACGATATCATTTCCCGCACCGGCGACGATGATGTCGGAGTCTTTTCCGCCAAAGATAATATCCGAATCGCCCTCCCCGTAAATGGTATCGTCGTCTTCGTCGCCGAAGATGATATCGGCGCCGCGATCTCCATAGACGATGTCGGCTCCTGCGTTGCCGCGGATAAAGTCGTTGCCCGCTTCACCGTATATGTTGTCGGCTCCATCCGGCGATGATTCGAGAGGTTCGTCGCCGGATCCATCCAGATCATCATACTCAGTCGCCTCCGGATCTCTCTTGCCGAAGATGATGTCATCCTCCGAACCGCCCCAAATATCATCCTGATCGCTGCCGCCGTAGATCGTATCGAAGCCGGCATCGCCGAGCAGTTGGTCGTCGCCCGCGCCGCCGTCGATCAAGTCATTTCCCTTGCCGCCGAGGATCGTGTCCATCCCCGCATTGCCAAACAACTTGTCGTCATAGCCCACTAAACCGCTGACTTTGAGTTTGCTGATGTCTACGGTCGGGCTGTTGTGGGGGATTTGACCGTTTTCATCGAAATCGAAGCGTCCGCCGTCTCCAAAGATGAGGTCATTGTCGTTGGCTGGATCGCCGGAGAGAGTCGCATCATCGTCGCCGTACACCGTATCCGCGCCGCCGCCGCCGAAAACGATGTCATTGCCGCCGCCGCTCTTGATTGTATCCGCGCCGTCCTGGTCGCCCACCAAACTGCGGATGCGTTCTTTTTGCCCATTGTCCGCCATGCGAAGAGAGCCCGTATCGCCGAAGATGATATCGTCGCCGCCGCCTGATGTGATAGTATCATCACCCAGACCGCCGTAAATCACGTCGGCGCCATTGCCTGTTGCGATGACGTCATTCCCCAAATCGCCGAAGACAGTGACGATCGCATCGCCCGTGACGGTGATTTTATCGTTCCCGCTCCCGCCATAGATTTCGACGGGAATGGCGTTATTGCCCACATTAATATTGATGATATCGTCGCCTTCGCCGCCATACACGATAATCTTATTGCCCGAATATTCCTGGGCGATGGATTGAGGAACGCCGAGTTCGTTCGACCATACTTCGAATTCTCCGCCCGAATAATCCACGTTGATCGTTTCGCCGAAATCATTCGTATTTCCATTGAGGCGGGCCTCCGAATTGGGGCCGATGTGTAATAGAAGAGCATCGTCGCCCCGCTCCGTAGCGAGGATGGGTTCTCGATCAAAGGGGATGCTGAATTCAAATAAAGTGATGGGAGGGGTGATATTGAATGTTTTTTCGAAGAATAAAAATTTGATGAAGGCGCGCAACTGGGCGGAGACATCGCCATAGATGTCGAAAATAGCCATAGGCGCCAACACAGGATTCCCTGTTCGAACTTCATAGAGGAACGTATTCACCAATTCATCGATCCGCACTTTGCCGTCCCGGTTCGGATCAAACAAATCGAAATTGATGGTGGCGATGATTCCGCCTTCAACCCCGGCGCTGGCTACGCCCAGGTTGATCTCGGCGCCGGCGAATATTCCGGCGGATGCCGTTACTTCCGGAACATCGGTCCCGCCGGTTCCTTTGGGCAGATCGGTGTCGCTGACGAAGAATCCCGTGATGAGATCCAATGGATTATACGAATCGATAAAGCGCGCAATGCCTTCCGTGTCATACCCGAAAGCAAAATCAATGGAGAAGCCCGCTTCGCCGGTAATCACGGCGAACAGCGGCCCCCAAATGGGGAAACTCTGCCTGTAGCGAAATTCCATACTGAAGGGCGCCAGATCGTAGGTGACGAGAGTCATGGGGCGGCCCAGCAGAACGCCGAAGATTTCCGATGGATCTTCTAAGAACGGGAACGCCCAACCGGATTCGCCGCTGCTGCCGCTGACTACGCTTTTCACTAATTCGGCGTCTTTTTTCTTTTGACCGGAAGAGCCGCCGATGAGATTATCAATCTCGCCGAGAACCTTGTTCAGATCCAAATCATCCGGCAGGAAGTCATTTATTTTGAAACTATCGCTGTCGCTTGACAGATTGAAATTCGGACTGCTTAACTGCTCGGCAAACTCGGCGGTCGAGCCGGCGTCTTTGTCAAAAATATTGAAGTCGCCCAGCGGGATGATCAGTTCTCCAGGCGAGGCGGGAATCTTATTCACGAACGTAATGATATCGGCGATGGCATAGATCAGCGCGGGGTTCACATAGCCCGTCATCCCGGCGATGTCGATCAACGTGATTTTTCGTCCGGCTAAATCGGAAAGCACTGGAATTCGCATCGTCGCGATGTCGATGACCGGTTGGATGGGGCCGGTGATTTCTTGAATTTTCTCGACAAAGGGCCCTAATGTATCTCCTAAAAAGGATCCGAGATCGATATCCACGTCTCGGAATTCGACCAGTTCAAGTCCGTCGGCCAGGTCAAAGTTTTTGCCTTCGTCGGATAAGAAGTCTTGATGCCAATCCAGTACAAATTGCGCATTGATGGAAGGCAGCAGCGAGGCTACTGTATCAGGAATGATGTCTTCATTGAATTTCGCGGTTAAATCGAGATTTACCTCCGCATCGGCCGACAATCCGAGGTTCACGCCCAGACTGCCCAGTTCAGTGAAACTCAGTTTTTTGGCGTCATCGCCGGACGCTTCTTTTTCGATTAAATCAACCGAAAATTCTGCGTGGAACATGGTGGGATCGCCGTCGGACGGCTCAGTAACTTTCCCCATTTCCACAAGCCGGTTGTCATTTGCATCTCCGTCAAAATCGTCTCCGCGACTCTTAATCTCCAATTGCAGAAAAGCAAGACGACCTGTGAGGATGGATTCCGGCAGGATGTAAGCGTCCAAGTTTACGATCAATTCCGGATTCGCTCCGTCATTCTCCGGATCCGGCGAGATATTCAAATAAGCGCCGTCATCCAAACTGATGCCCAGACCTGTTATCAACTCCCAGTCGAGGTTCAGCCCTAAGTTGGCGTCGGATTCGAGCCCCAAAGCGGGGAAGCCGATGTCGAAGTCGATATCGACGTCCGGTTCATAACTTGTCCCCAGTCGGAAATCCCATTGGGCGAAATCGGTTCCGTCATCATTCTCCGTTTCCGAGCCCAATCCCCAGTAATGAATGGCGGCGTCGACATCGTCATCGCTATAGGAAGTTTTGTCTTCAAGATCGCTGCCGTCATAGTTCTTTAAGATGTCCAATCCATCCGAAATTCCAAAATCATAATTCTCCAATCCCGCGTCGCCGGGGCCTAAGGCCGCGAAGAGGAAATTCTGAACCAGTTCACCGAGCCTTTCGGGCGCGTTTTCAACCCAATCCCGGAAGGGGTGAATGATCCCTGTTTGTAAATCTTCGATAAAGTCGGCGGCGCCGCTCAAGTTATCGCCGATAAAGGGAAGGCTCAATCCAAATATCTCGCCGTCCATAATATCCTGTACGCCGTCCAGGAACAGATCGAACGCATCGATCAACAGCGGCAGATTGTTAAACAGATCGAAATCGTCGAAATTCAATCCGGTTAAATCAGGAAGTTTGATCGTGTCTTCGATCTGCAGCGTGGGGCTTCCGAGCGACAGGGTCGCTTCGTAGCCGATGTCGCCGAGATAATTGGATGGCGTGGGAGCGTAAAGCGGCAGGATAAGGTTGATCGAGCCCGTCAACGCAGGATCAAACTGATCAAAGATGCTGGAAACATCCTCCAGCGATATCGTGCTGTTGTTTTGGCTTGCGTCGTATCCGTCTTGATGCGCAAAGTCGAAATCGATGCCAAATTCTGCATTCCCTTCATCGATGAAAACGCCTAAGGGGCCAATGGCGGCGTTAAAGGTCAGCGTATCCGCAGCGGCGTTTAATTCGCCCGAAATGCCTGTGTTTCTGTGGAATAAATACACATCCTGCGGATCAGAGAGATCGACGCCCAATCCTAAATTGACATCGAGTGAGCCTGACGCTCCCAGTCCTGCTTCGCCTTCCAGGCGGAATGCTTCGTAATCCAAATCGAAGCCGATGGGAAGCGCCTTGCTGAAACTAAGCGGCAAGTGTAAATCCACGCGTAAAAGCGTCTCGAGTACGGAATCGAGATCGGCGTCGACCTCGACAATATCCAAGGTGAATGCGCTGGATCCTTCGGGTAATCCAAAAGTTTCTCGCATCTTTTGTTCGACGAATTGGATCGTTAAGGCGGGATTCTGTTCGATGTCTTCGACGGCTTGGGTGAACCGGTCTGCTACGCCCAACAAGTCGTTGAGGCTGACGCCGATGACCGGAATTTCTGTATCTAAATATTCTTGATCCGCATATTGAGATAGAAAGTCCGCCGCCTGTTTCAACACCAGCAAAATGTTGCTGAAGTCGATTTCATTAAATTGGGCCAGGCTGCCTAAATCGAATTCCGTAAGATTGATGATCGCTTTCTTTGGATTGACGGACGTCTGAGTGGTATCGAATCCCAGTTCCGATACGGCCGTACTATCCGCCGCGGCGGATAAGGCGATGACGCCGATGGCTTCGTCAAGAACCGTCAATTGTACATGGCCGCCCGTAATGGAAGCGCTGAGTTTGTCCGCTAATCCCGCCATGTCCAGGGCTTGATTGATTTTCCCTTCGAGTTCCGTTGAATCGGCGTTATTCCCGCTCGCTACAGTAATGGTTTTTTCCGGACCATTGTCGATGCGGAGAGCAAAGACGGCGTCTTCGCTTAAATCGTAGGTGGAAATGACAGAATTTTCTCCGGTCAGGTAGACTGCATCGGTCGTGAAGGGATTACCGAAATTTTCGACTGCCAGTTCAATTTTTGCATCGCTCGACAAACCGATGGCGCTTAGATCAGGACTCAACGAAACTTCCAATTCGATTTTTCCGGAAGGCGATTCGAAGGTTGGATGCTTAATAACGGTATCAAGATCGGGAAGTCCGTCGCCGTCTCCGTCGCTCAAAGCCAGCAGCAAGTCGGTCAATGTGATTTCTTCGTCTCCACTGGGATCGTCCAGCGATATGCCGACTTCTCCTTCCATTTTTCCATTTCCAGTCAAACTGACCCCTACAAAACCAAACAGGGCTTCCGCTTCAATGCCATTCACCGATGTTTGACTTGCATCCAATCCAAAATAATTATCGGCTTCGGCTGTGATGGTGAATTTATTCACAGCCAAATCAGTCGCTTCGAAGACAATTTTGTCTCCCTGCACATAAGCATGGATATAATCCCCCAACTTTCCAGAAATATCGGGATCAAGATCTGATGGATCAGCGTCAATTTGAGACAATTTTTCATTAATGCCATGTGGACCGTTCACAAGATAATGGATGTTGTTGAATGCAGAGTTTAATTGCACGGTTTGGGCGCCAATCTCGTTGATGCTGACGTTAAAACGGGCTTTATTCGCCTGGGAAGTGAAATTGAAGGTAATCGGCGTCACGCCTTCCGTCAAATGAGGCAAGGCGGAAATGACGGCGTCTGCGCTGAGAATATCGGTTTCCGAATCGACCTGCCGCACAAAGAAACGATTGATGATTTCTTCCGAACCGATGGAGTCGCCTTCAATTCGCCCATCCGGAAGCACGCCCTCGGAGATGTCGAGCAAATTGGAATCCGCGGCGAAGAGCCCTAGCCACAAACCGCTGGGCGAGCCATGGAGCGTATCGACTCGGAAGACGGCGGTTTGGGTTTCTTTAAAGCCTAGTTCTGCGGCGGTTGGATCATCGGCCTCTGTTGTCAGCGTAATGATTTTGCAGTCGCTGAAATCTGAGGAAAGCGTCAAAACGCCGTCAACGTGACTTGCCGTGATCGCCCCCAAGCCTTTGGCCGATAAGGCCGTATTGATAGCATTCTCGAGATCCACTCCAGAAAGATCAGAACCGCCTGCCGATACGGAAACCGGGACAGGCGTGCCATTGTCGACAATGATCGTGAAGGTCGCGGTATGTCCGTTCGTTAACGTGGGCGACGGAGCGCCTGCCTTTAATACCACTGCATCCGATGCAAGTTCGACAAGATCCAAGGCCGAGCCGTTGATTTCGACGGTGACTTTATCGGTCGTCCCGCTGGAAGCGTCAATCGTGTTTTCGATGGCGTTTATGATATCCCCGATGTTTTGGGCGCCGTCCAATTCAACTGGATATACGCCGCCGTCTCGCGTATAGATGACTAAATCGGCGTTGTCGGCGTCAATATCGACGGCGCCGGATAAGACGGACGGCCCGTCCAAGGGGCGGAGTTTCAAGTCTGTTACGGCTGGATCCGATCCATTCGCAATATGGATGGTGAAATCGCTTATCGTATCGCTCGCTGCGGTCTCGGTTCCATCGAATCCAAAGTCACCGCCGTTGACGGAATCGATAACGACCGATGAATCGATCGTACGAAATCGAATCGCATTCCCATTCGCTTCCGCTCTTACCTTGCCGCCCAGCGCGTCGAACAACGCCAGATTGACGTTAGCGACAACATCATTAATGTCGGGATTATCCGATGAAACCTCGTCAACGGAGATGCTGATGGGGCTGCCGCCGTTCAGTACAATATCGAAACTGGCGCCGCCCTCCAATGTAAACGAAGTCAGATCGGATCCTGTTATAATCTCCGAATCAACTGCCCTTAGCGCCAAGCGGTTTCCATCCTGGAGAGCCTGTATGGGGCTCCACAGCAGTGCGTCCGAAAGTCCATCAACGCTGAAAGCGTCCTCGAGAACGTGATTGACGTCATTAACCAAAGCGAAGACGGATTGGTTGTCCAGCGTATTGGTGCGGTTGCTTTGAGTTCCCTCCAAGTTATCGATGAGTTCTTCGGCCCCAACCGAGATTGAATGCGTCCCCACAAACGAGCCGTCTCCAATCTCCAGGTCAAAATTCGCCGCCGCCCTGGGGCCGAAATAGGAAGGCGCATTGTTGTTCGCGATCAGCATTAATTCGGGTTCAACCGTTTGATTCGCGCTCAATCCCATCTCTGTTGCGGCTGGATCGTCCGCATCGGCGCTGATTTCGATTTTGTACACAGAGTCGTCGGCAGCTCTCAGAATAATCTTCTGGCCGTCGTAATCTGCGACTATCTTGCCGCTCAAAGCCCCGGGAAGCGCGTTGTTGACATCTTCGACCAGGTCTTCAATGGAGGCGTTGGCAACCGCCGTATCGGGATCAAAGCCTACGTCTCCCTTGGAATTTCCATTCGCGTCGTTCGTCCCATTGGTGTCATCCGCGTCGATGTTCACGGTGACAAAGCTGCCATCGTTAATTTTGACCTTGAACTCGGCGTCGGCGGTCAGACGGCCAAAGGGGGATAGAACGTCATTCTCGCCGACAAGAAATACTCCGGCGATTTGCTCGGCTTCAAATCCAAGTTCTCTGACGGCGATGGCGGCCGTGGAGGTTGAAGTTTCAGGCGTAATTTTGAAGGTCGAGACCGATTCATCGACGGCGCTGAAGACAATTTGATTGCCTTCCCGGCTGGCGTAAATCAAGTCTTCCAGGTTGGCCGCGTCCAAGGCGGCATTGATGTCGTTTAACAAATCTGCGTACGATTTGTTCTCCGCCGTGTTTGATTTGGAAATAGTAACTGCTTTTGACAAACCGCTGTTGTTGATTTCGAAATGCAAGACCGCATCATGACTGAGCTTTACGATCGCATCTCTCTCGCCGGCGGCATAAACCGTGGAGGCTTTTTCCGGTTGAAGCCCGAGCTGGTTAAATGCTGGATCGCCCGAGGAAGAATCAATTTCGAAACTGTCTATGTTGGAATTGATTGATTTCAGTATGATGCGCTGGCCGTCATGCGCCGCTTCGATTAAGCCGGTGAGGTCGACCGTCGCATCGCTGGACGCATCCTTCGCATATTTCAATGAGTTGTTGATGTCGTCGACTAGATCGTCAAGAGTCACATTATCGTTGGCGCCCGAGATGACAGTCCCATTATCAGAGTAAGGTGCGGCGTACACAGTGACTTCCGCCGTTGTGATAATTCCACCTTGATCGATAGAAATGTCGAAGTGGGCGTCGTCCGTCAGCCGTCCTGAAATGAGAGAAACGTCCTCCGCGCCGGTTACGGCCAAATTGTCGCTGATAACTCGGTCATGATCGTCTCCGTAAATTTCCTGCAGGGTTGTGCTCGTTTCGAGGGCTACGCCTTCCGGCCCCATGATCAATCCCAAGGAAGCTTGAAGATATCCGGTGGCCAGCAGCCGCACGGTTGAATCGCTGAATACATCCACCAATGGTTCGAGATTGAGATTGAAATCAATGGGAACTTGAACGTCGGCGAGAGTGTGCTCAAGGCTTACGTCATAGGTCAGTTGTTTTTTCCCAGCGTCATACTGCACTTTTTTCGAATCCGGTAAAAGACCTAAATTATTCAACCGATTCGCGAGATCTTGAGCGGTGACAAAAGTGACGGCGAGAGATTTTGAGCCATTGATTGTTATATAATCCAATAATTTCCCGATATCTGCGATGTCTCCTTCCGGGAGATCGGGAGTCGGCTGGAAGCCGTCGTCGCCGTCGTCCATGAGCATGGCGTCTTCGATCATATCGCCAAGATCGAGCCAATCGCTCAAAGCCGATTCGGTAAAGGGAGTTTCAAAACCGGTCAACCATTCGGTCTGCTGCAGGCGATCCAGCCATCCCTGCAATTGACTGATCAGAGCGATAACTTCCGACGCTCCCAAAACGTTGAAATCCAGCATTTCGTCGAATCCGATAATCGAGTCGGGATCGCTGCGTAAATTTTGTATAAGAGGATCGTCGGCGTCATCGGTGATCAGAAAGGAAAGCCGATCGATTCCTTCCGTATCTTCGAGGACGGTGTCTGTAAAAGGATTGATATCGACTTTAAGAATATGCTCGGGTCGATAGGGAGTCGCGCCGTCAGTCTGATAAATGCCTGCATCGGCTTTTATGGTCAGATTTACGTCGAATTTTGCCAATGGATCCCCTGCGGGATCGATCACCGAGAACAACTCGTCATAATTGACGTCCTCCAAATCGGATGTCGTGATTTTTCCATCTGCATCGAGAGTGAGCGTATTAACAATCTCCAGCGTATGCCCCGTGGCATCCAATTTGATCGACGCGCCGCTCGCCAATGCATCGATGTCTGTAATCCCAAGATCATCCAACGCACGGTCAATGTCTTTAACCAGATCATTGAGCGAGGCGTTCCCTTCGGTGACTTTGGGAATTTCAATCTCGAAAGAGTCGATATCTGCATCAGGATTGGATTCATCCAACTGGAGCGTGATTTTTGAGCCGTCATGCACGGCGACGATTTCGCTGACTCCCGCGTTCTGCAGGGCGGCGTTAATCGCATCTCTGGCGGAATCGGGCGTTGCAGCGCCCGACATATCAATGGTTAATTTGATCGGCGTCGCGCCGCCGTCTAGATACAAATCTATATGCGCATCCTCCGCGGAAGGAAGATCTATATTATCGCCTGTGAGAGAAAGAACCGAAATTTGGACTGCATCAAAACCGATCTCTTCGCCCCCGGAAACTTGGATCGAAGTTAAACTTGAATCGGGCGTGTCATCTTTGAAAACGACTTTGCCGTCTTGTTTATCCGCGATGACTTTTGTAAACGACTTTGCCGCCAATTCGGCGTTGATCGCCGAAATGAGATTCGTTATATCGGTTTGCGATGATAGAACGATTCCAACGGAAGCGGTGGAGCCTCCTCCGTCAGTGATGGTCAGCGAGAAATTCGGATCAACGGGAAAAACAGGCGCCTGATTTGCGGTGAGATCAGGTAAACTTGCCGTTGCTGTGGGATCGAAACCTAAATGGTCCAGGGCCGAATCCGTCTCCGGCAATACAATCAGGTAGGGAACCGCGCCGTCGAGCGATACCAAAAACGCAACATCATCATCAAAATCGAAGGCGACAGGATCATTGCTAGCGATCAGCGTATCGGCGGCATATTGATCTTGGTCAAATCCCAGCAGGTCCGAATCGGTCGCCGGCAGAGAGATGCGAATCTTTCCGCCGTCTTCATCGATGGTCAGCAACTCCGCTAGATCAGAATTTACTGCGATGACGGCGTCTTCGATGTCTTCGATGAGATCATCGATGGTTTGGTTCTCGGGGATTGTTAAACTTCCTTCGACATGCTCTTGCGTACTTTCTTCTGTAACCTCTATTTTCTCGGCTTCGAAATCATGGTCGCCCAAAGTGAGCAGGAAATCGACGTCGTGTTCCAGCACGAAACTGTCCGGAGATTCGTCGGCGATTATGACGCCGACGCTGGACGAAGCCGGCACATTCTCGAATCCCAGCGCTTTCGGATCGCTTGGATCTTTCACCACGCTCTTGACCGGCATGTTCAGACTGTAATAGTTTTGATTTGCATCGGAGCCGGTCTTTGCGCCGAGAAATCCTATGTTGATCTCTGTGTTGGTTAGATTGTCATCCGGGGTTTTTACATGGATATCCAATTCGCTGAGTGGAATCAAATAAAATTCTGCTTCGTCAACATCCATGCCGATGGTTATCGAAAAAGCGACTGTGGAATGTAAATCAATCTTCGTGTTCTCATCGGGGAAGGCAATCTCCAGTTCATCGGCCTGCGCCCCCAGATCAATGGTAAAGTCTTCCTTGAAAGTAAGACTGAAATCGATATCCCATTGCAGTTCATTGGAGACGATTCTTGAATCGTCCAGAGACACCTCCATGTCGAGAGTGGGCGTCAGACTAATAAATATGTTCTGGGGTTCTTGGTCTAGATCATCGTAATCGTATGGGAATGGGAAAGGAGGATCACTTTCTAGATATATCCCGAATTCATATAAAAAATTGTTAAGTTTGTCAGCGTCATCACTACCGTGCGGAAAATAAGCTTCCAGCCAGTCATGAACGGGATCGACAAAATATTGATGATAGTATTCGCCGAATTCGACTTCTCCGCCTCCGTCTCCCGCATTATCAATATCATTGAGGGTGGATTCAACAAAGTCGCTTTCCACCTCTCCATCTTCATCGATGTCAACTTCGGCCTCCAACAATTCGCGCATTGTCGGCACAAACTGTTCCTGAGACTCCGGATCGAAATCCAAAACGCCGGGGACATATTCGCCGAAATGACTGTCATTATCGATGAGTTCCTGAATTTGATCCCCCCATGCATCCAAACCGGCGGTAACATCCGCGACGATGCCCGGAATCAAATCATTCGCCGACAGCAGGATTCGGCTTTCCATCGCTTCAAAATGCGCAGGGCGAGCTCGCCGGGGGCTGGGCGTATAAAGAAGGCCGTTACGACGGGATCGATCCTTGAATATTCTTTTCTTGCATCGGTGGTACATGGAAGCGAGTTGCCGCGGGATCATAACGCTCGTCTGATCGATCATGATACTCTCCTCTATCTCGGGTTCGACGACAAATATCAAACCCTTGTCGATCAATCTTACCTGTTAATCTGTTGGTTTCAGGAAATCGTCGATAAGCATTTCGCGCAGAGCCTTATTCTGCAGCGCGACAAAGAGGACGATGAACATGGAGAAACTTCGAGGACGGCGTCTCTATCAATTCGCACAGCCTGACCAACACAATTGTATATGCTGATCAGAGGATTCAATGATTTGCAACATACACAAAACGATCCTTACCCAACATACCGTCTATGTTGTCAATCAATCATCCAAATTCCCATAAAAAATCAAGCGTGCGGAAACCCTAAATCAAAAGAAAAAAAGCATTAAAAATATGCTGCGGTCTTTATTGGCGGCATGATGCAGAATAGGAGTTGTCCGAAGGAAGGGAAACATCTTTATAGAAATAACTCCCATATCGCATATCTACTAGATACCGCCTATAAGTTACTGACTTTTTTATTGTTTGTCAATGATTTTTTAAGATTGATCTTTATATTTTAGAACCTAAGGAGATGAAGCAAGCCGGGGAAAGGAATGTTTATATATTGAAGCGTCTCAAGAAAAGCAGACGCAGACTGCGAATCCACTGCATGCCGAGAGGTAAAGAACCGTGATCGAACAGGACATAGGCTCTCCCTCCCACTTTCACGTTTGGAACCGTTTGAGCCAGTTCGATGTCAAATTGGAAAAGTCGCTCAAACGTCTTCAAACCTTCCCGATCCCATGGATCAATGGCGATCTCTCCTCCCCCCGCGCTGCCGAGAATCGTGCTGGGCAGCTGCTCTATCGCGCCGGGAACTTCCCGCTTTAGACGGGCGGAAATATTTCGCTCCAGACAATCCACCAATCGAACGTCGACCTTGCCGGTTCGATGGCGTACCAAATCTACTTCCGATTGAGGGACGACTGTGCGGACAATCAGCGTTTGAATATTTAAGACATAAGCCAGTAAATCTCCCTGATTTACAAACAGGCCGGGAAGATCTTTAGCGCCGGGCAGGATAAAGACGCCGGTGTTGGGGCTGCAGATTAACAAATCGCCTGCGCGTTCTTGAGCGCGCGCCAGATCGGCTCTCGTCTGCTGAATTTGCTCTCGAGTGATTTCCGCTTTCACTCTGTCTTCAAGGATTTCCGCGTCATACTGCGCCTCAAGCCTGCGAATTTCCGCATTCATCACCTTGACTTGCGCTTCCAGCATCGGATCTCGGCATTCAATTAAAAGGTCGCCTTTTTCCACCCAGGCGTTCGATTGCGCTTTGATTTCATGCACAAATCCGCTTGTTCCGGTGCGCACCAGAGATTCTTGCGGCGCCCAGATTACGCCTTCCACGCGATTGCGCAAAGGGAAAGGAACGATAAAAAGCAAAACGGCCGCGAGTAGAATCATAAGAACCGACGCGCTGACGGCTCGAACGCGTTTTTGACGAAGAGCGGGACTGAACATGACAAAATACAATCTCCTATATACTGGCAGGACAAGCATAGTAACCACTCCCCAGGCTGCTAATAGTACGCCGATGACAAAGAATTTTCCTGCAACAAACAGAATGATGCCGGCGTATACCAAAATTCGGTAACAAAACGAAGCAATCGAATATCCTATCAACCAGAACCGTTCGCCCGGCCCCGTATAGGGTGCATTGATGTCTTTTAAACCAAACAAGTATCGTTTAAATAAATAGCCTAAATATTGCAGGCCGCGCTGCGCCAGATTCTGAATTTCCAAGTAGTCAGAGAGAATATAGTAGCCGTCGTAGCGAAGCAGAGGATTCCCGTTAAATAATAGCGTGGATACGCTGGCGATTACAATTATGTTAAAGCATACAGCCCTCACATATCCCTCTTCCAAACTCAGCCATAGATGCAATGCCAGCGAGGCGATAAACAATTCGACCATAATGCCCGCCGCGCTGACGAACATGCGCCGGCGTTTTTCTCGAAACGCCGACGCCGAAGAAGCGTCCACATACGGCAGCGGCATAAAGACCAGCAGCATGATGCCGATCTCATGCACTTCTCCGCCCCATCTTTTTACGGCGTAAGCGTGCCCTAGTTCGTGGAACGCCTTCACGAAAGGGTATAAGAGAGAAAGTATCAATAAGTTTTGCATGGATAAAATTCGATCCATGGCGTTGCGGGTAAGCTCCGGCCAATGCTGCACGGCCAGAAGCGCCGCCGAACCGGCCAATACGAGCCAAACAAAGGCGCCGAAGCGGCTGAATAAAGGACGCATCAAAAATGCCGTTCGAGACAAAAATCGATCCGGATCCCAAAGAGGGAAGCGAAGAAAAAGAGGAGAAAACAGGCGCTGCTTCCATTGCAGACTGCTGATTTTTTGGCGGCGTTGAAACAACTCGTTCACATTGGGCGTGACATTGCAGATCAGCGCGTCGGCTGCATGCAATTGGCTGAGAAGCTGAATGATCTCTCCCTGAGTGGGAGAGTCATCCCTATAGCTTTCCACTGTCTTTTCCCAGAGTTCCTGAACGGTGGCTCGCCCGTCCATCAATCCGATAAACTGATAGGCGACCGGCGTGAATCGATACGTTCGCCCCGAGGAGTGATCTTGGAGAACATACCATAATTCTCCCCGATAAAAATGACGATGAATCTGAGCATGCCCGCGCAGGCGAGGCTGGAGTTGCGCCACGCGATGCCAGGAGGGGCTGAACACCGATCCCTTCATGCCTGTTCCTTACGGCCGCCATGTCCAAATCCAGATCCGAACCCAATCGATCAAATCATGCGTCCAAATCCAGATCAGTTTTCGCCGCCCGATCAACACTTTGCTAACGCCTTCCATTCCCGGACGCAGCGCTTCGGTATTTTTCTCTAATCCGGCTTCCACGCGAAAGAAGGTTCGCCCTTCCTCAACTCGAGTAACCGGAGTGATGTGATTCACAACGATCGGCCATGTTTGCTTCGTCATGGCGGCGAGGACGAGCATCCCCGACTGCCCTTCTTCAATTTGGCGTATATCCCGTTCATCCACTTTCAAAATCACTCGATATGCGTTCAAAGGCGCCATTTCAAAAAGCACTTGACCTCGCTCAATGGGAGCGCCCAAGGATTGACTTAAATCTCCATTCACCACAATCCCGTCAAAGGGCGCTAGGATTCGAGCGCGCGCCATTTGCTTCTCGAGCAATTCAATTTGAGCATCGGCCTGATTGATCTGTTCTTGAATCACTTTGCCTTGCGCCGATTTTCCGACGGCCATGGCTTCGCGATATTGGCGCAAATATTGTTCTTTTTGGCTGATGGATCGGAGATATTCGAGCCGCATGTCGCGTTCATCTAAGGTGCATAAAACCTGATCCTGCTGGACGACGTCGCCGGCGCGGGCGTTCGCTTCATCAATATATCCGTTGTAGGGGGCTGTGATGGATCGCTGGATGAGGCCTTCGATGACGGCGTCGGCGGTGACGCGATAGTCTCCTTGAGCGAAAGTGAAAAAAACAATCAAAGCGAACAAAAAAATCGCAGCCAGTTTGCGTACTAAATGACCGGCGCCGAACATTTTTTCCAGTTGAACAACGCATGCGTCTTTGATCTTGGAGAAGATGCTCCGATCGTTCTTTCGCTTCTCCTCCAGGGCCGGCGCCGCCAGGCGGGCCGCCGTTTCGCAGAACAAAACCGTCGAGTCGTCGAAAAGCGGCGCCGCGGAACGCTCCAGCGTCGCGGCGCCGTATCCGGATCCGCTTCGATCCAAAAATGGGATCGTGCAGATGGCGGCCGAATCGAACTGCCGGGCCAGTTGTTCATGCTCGCGCAGTATGACGCCGCTTCGTTCGGAAGGATCCGGATATACCAGAGTCTTCCCCTGATCGATGCTCTCTTCCATTGCGGCGCTGATGCAGCGCAGGAGATTCATTTTTTGACCGAACTGAGCGCTGTGCGAGAGCGCGGCGATTTTGATTTGGCGGCGATGAAGAAAGCCGACGCTGACCCGGTCGCAGCCGAGCCGAGCGGCCATTTCAGTGGCGAAAAGCATGGCGGCCTGCTGAAAATGAGGCTCTTGGAGGGAGGCGGCGGCTACATCCAGCGCCGAGGATGTGCGTTCAAGTATGACGGCGTTCTTCTCGATTTTCTTTTGCAGATATTTTTTTTCCAGCCAGCCAATTCCCCACTGCAGTTGGCGCATGAGAACTTGCAGTTGATCGGGGGGGCGAGGCGCAATTTCCAACGCGGCGGCGCCGTAAAGTTTTCCATCGATTCGAATGGGATAGGCAATGTGATAGGGAGCGGAATTCGCCGCCGCGACTTCAGCGGCGCCGGCCAAAACAACGCCGCGGCGCTCTTTGAGTGCGTCTTCTGCGATTTTGGATAAATTTCCCGGTTCTTTCAGCTGGTCGGGCCAATAGGCCGCCGCAGTGAAGGGGCCTTGGTCGGGAGGCCCCTGCACAACCATGCCGCTGTATACGCCTTCGAGCATGCCGCATTGCAGGCGAAGCCAATGCCGGCAAAAACCCTCGATGGTTTGACTCTCCGCCAGACCGCGCCATAGATTCGCATCAAGAAGAACGGACGGTTCTTCTCCAGAATGTCGATTAGAGCGAGAATCGGAATCAACCATTTTAATTCAAGCGGTTGACGGGAGACGTTCGACTCATCTTAGGCGAGTTTTTCCGGAGGCTGCGTATCGATGTTGATCGGCCCGATTCGCTCTTCATACTGCTTGACGGCTCGATTCAGCAGCAAAAGCATGCGCTTGGCGGCGAATGGATTGAGAATAATTCGCTCGCTCAGTTTCACGTTGACTTCCTTTTGATCCGCATGCCAGTTCTCATGCGTTCCAAACAGCAAAACGATCTCTTCGCGAGTTCCTGTCACGTTGCACACGTTGGCGTAAGAACTTCTCATCTGAGAGTCGTCCCAATTGATTTTGGGCTCCGGATGATCGTTTTTTTTCGTAGGATCTGCAGCCATGTATTTTCCCAGCCTTTATTTTTTTTAATTCCAACTCCCAGCATTCCTTATTTCAACGGCGATGAATAAAACGATCGATGGAAATCATATTACCTGATATATAATCCGCTTGTTCGATTGTATCTTCTTTTTTGTTCATGCGTCAAGCGTTTTCTTTGTCAATCCGTTTTATCTTTAGTTCTTTATTATCTTCGGCCGTCGAGTAGAAGACGATCAGGAGGGTATATCCGAAAAAAAGAGTTCTAATATCGCGAGCGGGCGTGATATAGTGTTTTGAATGGATGAATCATTTTCCGGCGCTTTTCCGCTGCATCCAAGGAAGGATATTGAGATGAGATTCATTTCGACCGGCTCTCTCATTGTTTTCGTCATGATCTCCCCAATCGTTTTGGCTCAAGAGAATGAATCGCCGGATGTCATGGTTCTGGATGGATTTTTGACGCCTTATCGCGAAGTAGAAATCGGATCCAATAGCGTTGGAGTGATCGAATCGATTCCAGTCGAACGGGGGGATTTTGTTCAGAAGGGCGACATCGTCGCCCAATTGGATTCTCGCCTGGAGCGGGCTAATCTTCTATTGGTCAAAGCGCGCTTCGAAATCCTCACTACCATTGATCTCTGGCAGACGCGGCGAGATTTTGCCGAGCGGGAATATCTTCGTAATCAAGATCTTTATCAAAAAGAAGCGACGACGTTTTATGCCCTGGACGAAGCCGAAACCAATTGGAGAATCGCCGAAAAAGAACTGCAGAACGCCGTTGATCAACACCGGTTGGCCGAGTTGGAATATAAGCAGGCGCAGGTGCTTGTAGAAAGACGCATCATTCGCACGCCGATTAACGGCGTCGTGACCGACCGATTTTTGTCTGAAGGCGAACGGGTGGAGCAGGAGCCGATTGTCAAAATCGCGCAAATTGATCCGCTCAATGTCGAGGTGATCGCTCCAACTGATATTTGGGGGCGCGTCGAAAAAGGTATGATCGCGGAAATTGTTCCCGAATTGCCGGTCGCCGGCCGCCTTACGGCCGCGGTCGTTATTGTCGATCAGGTTTTGGAAGCCGCCAGCGGAACGTTTGGGATTCGTTTAGAGCTGGCCAATCCCTATCGCCGGCTGCCGTCTGGATTGAGGTGCCAGGTCCGCCTGCCGATCAAGAAGCAGGCGCCGATTCAAATCGACGTTCCGCAATGATGGCTGTATTACTCGATGCGCATCAACCAATGGTGATTTTGATAGCGAGACTCGTCGATGGGAATCGTTCCCAATGATCGGAGCAGATCTGTGAAGACTACCAATGAATTATAGCGCGTCATCACGATCTCCTGCCGGCTGGAAACCAGACCGGTTAATGCCTGCGTGAGTTCCAGGCTGTCGGCTACGCCGCTTTCATAGCGGTTCATGACCAACGCATAATTTTCCTGCGCCACAATCTCGGCTTCCAAAGCGGTTTGATGGCGGTGATATTCTTCTTGAAAAGTGAGAATGCCCAAATCCACGCGATTCTGGATTTCGGCGATTACATCCCCCAGGCGCATTTCATCCGCGACCAGGCGGCTTTGGAGGGCGCGAACGCGCGCGATGCGGCCGCCGCCCTCAAAAACCGGCACTTGGAGCATCATCTGAACCTGCCAGTCTTCCGTTGCAAAATCCGGATAGCCGGTGTCGTAATAGCCCCAATATCCGCTCAGGGAGAGAGTCGGCGAGAAGCGATCTCGAGCCTGCTTCAACGCTTCTTTGGATTCCTCCACCATCAATTGCGCCACCCGGACGGAAGGATGCGACGCGCGGGCCAGTTCCAATAATTTCTCTTCTTGCGTCGTCATTTCCGGAAGGACTAATGCCAAATCGAAATCGGAGACATAACCGGACGTCAATCGATATCGCCGGCTGGCGGGGCGGCCAAGCAGCCGATTGAGCTGCGATTGAGCACGATTCATAACCAGCCGCGCCAATTCCAAATCCTGGCGGGCCTGCGTTTGAGCGAGTTGCGCTTGCAGCACGTCGCTCTTTGTCCGATAACCTGCTTGATGCTGCGCCTGCGCTACGGCAAATTGCTTTTTTGTGAAATCAAGACGCTGATCTTGGACTTTCATCAACTCCCGGCCTCGAAGCGCTTCCATATAGGACGAGATGACGCCGGCTGTGGTCGTTTGCTGTTCGTCCTTGGTCTTCCATTGGGCGGCTTGCTCTCGAAATTTCGCGATGGAGATATTGCGCAGTTCAGAGAAATCCAGGATGCGCTGAGACATTTGAATGCGATTGTAGTACGAGTCTCCCGCCAAACCGGCGGTGAAAAAGGATTCTTCAAATCGCTTCGACTCCGTCCGGCTGCCGACGCTTTGGATGGAAACATGCGGCAGGAAGGCGCTGTAGGACGCCGATACATCATAGCGCGCCGACTGTTGATCGGCGGCGGCGGCTTTGACTGCAAAATTATCCTTCAAAGCGGCGGAAACAGCCTGGTGAAGTTCCAATACAGGAAGGCGGGGGGATTCTTCCGTCCAGATCAACAAAGGCGCCCCTAAGATCATCCACAAAATCAGGCGGCAGAATTTCGGCATTTTGCGGCTCCTCTCCACATCCCGATAGGCAAGATTAGGCAATCCGATCTATAAAATAACCATTTTTACCCTTACAGAAAGATTGACGGAAAACCATTGGATTGGAAGGGGATGTTCATTGAAATGATGCCATGCAAATTCACCGTGACGGTGATTTCAACCGGTCAAAGTGTTCTGAAAAAGGAGCATCAAAGTTATCGGCGTTTTTAAAATATTGCCTTCTTAGGTTGTCGGTGTTATGGCAATCGGAAATGATGATTTTTTGAACAGTATGACATCGTTGGTTAAAAAGTCGATTAATCCTGTAGATTTAGAAGAATATTTTTAACCTTTTTCGCTTCAGTGGATTGAATATGGATAATTTATGTGATAATTAGTATTAATGAATAAATAATCATCAGAAAAGGGGAGTAAGTCTTATGAAACGAACTAGTTTGTGTTGTTTAGGGCTGGCAGTGCTGCTGGCGTCGGGTGTAACGGCGGTTTTTGCGGAGCCGGTCGGGATTTTTGAAGATCATCAGGATATCTTCTTGACTTATGACCGACTTGGCGCTGACGGCGGCGCCGAGTATGACGCAGCCTCGGATACATACACGATCTGGGGAAGCGGATGGGATGTTTGGGATGCGGACGATGCGTTTCATTTCGTTTACAGCCAGATAAGCGGCGATTTCATGTTGGATGCCGTCGGCGCTTTTATCGTGGAGCAAACGACGAATTATGATGCGCAGGATTGGATCAAGATCATGCTGATGGCTCGCCAGGATCTGGATCCCGATTCCGTCAATTATACGACGCGAATTCGCAAAGACGGTCAATTCAGCTGGCAGTTGCGTCCTGAAAAAGGCGAAAATGGAAGCAGCACGCCGGGTGAAGAGCGAGTTGTCTTGGGATTAAATTCGGATGGAGAGGGCTTGAATCTTCCCGAATGGAACATGCGCTTAGAGCGCGTCGGAAATGCTCTCACAGCTCAATACATGGATGAGACGGGCGCGTGGGTTCAGTTAGGAGCAGTTCAGGAAGTTCCGATGGATGATCCGCTTTATGTTGGCATCGGAGTTTGTTCGCATGATGCAGGTCAAGTTTGTTATACGACGATCACCAATGTGAAACTTACACCCATATCTACAAGTGTAACGGATTGGGAAATATTCGAATAAGCATCCTATCCTAAAAAGAAATTCAGCCTTCTCTTGGTTCATGCTGAGAGAAGGCTGTTTTTTTGTGCGGCCGGCAGGGCGAATCAAAGAAAACGGCCTGGAAAAATCCAGGCCGTGTTGTAACCCATCCAACTTTTTTTGTTCAAGATAACCTTATTTGAATAGTTCCCAACCTTGCGAGCCGGAAGATCCCTCAGAGAAAGTCATTAGATATTGAATGGCTTGATCGATCATCTTTAATCCGTTTTCAGTATAATCTGTAAATAATCCGTCCGCCGGATCCGATCCAACAAAGTTTTCATGATAACGGTAAAATGGCAGAAAGACTCTTGCTTGGGTATGTTCTTGTCCACCCGCTGCAGTAAAAGCATCATCCGGCTCCCACACAACAATCGCATTGGCTTCTTCACCGGAATCGTTTGTTATCGTGGCGACAACGGAGCCTTCACCAACATCGCCGGGAGAAAGATGATCGATCCCAAGTGGAATACTAAAGAATTCACCGGTTAAACCTTGAACAATGGGATGATCGGGAATCGCAATGTTAACTCCTGTAGCAACAGTTCTCTGCTGACTGACGTCGGCCCAAAACCATCGGTTATTTCTTGGGAGATATGCGCTTCCATTCAGCATAGGAACATTTAAATTATTCCATTGTGCGATATCGTCGTCATAATCCCCGCTGCTAATAGAACGATGAACCACTACTACATCAAAACTTTCCAGATACGCGATTTCCTCATCTGTTAATACGCCCTCATACTCACTATCATCAACTGTGGCATTCGGATCGAGAGTAACGTTATATCCCTGACCCCGAAGATATTCCGAAATACTCTCGGTTCCAACATCCTCCAATTGTTGCTGTTCAGTTACGATGATAATATTCTGCCCCATCGCCACTGATGCAATGCACACACAAAAAACTAGAAACAACGCTGATTTTTTCATAAAATCCTCCTCTACACGATTTTTATGGCAAAAGAGATTATAAAATACTTATTTATTAGTAATAAAGACTAAATTGCAAAAAACATATTGACATAAGAATATCATGCAAAATTCTTTCACTTTTTCGCTTTAATATCCTAAAAAATACTTAAGAAAAGTCAATAGATAAAATTAAAATACCGCATATTTTCAAAAACAACATTTGCCGGAATTTTTATGATATATGAAATATCCCGAAATGTTTTTTCTCTTTGTATTTTATGGCATGTGATTCTGTGATACTATCGTAGGAAAAAAATTAAGAGGTGTGTCGTGATGGATAGAAATAGTGAGGCAATCAATCGATGCGATCGACGTAATTTCATAAAAATAAGTGCGTTAGCTGGCGCTTCCCTGACCGTTTCTCCGGGAGTATACGCCGCCGAGGAAGGCGATTTGCTGTCGCCGTCGGCGTTCTTGAAAGGGTTGAAGCATGAATATGGCGCCGTCCCCATTGAAGGGGCGGTCTGGTATCGGGCTGAATCAGTCGGAGATGGATTGTTATACACTTTTCCCAAGGGAATGCTGGCAGAAGCCCGATACCTGGTTTCGGATATATTGGTTGACGGAAATCACTTGGTTTGCTTCCACTTACGATTGCAAGAAGGCGAGAACGGCCCGACATTTACTTTAAAGTACAAGGGCCTTAATCAGGCGCAGGCTCGGATTCGCTTCCCGCTGCAGGCGACTGATCAAAACCGATGGGGATTGGAGCGGGAAGGCGCCTGGTTGAAGCCGCGCTGCGGAGGCGATCGCGTCGATCTGGCCAGCGTCGACCGGATGATGATCGTAATTTTACATAAGAGCGATCGACCGGCGCGATGGTGTCAAACGCCCTTCACGGTTACAAAAAAAGAACCTCCGCTGCTCGAGAAGCCGCTGCTGCCCAAAGGAAAACTGCTGGACGAGATGGGGCAGAGCACTATCCATGAGTGGTCGGGAAAAACCTGCTGCACGGCCAAATTGGCGCAGCGGCTGAACGATCAATTGGCGAACTGTGTGGAAAAGACTTGGCCCGATTCCTTTTCGCGCTGGGGAGGGTGGACCAAGAGAAAAGTTGAAGGAACCGGCTACTTTGCGACGCATCATGACGGAAAGCGCTGGTGGCTGACCGATCCGGACGGCTGCTTGTACTGGTCGGCGGGGATGGATTGCGTGCGCTCCAGCATCGACGCATTCATCGGCGGTCTGGATGCAGCTTTGACCTGGATTCCCGATCCGGCCAAAGGCTATCGAGATGCGCTTTCCCACAGAGGTTTCGTCAATTATCTGGCGGCCAACTTCATAAGGACGTTTGGGGCGGATCAATGGCATCAAAACTGGGCGAAAATAAGTTTATCCATTCTCAAAGAATATGGATTCAATACGGTGGCTAACTGGTCGGAATGGCAAATCGCTCGCGAGGCTAAATTTCCCTATGTGCGGCCGTTATCGACTCGTCTCTCGTCGACGCACAACGTTTATCGCGATTTTCCGGACGTCTATCATCCAAACTTTCTGAGCGACGCAAAGAGATACGGCGAGCAGCTCAAGGAAACTTTGGGTGATCCGGCGATGATCGGATATTTCCTCATGAACGAACCGACGTGGGGATTTTCCAGCGAATCGCCGGCGGCGGGCATGTTGTTCAATACGCCTCAATGCGAAACGCGCAGGAAACTGGCGGAATTTCTGGGAAAACGCTATGCGGATGACGAAGCGATAAGCCGGGCGTGGAAAATAAAAACTTCGTTTGATCAGGTTGCCGAAAGTGAATGGAAAACGCGCCTGACTTCGGAAGCCAAGAAGGATTTATTCGACTTTAGCGAGATCATGGTGGAGCGATTTTTTAAGACGCTGAGCGACGCATGCAAAGCGGTCGATCCTCATCATCTCAATTTGGGCATCCGCTATCAGGGCGTTCCGCCGAAATGGACGGTTCCGGGCATGAAGAGTTTCGACGTGTTCAGCATGAACTGCTATCAAGATCATGTGCCCTTGGATGTCTGCAAGGAGATCGACGATTTGTTGAACCGGCCCGTCATGATCGGCGAATTCCATTTTGGGGCGTTGGATGTGGGGCTGCCGTCCCCGGGATTGGTGCATGTGCCTAATCAGAAAGACCGCGGACGGGCTTACCGCTATTATGTAGAAAACGCGGCCGCCAATCCTTACTGTGTGGGAACGCATTATTTTACGCTTTACGATCAATCGGCCATGGGACGTTTCGACGGGGAGAATTACAATATCGGCTTTTTGGATGTTTGCAACAGACCTTACGAGAAAATGTGCGAATCCGCACGAATCGCTCATCAAAGAATGTATAAGATTGCGTCAGGCGTCGAAGCGCCTTTCGATGACAAGCCGGAGTATTTGCCGAGACTATTCTGAAATGAGAAAGAGGGATTTCAAAACCTGGAAAGAAGATCGGATGAGTTTTTCATTGATATTCATTTAAACGCTTTACGTTTTTGGAAAACCAAATACAATTTCTAACGCTAAAAAATCTAGCGGTTGCCCCCCGTCTTCAGACGGGGATTTTTGTGCGCGAGTCTTCCAGGTGTGAATAGGAAATCCATGAAAACATTGACTGTTAATTCGACTATACGGAATATTGCCATCATTGCTCATGTCGATCACGGCAAAACCACGTTAGTTGATCATATGTTCAGGCATAGCGGCGCTTTTCGCGCCAATAAAGACGTTCACGAACGAGTCATGGATAATATGGACTTGGAGCGCGAACGGGGGATTACCATCTCCGCCAAGAACTGCTCGGTGCAATGGAAAGGCGTTAAAATCAACATTCTCGATACGCCGGGACATGCTGATTTCGGCGGCGAAGTGGAGCGGGCGCTCATGATGGTGGATGGCGCCATCCTGCTGGTTGATTCATCGGAAGGCCCCTTGCCGCAAACCCGGTTTGTATTGCAGAAGGCGTTAAAAGCCAATCTGAAAATTATTGTGGTCATCAATAAAATCGATCGGAAGGATTCGCGAGTAGAGGAGGTTTTGAACGAGATTTATGATTTATTCATCGATCTGGACGCCTCCGAAGAACAGATTGAATTTCCGATACTATACGCTGTGGGGCGGGAGGGGATCGCTTCTAAATCGCTGGAAAAGCCCGGCGTCGATTTGACTCCGTTGTTTGATGTTATTCTCGAAGAGATCCCTGCGCCTTCCTTCGATCCGGACGAACCTTTCCAAATGCTGGTTTCTGACCTGGATTATTCAGATTATCTCGGACGATTGGCGATCGGGCGAATTGCCAACGGCCGCGCGCACTGCAAGGATGATCTCGTATGTCTAGGCAAGGATGGAGAGGCGATTAGCCTGCGTATATCCAATTTAAAGGTGTATGAAGGGATCAGTCTGAAAGAAGTGGATGCGGTTGAGCCGGGGGATATCGCGATTCTGGCCGGCATCGACGATGTTTACATAGGAGATACGATTTGCACGCAGGAAGCCCCCAAAGCGTTGAAGCGCATCGTAGTCGATCAACCGACTGTGTCGATGAAATTCGGCATCAATACGTCGCCCATGGCTGGCAAGGAAGGAAAAATCGTTCAATCCACCAAGATTCGCGAACGTTTATACAAAGAGACGTTGAGCAATGTCGCGCTGCAGGTGGAGGAGACGGACGACGCCAACGTTTTTCTGGTGCAAGGCCGGGGCGAGTTTCAGATGGTGATCTTGATCGAAACCCTGCGCAGAGAAGGATTTGAGTTGAGCGTCGGGCGGCCTCAGGTGATTTATCGGGAGGAAGGCGGCCGCACGCTCGAGCCTATTGAACATTTATATGTAGATTGCAGCGACGCTTTTGTCGGCATCGTAACCGAGAAATTATCTTTACGGAAAGGCCGCATGATCAACCTGGTCAATAAAGGATCGGGCCGCGTGCGCATGGAGTTTTCCATTCCTTCCCGAGGATTGATCGGATATCGCAACGAGTTTCTTACCGACACCAAAGGAACCGGGCTGCTGAATTCGTATCTGGACGGCTACGAGGATTTTCGAGGCGAGTTTCCCACTCGTTTGACCGGTTCGCTGGTGGCCG
Source organism: Candidatus Omnitrophota bacterium (assembly GCA_016934335.1). Classification (GTDB taxonomy): domain Bacteria; phylum Hinthialibacterota; class Hinthialibacteria; order Hinthialibacterales; family Hinthialibacteraceae; genus JAFGTC01. The sequence continues at coordinate 21,872 of JAFGTC010000218.1, read as the reverse complement.
ACCGCTCCGGCGAAGCAGTGGCTTATGCACTCTTTAATTTGGAGGCGAGGGGCGAGTTGTTTGTGTCGCCGAACATGCCCGTGTATGAAGGGATGATCGTCGGAGAGAGCAGCCGGAGCCAGGATATCAATGTAAATCCCTGCAAAAATAAGAAATTGACCAATATGCGCGCGGCGGGGCGCGACGATAACGTCATGCTCACTCCTGTTGCGCCTATGACCCTGGAGCGGGCCATCGAATTTATCCGCGATGACGAATTAGTGGAAATTACACCTCAATCCATCCGCCTGCGTAAAGCCGTCTTGCCGGCCAACATGCGAAAACTCTAGCCGAACTCGTATCGGATTCATCGTAACGAGAGGGCTAACTGCTCTCCTAAATAACCTATCTAATAATTCCTGCGCAGGTCACTCGAATCCTGGGCGTGATTTTGGTATTTTAAAAGGGTGAATCGATCATTTTTTGATTCTGGTTGAATTTTTATTTGGAGGATTTCGGATGTTAAGGGGTAAAGCGTGGATCTTTCCGGTGATGCTTCTCTGTTTGTTCTCCGATGGGGCGGCCGCCGATCCGGACGCCGCTTCGTTGGAAAAATATCTCGCCAACGCCCGGTTGGAAGAAAGCCGTCATCATTATTCCGAATCCATGTCCTGGTATGAAAAAGCGCTGCAGCTGGCGCCGGATGAAGCTGATTTACATGTTGGAGTCGCCCGTCAACTTATTGGAATGGAAAAATTGGAAGAGGCTTTCGAATCTCTGAACCGCGCTGTGCAGTTGAATCCCAAGCATGCGGAGGCGCAGTCTATGTTGGGAATCTATTTCCAAAAGATTCGCAACGATTTCGATTCGGCGGAAAAGCATTTTCAATTAGCGATCCAAGCGGATCCTCATTATGTTCGCCCGCAAAACCTGTTGGGGGAATACTATTTTTCGTTGCAGCGTCTAGAGGACGCCCGGGAAGTTTACGAGCGATTGTGTCAAAACGCTCCCGACGCCTATGAGGGGCATTTCGGTCTGGGAAGCGTTCTCGTGAAACAGAATGAAAACGAATCGGCCGTTCGCGAGTTGGAGACTGCGATCCAACTGGCGCCCGACGAACCGGATCCTCATCGAATTTTAGGTCAGGCGCTGGCTAAACTAGGGCGTCGGGAGGAGGCGCAGGAGGCGCTTAAGAAATATCAGGAACTGAAAAAGGCGCAGAACGATTTGACTCAGCTGCTTCGCAGAGTGCGGAGAAATCCGGATGTCGCAGATAACTGGTTTCAATTGGGGGGATTTTATTTTAAGCACCGTAAAGAACGGAAATCTATCGACGCATTAAGGCGGGGATTGGAATTGGCGCCGGATCGGGCGGCCATTTACGGATTGATCGGCGTATTGCATCTGCATCTGAAAAAAGCCGATTTGGCCGAGCCCTGCCTGCGAAAGGCGATTCAACTCGATCCTGATAATCCGGAGCACTACAACAACCTGGGCGTTTGCTGCATGTTACAGCGAGATTATCCAAGCGCCGCCGATGCGTTTAAAAAATGTATGGAGTTGGGAAGCAAAGATCCTCGAGTGTTGAACAATTATCAGTCGGTCTTGAAAAAGTTGGAAGAAGAAAAAACGCCGTAATATTGGGGCTTTTCCTGTATGAATCAAATCATCGTCATTCTAGCGGGCATATTGTGGCTTTCGCCGATCGCCGCAGGGCGGATTTTTTTTGTGGAGAATGCAAAGGAGCGCGGCATCGATTTTATCCAGGTGAACGGTTCGCCGCAGAAGGATTATATTGTTGAAGCCAAAGGGGCCGGCGTCGCGATCGCCGACCTCAACGGCGACGGGTGGGATGACATCTACCTGGTGAACGGAGCGACGCTGAAAGGAAAGTCTATCGATCCCGCTCCCCGCAATCAATTGTATCTGAATCAAGGCGATGGATCGTTTCGCAACGCCACTGAGGAAAGCGGTTTGGGAGATGCGGGCTTTGGAACCGGCGCCTATTTCGCCGATGTGGATCGCGACGGCGATCTGGACTGCTATCTGACCAACTATGGCCCCAACCAGTTGTATCTCAATGACGGTCAAATGCATTTCTCCGCCGCGGTGAACGCCGGCGGCGCGCAAAACGCCGGTTGGAGCACAGGCGCCGCTTTTGCGGATATCAATGGGGACGGTTTTTTAGATCTGTACGTCGGACAGTACGCCGAATTCTCGACGGAGATCGCGGACCGGATGGGAACCTATGCGAGCTATCACGGGGAGATGATGTTTATTGGACCGTCGTCATACAAACCGGCGAACGATAATTTATTCATCAACAACGGCGATGGGACGTTTCGCGATGAAACGCAAAAGCGGGGGATCAATTCGTTTGCAACGGGGCGAGCGTTCACCGTGTTTTTTACCGATCTGGACGACGACGGCGATTTGGATATTTACGCGGCGAATGACACGACCTGCAATAATCTGTATGAGAACAATGGTCAAGGATATTTCGAAGATATTGCTTTACTGGCCGGCGCCGGGCTCAGCGACGGGGGAAAAGAGCAGGGAGGCATGGGCGCGGCGGTGCGGGATGTGGACGGCGATCTCGATCTGGACATCGCCGTCTCCAATTATCATAAAGAGTACAATATTCTGTACCGCAACGACGGCATGCTTCAGTTCGTTGATGCTACTTTTGTGAAAGGCGTAGGGCAGGGAACCTCGCCGATGGTCAGTTTTGGGATGCTGCTGGAGGATTTCAACAACGATTCCTGGCCGGATATGTTTGTGTCGGCGGGGCATGTATACCCAAAGGCGGATGAATTGACGTTTCTGGACGGCTATGCGCAAAAGAACGCTTTTTTCATAAACCAGGGCGACGGATTCTTTCAAAATGCGACCGACGCCATGGGGCCGGCGGGAGAGCTGAAAGGCGTTTCGCGGGGAAGCGCGGCGAGCGATTTTGATCGGGACGGCGATTTGGATATCGTCATCAACAACCTGGACGGTGAGCCGTTTTTTTTGGAGAATCGCAGCGAAGTTGGCCGCTGGATCCAGGTCGCGATTCAAGACGAACGCGGCATGCCGGCTTACGGAGCGCGAATCATTGTTGAAACAAAACTTCGAAAACAAATGGCCGAACTTTATTCGAGCGCCAGTTTTCTTTCTCAGAGCAGCGCAACGCTGCATTTTGGGCTAGGCGAGGCTGATCGCGTCGTCCGCATTTGGATTCGCTGGCCGGATGGAAAAGAAAAAGAGATGATCGATGCCGCCGTGAATCAGCGGCTTGTGATCCGAAAGCCGTGATCGCCAAACGCGGATAAGCAATTGGAAATTCAGTGACATCCCCTCGATTCCCTCTTTGTGCATTCATCCATTATTCCATATTTGGCAATCAATCAGATGCCTCGATTGGTCAGCATGATGTCGCCGCGGCTGGTGAGGCCGTTGCTGGGGGCGTATTTGCTGCCGCGTGCATTCGAGATGTCGTCCGTCCACGAATCGCCGTACCAGGCGTTGTCGGGTCCAATGCCGCCCAAGGCCCAATCTCCGGATTTTAAGGGCGTATTGCCGTAGTATTCGGCGGTTTTATCTTTGTACGCCGGGAAATCGTGATCGTCTCCATCAAATTCGGGATCGTTATCAACGTAATAGTAGTGCCCGGGGGGCTTCTGAAATGGATCGTAGGGGATGGATGACATATACGAGATGGGACTGGTCAGTGGAGCGAGCACGGCGCCGCGGCCGCGCGCTTCGAAATCGGGCCCCGCTCCAACCATATTGAACACCGTCCGCAGCCGTTCGTGACCCGCTTCGAGATCGTCGTCCCACCAGTCTACGGGAAGGACGCCCTTATCCAGCCGCAGCATTTCGATGGTGTTTCCGACGGATTTCATGTCGGCGTAGCAGCGGGCGGTTTTAGCGCGAATTTGAGCATTGAGAAAATTGGGAACGGCGATCGCAGCCAAGATTCCGATAATCGCTACGACAATGAGTAATTCGATCAAGGTGAATGCGCAAGAGGAGCTGTTCTGGTTATGCATCCGGCTTCGCATGATATCCTCCCCAAACATGGTCGAGTTTATCATGCTTGATTTACCGTAATTTGTCTAGAATTTTATTTCTTCCTGGCGGATTTTTCTTTGCGCCGGGCGAGGAAAGTATAAAATGCTTACACCAGACTATAGGCGAATTTTTCGAAAATCTTTTTATTGAGTTTTTCTTTTTCCACATCGCTTTTAATCACAGTAAGCGCTTCGATGGGCTTCATGGAATTGCGATAAGGTCTCGATTCATTGGTGAGGGCCTCGTAGCAGTCGATGACTCCCAGAATTTGACCGCATTCGGATACATCGAAGATGTTGTTCGGGTAACCGCTTCCGTCCAGTTTCTCATGATGGTGCAGAACGGCCGCCTGGATCATTTTTTTATCGAGGTTGCTGTCCAAAATGAGATCGTAGCCTTTGGTCGTATGGGATTTCATGATTTCAAACTCTTCCGGCGACAATTTTCGAGGCGCTCGAAGAATTCGAGAAGATATCTGGGTTTTGCCGATGTCGTGGAACAGAGATCCCAGCCCGATATTCAGCGTGTCTTCCAGGCTGTAACCTGCGTGGATGCAATAGACGATCGAATAGGCCATGACGTTGATGGAATGAATGGAGGTTGTGTAGTCTTTGAAGGAAAGTTGAGCGAGAGCGCGCAAATTCTGCGGCTGATCCACGTAATTTTTAATTAGAATGTCCATCGTTTCCGGCATGACATCCAAGGCCCCGCTGCGCGGCTCGGTCATAACGTCCTCGACGATTTGAACCAAGATGTTTCGAACTTGATTGAGGTTTCCATTTTTTATGGATTTCTCGAGAACTCTGTTGTAGTATCGTTGAGCGAGGATGGCCATTTTCTTTTTGTCTTTGACGTCAATATAAAGGATGGGCACTCGCTTCGAATCCAATCGAATGTCCGAAATGAGCTTTCCCGCCGGTTTGTAGAGAACGAATTGATTATTTCCCGAATCGAAATACAGATTCATGTTTTTGGTTAAAGGGAGTTGAGATTCTTTTATTTCTTCCAAATCGGAGATATTCATCGATATATTCCCTCTATTTTCTGAATCGAAAAAAATGGTTTCTCCCTCTATGTTTTTGTGGTATTTATTGTGACAATATTTATAAATAATATGCAAAATTGAATAAAATGCAACATGTTTTCTTTAAATTCAATTCAATCTGATTCTAGTCATACATAATATTATCGGATTTCACTGCTTTCTCTTTATCTTTTTCGTCGGCTTGATATCCTCGCATACACCAGAAAATCGTCAGATGTAATGATAGACGCGGCGGTTGGCATGGGGCGATTTTGGAGGAAGGATGTACCCTATTCGAAAAAGACAGGCTATGACAATCACCCGGTCGCAATGGCCGCGCCATGATTCATTATCTTGAAATTCAGAGAAATTGAGAATAATTCGTTATTAGTGAGACGGATTGCATCAATTTAAGAACGCATTCGTTTTATTGAATATAGCCTTCATGGCTTTATTGGATGCTTTAACAGGATGATCTATTTCAACCATTTGTTATAGGGAGTAGAACCGGATGAGTCGTCATGATCAACTATTCGAAGAGATCAAGTTTCATATCGAGTCGCATAATTACCCCTCTGCGCTTGTGCGGCTGCGACGGGAATTGGAGGCCCATCCCGACGATCCGCAAATCCTTTTTTGGCTGGGATTATGTCTGGCGGAAATCGGCGAGTTCAATGAAGCGGAGATTCATCTGAAGCATGCGGCCGTTCTCGATGCGTCTAATAAAGAAATCGCTGAAATCCTGCAGTCCGTGCGGCAAAGACAAGCCGGTGAAGAGATTCAGCCGTCGTTAGCGAGAACCTATTTCGAGATCAAAGAACCGGTTCAGTACAAAAAGAAAGAATGCCCCAATTGTCATAAGCGGGTCGCAGTCGATTCCTGGCAGTGCGGTTACTGTCATCAGTTATTTTGGATGCGCATTACAGTCGTTTTAACGACTACCTTTCTTGTCGCTGGGACGTTGATCGGCCTCGCGCACTCTTGGTTCGCCGGCGTGATAGGAACCAAGTTTCAATCCGCACAAATCGTCAACAAAGCCGGCGAGAACGGCGGCAGCGTTCGATTTCATGATGTGGAATGGAATATGATCGGCATGGGATTGATGCAGCATCAGGGACGGGGATATACCGGTTTGATACGCGGCGCTGTCGAGAATGCCGGTAATCGCACGATCGAAAAAGCCGTCGTCACCATTTTTTTCCAATTTGAAAGCGGGAAAGACGTTACATTCATCTGGTTTGATGTATATTCGTGGAAGCCTGGCGTGACGATGGATTTTGTGTTTCCCGGCATCTATCCGCCCTATCGACCCAGCCGTTGCGAGTTACGCATTGAAAGCGTTCAATTCGCGGCGACGGAGCCGGCGGAGGAACTGCAGCCGGAATTGTATATGCCGCCCAGTGATCATTTTCGCGCTTATCGATTCGTCATAGGAGAAAAAACAATCGGAGAGCATTCTTATCATTATTATAAGCCTCCCGATCCTTGGACATTGAAACGTTTTCTCTCGGTTTGGATCGACATCATCCCGGCGTTTATTTTTAATTATTTTTGCGTCTTGTTGGCCGTGTTTCTCGTAAATATCTGCGAACCGGGAAAGGCGTGGAACGAGGAATGGCGATTGGATGCCATCGGCGCCGCATTTGTCGTGATGGGATTCATTGCGATCAACACCGTCATGAGTATAGCCAATAACGTGTTGGGGATGTTGGGAGCGATCCTCTCTTTATTTGCGTTAGCGGGATTTTTGGCTAAGTTGTTTTTGTTTTATTTATTCTTTAAGCGATCCTTTGGCTTTACGTTCATCATGATTATTTTTTATGTCTGTTTAACCATAGGAGGCATGGGGCTTTGGTATAACATTTTCGGAATACCGGAGAAATCTGCTTCGCCGCCGCCGGCGCCGATTGAGATGATGCAACCCGGAGAAGCGCCGCCGCCGAATCCCCGGTAAGTCGGTCGATTTCAAAGCCGCTTGAACCGCCATTTGAACTAGCGACATCCCATAGGAATGCGCCGATAGATTTGAAGCGTCGCATAGAGAAGAATGGGTATGGGGAGAATCAGCAGGATGTAAACCGATAGGGGGAGGAATTCGGATTTCCACAAATCCAATCCCATCCCATTATCGGAAGCAATCCAGTATAACGAGCCGAAATAGGCGCCGAAACTGATGCCGCCGCAAAAATACAGGTTGGGTAGCAAAATCCCGGCGGAAAATGTGACGGTATAAGCTGCAAAGTAATGCATGGTGAAATTAAAGTAAGAGACCAGAGTATTACTAAAATGTAGATTTTCCGTTGATATATTTTTGATCGGGCGAATGATTTCCATGCCGAAAAAGCCGACCTGGATGAAAATATAAAAAAACAGCCATACGAACCAACCGGCAAGGCCGAATAGAAAATAAGTCGAGAGGCGCTTGGTGAGGAGCATGGGTTTTAAATATAGAAAGGATTCCAAGCGGTTGGCGCTTTCGACCATGCGGGCGCCGCATCCGAAAAAGAAAGCCAAAGCGGGCAGAAACAACATGAATTGCAAGCCGGAAAAGACTTCTTGAAGTTCCATATAATTTTGTTCTTCCGGTCCTAATATAAATATGAGATACGCGAGCACGAACACGATTGAGATTAAACCGGCAAACACCGATCGGAGTTGACGGTATTCTTTCCATAAAACGGCTAAGGTCTGTTTCCATTCCATGATGATCTCCTTATCACGCTTACGGGATTTGTTCTTCATCGTAGGGCGGGGACAACGTCCAACCATGACCGAACATGAGATAATTGAAGCCGTCGGGGATGGGGGCGGCCGAGTCGGATCGCCCGATTTCATACTGGGCGAACATATCGTTTAGATAAATGGTCAATCGCCTGTCCGTCAGGCGCGAATCTTTGATCCCCGGCCCCATGCGCGTATTGGTTTTGCGTGCGATTTTCTTTAAGGAATAATCGTCTTGAATTTCGTACACATATGCGCCTAGGGAGGATTGAATGAGCAGTTTTCCCTCATCGATTTGCATTTTGGCGTAGGGCAGGAACGGCGGCGCGACAGGCCAGTTCCCCAACTGCCGCCATCGGGGAAATGTGCGTCTTAAGATTACATGGATGTTATCCAATTGGGAAATATCGAAGACAATCATTTCGTCGATGTTGTCATGCGAGAGGATGTGAACCAGTCGGTCTCCATCGACGGCGAAACGATCCGTTTGGGAATGCGGGTTGAAATTCAGGGGGGATTGTGTGCCGGATAGTTCGGCGCTGCGGTCTGCCGACCCTACATAGACGGCCGCAACTTCCGGATCGGAGAAATCATAGCAGGAGATGGTGCGCCAGTATCTATAGGCTTCGTCTGCAAGGTAATTCAAAACAAAAAGACGATGTTGCTGATAATGATCCAGATCTGGATTCATATCCAGGCATCGGGGGAAAGAACCTTGCAAACGCCCAATAGCCAAAGTGGCGGCGATAGCATTGTTTTGCAAACACAATTCGTCCAGCGAGTAATCGGATTGGCTTTTTATTCCATTATATTCTTTTGAGAAATATTCCGCCGAAATCGAAGAGATGATTTTGTCGACATCCGCATTCGCAAAGACGCCGGGTTGGATGCAATCGATCCTTTGGATTTCTTTTCCGTTCTTGCCGATGAAATGCAGTTCGCAGCGTTTGACGGGCGTGAATGCGACGGGATCATCAAGAGAGAAGCGGCCCAAGAAGAAATAATCAGTTTCGGGGGAAGATTCTTGACTTATGGATGTTCCATCTTCTTCGTAACCGGGAATCGGATAAGCGAATTTGATTCTTCCCGGTATGATTTTTCCTGATAGGATTCCGCTGCGTTGGGCGACCGCAAGGCGCCAGTCGTCTCTCCGGTAGAAGATTTCATAGTCCGAAAAAGAAGCGAGGCGGCTCTCGTCATCCGATGCGAAGCATTTCAGCAGCGAGCGGTCGAACAACAATTGGGGCGTCGCTTTTCCATCCATTTTTTGAATTCGCAAATTCAGATATTGGGGATTTTTTCGGTCTTGAGGCAAATAGCCTCTGTTTCCCATCAGCGAGACGATATAGGGCCCTTGCGCGATTGTTTCTGCATTCAACGTTTGCTCTTCGGCAATTTTTTTTGCGGCGAGATAATCAGCGAATTGGCGGGCTTCCGGCCCCAGCGATTCGGGCGAAATGCTTCTCAGAGTCAAGTCGCGGTTAGTCGGGTTGAGGAGAGAGACGGATGTAAAGAGAAAGAGAAGGAAAAAAGAGACGGCTGCGTAGGTTTGCCAATTATAAAGTTTGTGATACAGCCGGATTCGGAAAACCGCCAAGGCCAGCGGAATAAAAATTGCGCAGCCCGTTAGGGTAACGGCGGTCGTGGAAATATTGTATCCGTAAAAGAAGAGGCGCAGAATTTTCTGCAGAAAAAGAAACTTGGGAGGCGATTCGAGGATGAAAATGTGAGATAAAATCAGAAATGCGATCCCCGCGAATAATCCTAAAAGCGCCGCCCCGAAACTGCGGAAGCGGTTGTTTGTGCAGGCGGAGGCGAAGAGAAAAAAACTGCCGAATGAGAATAAAGTCAGCAAAGCATAACCGTTGTAGAGAAAGAATAATCGCGGATAGGCGGCATTGATTTGGACGTTAGTTAAACTGGTTATAGTCGAATGGTAAATCAGGAAAAAGGAAAGAATGGATATCCAGACGAGAAGAAGCGCCGTGACAAAGGCAGTGAGGATTTTGTAGAAGGCGCATTTTTCAGCGGATATCGGCTTTACGGCCAGCAGCGCGTGCGTTTTGCGCTCCGATTCAATGGATAGGAGAGGGAGAAAGAAGAAGCCCGCCAGGAGAAAGCCAAAAAATCCCAAGAAAATCGGGTAGTCCGTGATGAGATCAAAACCTTCATTGAATTGGATCGTCGATTTTGCGATATTGAATATTTTCCAGAGGGAAAGACTGGGCCAGAGGCTGATGCCGATCGCGATGGTCAATGCGGCGAGCATGATCCAGCGGGATTCGCGATACTGCTTCCAGCAGATTGCTTTCAATGCTTTCATCGATTCGTTCATGATGCTTCTCCCGAAAGGACGTTTCGGTTGGCTGCGATTTGTCTTCAGCCCACCTTCTCAAGAGACTTCAAAAAATGTTTTTGTGCGCGAATGGTCTCGACCACGATTTCTTCCAAGCCCAGGGCTTCGACTTCCAGCGAGGCGGGATGGCGCTCGCGGAATTGATCGAGCACATTGTCGTTGAAGCATTGCGTGAAGTAGGCTTCTTCGCGGCCGGATTGGTCGATGCGCCGTACATTCTTGAATTGCCCTGGATCGGGCATGTCGCCGTTCCAGGCCACCCGAATGCGTTTGCTGGTTTCTTTGATCGCGTCCAGCGATTCGTCACGCATCATATCGCCATCGCAGAGGATCCCCACACGGTCGGCGATTCGCTCCACCTCATCTATGAGATGAGACGATAGAAAGACGGTGCGTCCTTCGCTTTGAATGATGGCGATGATGTGTTCAAGAATCTCACGCCGCACGAGGGGATCGAGCCCCGAGGATGGTTCGTCGAGAATCAGGAGATCCGGCTTATGCCCCATAGCCAACAGCATGGCGACTTTGGCGCGCATGCCCCGCGACAGGTGTTTGATTTTTTGTTTGGGATTCAATTCCATCGAGCGCATCGTTCGCTGCACCAAGTCGTTGTCCCATGTTGAGTAAAACTGGGCATTGAACCAGAGTATTTCGGATACGGTCATCCAGTCGTACAACTCGCGATTTTCGGAGACATAGCCGGTGCGCTTCATGATTTCCACGTGGTCTTTTTGGGGATCGCAGCCGAGTACGGAGACGCTTCCCCGGCTGGGAGGCAGCAATCCCAGCAGCATTTTGATGGTAGTGGTTTTGCCCGCGCCGTTGTCGCCGACCAGGCCGTAGACTGTTCCCGGTTCGACGGTCAGGGATAGATCATGGACGGCGATTTTTCCGCGAAATGTTTTGGTGCAGTTTTTCAGTTCAATGGCGGCTGGATTCATAACTGCCTCCTTTTCTGAATTTTATCGATTTCTTGTTGAAACAACTGTTCAACTTCGTGGAGAGGAATATCCAGATGATACGCTTCCATCAAGGCGCGTTCGATGTGCTGCGAAACGATCTTCAAGCGCTCGTTTTTCTTGATGATCACCGACTTGTCGCCTACGTAGCATCCCAGGCCGCGCCGCGTGACGATGATTCCGGCGCGTTCCAACTCCGCATAGGCTTTGGCTACCGTGTTAGGGTTGATGCGCAATTTCCCGGCTAGTTCTCGCACGGAAGGCAGTTGATCGCCTTCCTTGAGGACGCCGCCGGCGATTTTGTATTTCACCTGCTGGACGACCTGCTGGAAAATCGGCGCGCCGTTGGTTGGATCGATGGTTATCAGCATGATTCTTTAACCTGTTTCCCGGCGTTTTTGTTTTTTATGAGACTATTCGTAAGTCGTTAATCTGTATCACTGAAATAGTACAGTAATGCAATATCTATCGGGTGTCAAGTTTTTTTAAAAATTTAAAAAATTTTCTTGGGAAGGAGGATGTATTATAGTGGATCGTTCTGAAAGGAGCAGATGAATCGATGAACAACCCGTTGAATCCTTCTATCGAATTGCGAAATATGCGGGAGGCCGATTTTCCCGATTGTCAGCGCCTGCGCGAACAGACTGGCTGGAATCAGACGCTGTCCGATTGGCGCCGGTTCTTGTCGTACGATGCCCGGGGATGTTTTGTCGCGACGCAGGGCGGGCGCGTAGTAGGGACGGCCTGCACGATATCCTATGAAGATCGTTTTGGTTGGGTGGCCATGGTGATCGTCGATCGTGAATGCCGCCGCATGGGAATCGGAGCGCGGCTGCTCAAGGCGGGCATCGAACATTTGGAGGATCGAGGGTTGGCGGTCAAGTTGGATGCCACGCCCGAAGGGAAGATGCTCTACGATACCCTGGGATTTCAAGACGAATACGGCGTCGCGCGCTTGGAAGGCGGAGAAATCAGCGTTTCAGATGAATATGATGAACAGTGCGGCTTCTTGTCGCAGGAAGATTTGGAAAAAATCGACGCCTACGACGCCCCGATTTTCGGCGCTTCACGGCGGCCTGTGCTCGAATCGTATCTGCATTATTATCCCGAATCGTGTTTTTGGGTGCGAGGGAAGGACGGCGCGGCGGGCTATATTATGGCGCGCGAGGGGACAAATGCATTTCATGTGGGCCCTTGGGCGGCGGACGATCCGGAGACAGCGAAGCGGCTTTTAGCGGCTTTATTGCAGACAAGGAGGCCGCAGCGAGTGTTTGTGGATATTCTGGAGCCTAATCCGTATGTTCGCCCGATGCTGGAAAATATGGGATTTCACCAGCAGAGGCCTTTTATTCGCATGTATAAAGGGAAAAACGATTATCCGGGCAAACCGGAATTGATTTACGCCCTGAGCGGGCCTGAATTGGGATGATTTGGGATGTCTAACTTAATTTTAAATCTAGAAATTCTTTGTAAGTCTTTTAATTACAATAATTTATTTTGAATTCAACAATGCATCTGCAATGATTTGGCGGTGATCGAAAGCGATGCGAATTTGTGCGTATTGATCGTTGCGTGGATCAATCCAAAGGATCTCGCCGGCGTCGTCGCCGGCCTTCGCCAGGGCGGCCTGCTGCATTGAAATGGTTTTGGCGAGGTAGGCGGCGGTGACGTTATGCCAGCGCGGATCGCGCTTAGGATTAGAATAAACGCCGATTAAACGTTCAATCTCGACGGTCAAGCCGGTTTCTTCCTGCGCTTCCCGGAGGGCGCATTGCTCCACGGTTTCCTGGTGGACGTCGAGAAATCCTCCAGGAATGGCATAATCGCCTTTGAAGGGATCGTTTTTTCGGCGAATCAAAAGGAATTCGCCTTTTTCGTTGGGGATCAGCATGTCGGCGGTAACATTTGGACGGATATATTCGGTCATTGGAACAACTCTTTGGAATCGCTTGCAGTTAAAAAATAAATGAATGTTCCGGCGATTGGGAAAACAAATATAAGGATCGACCAAAACGTTTTCTGCGCAACGGGCAGTTCACTTCGCCAACAGCCGATCCAACCCAGCAGAATCGAGACGATAAACAGACCATAGGTTAGGATAACCCAAACATCCATAATAGGTTGCAACGCTCCATCTTATTGCTTCGGCGTTTTGCGTTTCACGGTTTTCTTTGTTGTTGTTTTCGCTTCCGTCGCTTCGGTCTCGTCCAAGGCCGATTCTTCTGTGGAAGACGCTTTCTTTCGCGTCGATTTTTTCGTTGTCGATTTTTTCGCCGTAGTTTTCTTCGCCGCCGATTTTTTCTTGGTGGTCGTCTTTTTCGCCGCCGATTTTGCAGTTGTTTTTTTACGCGTGCTTCGCTTTTTCTTGGGCGCGTTTTCGATTAATTCGACGGCCTGTTCCAAGGTGACCGATTCTGGATCGGTCGTTTTGGGAATAGAGGCATTTACTTCGCCGTCTGAGACGAATGGACCATAGCGTCCATCGCACAGTTCGATGGGCTTCTTGCTTTCGGGATGTTCTCCCAACTTTTTCAGGACGGTTTTAGTCTGTCGGCGGCTGCGCTTGGGTTGAGCGAGTAATTCCAGAGCTCGGGCCAATTCCACGGTGTAGACATCGTCGTCTTTGCCAAGGCTGCGGAAATCGTTGCCGCATTTTACATAGGGGCCGAAACGCCCGATTGAGGCCGTAATCATTTCGCCGTTATCCGGATGGACGCCTAACTCGCGCGGAAGAGAAAGCAGCCGAACCGCCGTCTCCAGGGTTATGTCTTCAAGAGGCAAGCCTTTGGGCAGGCTGGCGCGTTTGGGTTTTTTGTTATCCTCCGTCACTTCCCCCAGCTGAACATAGGGGCCGTAGGGGCCGATTTGAGCATAGATATTTTCGCCGGTATCGGGGTGCTTGCCAATGGCTTCGTTGAATTTAGCTTTGTGCTCAAGAAGAGCGAGGGCCTTCTCGAGCGTCATTTCTTCGAAGTTGATTGTATTGGGAACGGGCGCCGTGTTATCATTGCCGCCGTTGCCTTTTTGGATATAAGGCGACGTTTTGCCGATTCGAACCATTACGGGGTCGCCGCTCTCCGGATCGCAGCCCAAGGGGATGGTGGGATATTCGATTTTGGGGAATTCTGTCTCTATTTGAGGGATCAATCCATGACCGAATTTCCCGTTTCCGCGATAAAACGCTGACAAAAAGTCTGTTGAGTCCTGGCGTCCATTGGATATATCGTCGAGGGCGTCTTCCATGCGGGCGGTAAAACTCAGGTCGACGTATTCGGTAAAATGTTTGCGGAGCATGGAGTTGACGGCGACGGCAAGGAAAGTCGGCGCCAAAGCTTTGCCAATGCGCTGGACATAGCCGCGCTGCTGAATAGTGGTGATGGTCGGCGCATAGGTGGAGGGACGGCCGATTCCTTCTTCTTCCAGGCGTTGAATTAAAGAAGCTTCCGTGTAGCGGGAGGGGGGCTGGGTTTGATGTTCTTTGTGTTCGATTTTCACCAGCGAAATCTCTTCGCCGCGGCCGACGCGCTGTCCTTCTTGGATGGGAGGAAGTTCCGTGTCTTTTTGTTGAACATCCGCTATTTTCAGGTAGCCGTCAAAGGAAACGACTGAACCGTTGGATCGAAGAACGGCTGTTTTACCATTCAGGGAGGCTTTAAAATCAATAGCGGTCTTCAATAATTCTGCGTCGCTCATCTGCGAAGCAAGAGTGCGGTTCCAGATCAATCGATAGAGAGCCCATTCTTCTTTTTCAAGATAGGGCTTGAGAACTTCCGGCGTCCGCGTCAGGGAAATATGGGTTGGGCGTATGGCTTCGTGGGCTTCTTGAGCGTTTTTGGCTTTCGTAACGTATCGTCTCGGCCCGAAATGATAGTCGGCGCCATAGTTTTGCGAAATAAACGATCCACACTCTTTGAGGGCTTTTTCACTGAGCGTAAACGAGTCGGTTCTCATATACGTGATCAAGCCTTCTCGATCTCCGCTGCCCAGATCGATGCCTTCATACAATCTCTGGGCGATCTGCATGGTGATGCGGGGGGGCATGTTCAAAATGGAACTGGCGGCTTGCTGGAGAGTGGATGTGATAAATGGAGGAGCAGGGCGCTGCCGTATTTTCTTTTGCTCCACGCCGGCTGCCAGCCAGGGAAGATTTTCGTGGAGATCGTGCGCAAGGCGCTGCGCGTCTTCTTCGAGGATATGGAAGACGTTGTTCTTTTCTATGACATCCGTTTTTAATGCGCCGGTTTTGTCGTCAAAATCTTTGCCGTCAGCCGGACGCTTCCCATCGAAACTAATCAAAGAGGCCGGAAAGTCGATCTCATTTGAGCGGAGAGCGGCTTCAATGCTCCAATATTTGGCGACTTGAAATGCTTTGCGTTCCTCTTCTCGCTCGACCACCAACCGCACGGCTACGCTTTGAACGCGGCCGGCGCTGAGTTTGGGCCTCACTTTTTTCCAGAGCAGCGGGGAAAGAGAATATCCGTAGAGGCGATCCAAAACGCGGCGGCATTCCTGGGCGCGCACCAGATCCTGATTGACATTGCGGGGGGAGGCCAAGGCGGCTTCAATCGCTTCTTTGGTAATTTCATGAAAGGCGATGCGCTTCACGGGAATTGTCGGTTTCAAGGTTTCGAGAAGGTGCCAGCTGATCGATTCTCCTTCGCGGTCTTCATCCGTCGCCAGAATTAATTCGTCGGCTTCTTTGAGTTCTTTTTTGAGTTCGGTGATGCGTTTTTTGCTAACTTTGGGGATGACGTAAATGGGATTGAAACCGTTATCCACATCGACCGCCAGCGTCGACCAGGATTCGGATTTGTATTTCGCTGGGATTTCATCCGCCGAACTGGGAAGATCGCGAACGTGGCCGTAGCTCGCTACGACTTTATAATCTTTGCCCAGAAAGCGACTTATAGTTTGCGCTTTGGCAGGAGATTCAACGATGACCAGCGATTTTGTCACAATGTTCCTCCATAGGATCTAAATAGGTTCTCAGCTTAATTATAGGTCTAACAGTCTTTTCATTTTTGTGTAGGGGAATTTTTCATCTGCCAACTAATTGCAGTCTGATCGCTTATCAGCAATTCGATTAGACGCAAAATTTCCCCTATAGGCGCCTAACAGGACATCATTATATCTGTCTGAAGTTCTTTTCAAGTGGTAGAATCGGGTGATTTAATTTCTCTTTCGATTTCAAACACGGCGTTCACTTCGGAATCCTGAAGAAGCCTCCATTTCCCGATCTCAAGTTTTTTCAAACGGATAGGCCCCATTTTTTGCCGTTTTAGAGAAAGCACTTTTAATCCGATGGCGGCGCACATTCGACGAATCTGGCGATTTCGGCCCTCTCGAATCGCCAGGACAAAACGCCGACCGCCTTGCAAAGCGGAAAAAGGGGGCGAGATGATCGCCGGGAGAGTGGATTGCCCATCGAGCGGAACGCCTTGCTCCAATTGAGACTTCTCTTTTGATGACAGAGGCTTGTCGATTTGTACGATATATTCTTTCCAGATTTGATGTCGAGGATGCAGAAGAATTTGAGCCCAGTCGCCATCGTTTGTCAGCAGCAATAATCCTTCCGAGTCGAAATCCAAACGGCCGACCGGAAATACGCCCGCATCGATGAATTTTTGGGGGAGTAAATCCAGAACGGTTTTCCGACGCTGCGGGTCGCGGCGCGTTGTAACATATCCGGCCGGTTTATTGAGAACAATGTAATAATGCGGCGGCGCGTTTTTTAACGGTTTGCCATCGACGGCAACCTGGGTTTGGATGGGATCGACTTGCACGCCAACTTCCCGGCAGACAATGCCGCCGACGGATACGCGCCCCTCACGGATCCATTCGTCCGCTTTTCTGCGGGAGCACAATCCGAATCGCGCCAGTAATTTATTAAGGCGTATTTTCTGGTTCTCGGTTTGGTTCGGCTTGGTCGTCATTGGATGATGGGGGATTCGAATCCGGCTGCGATTCAGGTTGATCGATGGATTCGTCCGGGCTTTCGTTTTCAGCGCCGTTTTCTGGAGTTTCTTCGTTAACAGGCTCCTCGCCGCTTGCTCCGGCGCTGCCGGCGAACGTTTTTTCGATTTCATCGATGGGCGGGAGATCTTTGAGCGAAATGATGCCGAAATATTCGAGGAAGCGCTTGGTCGTGCGATATAAATTAGGGCGGCCGGGAACTTCTTTCACGCCGGCGACTTTGATCAGGCGCTTGTCTAAAAGAGACTTGATCACTCCATCAACGACTACGCCCCGAATGACTTCGATTTCAGCACGGGTTATCGGCTGCTTGTAGGCGATGATGGCCAGCGTCTCGAGAGCAGGGCCGCTCAAGGTTGTTTTTCGTTTTCGCTCCAGAAATTTGTTGACTTGTTCGCTGTAGCGAGGCTGCGTTCGCAATTGAAATCCGCCGGCGACTTCTAAAATTTGTATGCCGGAGGCGGAATCGATGTATTGTTGGGAAAGAAGATCAACAGCGTCTCGTATTTCCTCTTCGGTCGCTTCAAGAACGTCAAGTAAACGTTTGACCGATACGGGATCGCCGGAGACGAAGATTAACGCCTCTATGGCCCCAGACAGTTGTTCTTTATCCATGATTGTTATCCATTTGATCCGTATGGGAATTTTCTAGCGATTCATTTTCGCCCGACATTGTTGTCTCATCGTCTCCGGCGGCGTCATACTCCTCTTCTTCATCGTCTGTTAATGGGAGAGTGAGTTTTTCGCCTTTTTCGAGGACGATTTCGGCATGATTTTTTTCTTGAACGGCTCGTACTTCGTGAAGACGAATCAATTCGAGCAGGGCCAGGAAAATTACGATGATTTCCATCTTGGATTCGCGGGTGCGGAGATAGTCGCTGAGAAGAAAGCGATCGTTGTGTTCGAGGAGCGCTTCGATCTCTAACATTTTTTCGTCCACCGAATAACTTTCCCCGGTGACAACCCGTTTTTCTCGCGCGCCGATTTCATCGATGATCTGTTGAAAGGTGCGATAGAGATCGTAAACGCTGACTTCGGTATACTCGATAATTTCCCCCTTGCCTTCCGGCGGAGGGCCGGATCGGGGGAAAATGGACGCGTTTTCTTCTTCCCGCCGGCGCAAAAGAGCGGCTAATTCGCGAAATCGCTCATATTCGAGGCGGCGCTGCTCGAGAATCTGATCGTCGATCTCTTCCTCTTCCGGTTCTTTTTCCTCTTTGGGCAGCAAGGCGCGGGCTTTCCAGCGCACTAAAGTGGCGGCCAGCACCAAATATTCTCCAGCCAAATCGAGGTCTTTTTCCTCGCAACTATTGATAATTTCGATATATTTGTCTGTAATGGCGCTGAGGGAGATGGAAAAAATATCCAATTCGTGCTTGCCGATCAGATGAACCAGCATTTCCAGCGGACCACTGAATCCGGGTATATCCACAGGCAGACGTGCGGGGGTCTCTTCCATATCTTTTTTAGATTAATATAAGTGCGATTTATGTCAAATAGGCAATATTTACTCATTGCTCGCCGCAACCATCCCGAGCGAGCCGTTTGCTTCTAATGACAAGGGTGTATCTGGGAGATAGAAGATGCGCGAACACTTAAATGTTATTGGAGTATTCATCCTCATATTGACAGTTCTGTCAACCTCTCACGCTCAAACTATTCGATGGGAAAAATACAAAAATCAATCGCAAAAGTCTATGACGGTGCGAATCGCCAGCGCGTCTGTTTTTCCGGAAAAATGGGAAAAAGAGGTTAATTGGCGGCGGATAGAGGCGAGAGTGCGTCAAGCGGCGGAGATGGGCGATCCTCAGATTGTCGTCACTCCCGAAGGCGCTTTGGACGGGTATGTGATCAATGAGGTGAATCGTGAAAAGGATGAACAGAAGCGGCAGAATTTAATCGCTCGATTCGTGGATCTGGCCGAGCCTCTGGACGGCGAGTATGTCAAAAAAGCGCGCTCATTGGCCGATGAATTGAATCTTTTTTTTGTTCTAGGATTTTTGGAGAAACGCGGCGGCGATCTGTTCAACACGGCGATTCTGATCGATCCGGAAGGGGATGTCATAGGGCGCTACAGCAAGACTCATTTTGCGCAGGGCTACGAGATCAATCCCTCATGTTATGTTCCCGGCGATTCTTATCCGGTTTTCGATACTCCTTTCGGGAAAGTGGGGATCATGATTTGCTATGATCGCCAGCTGCCTGAGAATGCGCGGATCTTGGCGCTGAAAGGCGCGCAGATTCTCTTGGTTCCCTCGTATGGCAGTTATGACGAAGGAGACGGATGGAATACGAATCTTCTGCGCACTCGCGCTTATGAGAATCGATGCGCGCTGGTTTTTACGCATCCTCGACAAAGCCTGCTGATTACGAGGCATGGAAGCCTCGAAGTTATTGGCAAGCAGGATGAAGTCGTGTTTTACGATGTCGACGTGGATCCGGAAGCCGTCAAGGATCGCTTTCGAAACCGGCGGCCTGAGTTATACAGGCCGTTGGTCGAAGCGGCGCCATAAGATTTGTTTTAATAACTTATTATTGCGGCATGCTTTCTATTCCCACTCGATCGTACTGGGGGGTTTGGAGGAAATGTCGTAAACAACCCGGTTGACGCCCCGCACTTCGTTGATTATGCGGTTGGCGGCGGTTCGCAGAACGGCGTCGGGCATGGGGAACCAATCGGCGGTCATGTAATCAGTGGTTTGGACGGCGCGCAGAGCGATGACTTGTTCATAAGTGCGGCAGTCGCCCATCACGCCTACCGATTTGACCGGAAGCAGGACGGCGAAAGCCTGGCCGATATCGCGATAGAGACCTGCTTTTTTAATTTCTTCGATATAAACGGCGTCCGCCTGACGAAGAATTCCAAGACGCTCTTCTGTAACATCTCCGAGGATGCGGATGGCCAGCCCCGGTCCGGGGAAGGGGTGACGGTAGACGCTTTCTTCATCCAATCCCAATTCCAGGCCTAACTGGCGGACTTCGTCTTTAAAAAGCTCGCGCAGCGGCTCGATCAACTTCAGCTTCATATCTTCCAGGAGGCCGCCGACGTTATGGTGAGTTTTGATTGTCGCGGAAGGTCCTTTGAATGAGATGGATTCAATAACGTCGGGATAGAGGGTGCCTTGCAGCAAAAATTCCGCTCCGCCGATTTTTCGGGCTTCCTCTTCGAAGATTTCTATAAACGTGTGGCCGATGATTTTGCGTTTTTTTTCGGGGTCGGAAACATTTTGCAGTCGTCCCAGAAAAGCTTGGCCGGCGTCGAGCAGGGTTAAGTTGATGCCCAATTTCTTTTTTAATCGCTCCATGACTTGAGCGGCTTCATTCAGGCGTAAAACGCCGTTGTCGACCAGAAATCCGTGAAATCGATCGCCGATGGCGCGGTGTAAAAGTACGGCGGCCACCGATGAATCCACGCCGCCGCTGATTGCGCCGATAACGATGCCGTCTCCGACCTCTTTGCGAATTCGATCGATGGATTCGTTGATAAAGGATCCCATCGACCAATCGGCTTTGCAGCGGCAGACGCCCGCAACGAAATTTTTGAGGATGGTTTTGCCTTGAGGCGTGTGGCTGACTTCGGGGTGAAACTGGATGCCGAAGAGATTATGTTCGGGAATGCCGACGGCGGCGTGTTCAGAATTGCTTGTAGAGGCGATATCACGGAAGCCTTTGGGCAGTTCCTGAACTTTGTCGCCATGACTCATCCAAACCTGGATGGAATCAGGCAGATTGTCGAATAAGCCGGCGGATTCCTTGATGTTCAGTTCTGCGTGGCCGTATTCGCGCCGTTCGCCGG
The DNA here is from genome assembly GCA_016934335.1 of Candidatus Omnitrophota bacterium. Taxonomy (GTDB): domain Bacteria; phylum Hinthialibacterota; class Hinthialibacteria; order Hinthialibacterales; family Hinthialibacteraceae; genus JAFGTC01. Next base: position 1,008 of record JAFGTC010000218.1, on the reverse strand, counting down.
CGTCCACTCGTCCGCCGAAATGCAAAGCCATCTCTTGGAGGCCGTAACAGACGCCAAGAACCGGCAGACCTGACTTCCAAACATCTTCGCCGGCGTGAGGCGCGTCATTTTGATACACTGAATAAGGGCCTCCCGACAAGATGATTCCCTTGGGCTGCATCTCTTGGATGGCTTCTCGAGACCGCGTGCAGGCGTGCAGTTCGCAATAAACGCCTAATTCGCGTATGCGCCGGGCGATCAAATGGCTGTATTGAGAACCGAAGTCGAGAATTAAAATACTATCGTGCCGCATCGTTTCATCTTTCTATGAATGTTTTTTTCGTGTATGAATTTGAATCTAACAAAAAATCCGTTATTGAGAATTAAATCGAATATCTTTCCTGTTGCTTGCTTGTCGTCGCGTACTATACCATTTATACTACGGGGAGTACAAAAATAAACCATCCCAGGATAGGACGAATGGATGTTGCTGCATGATTATATACCTATTTTGATTCTGGCAGGATTGGCGGCGGCTTTTGCGATCGGTACAGTTCTTTTATCATTTCTGATCGGGCCGCGAAAAAGTGGAGACGGAAAACTCGATCCGTATGAATGCGGAATGCCTCCGGAGGGCGATCCGCGCGAGCGTTTTAACGTCAAATTTTTTTTAGTGGCGATGGTTTTTGTGATTTTTGACATCGAGATCGTTTTTCTTTTTCTTTGGGCGGTGATTTTCCAGCAATTGGGTGTTTATGGATTGCTGGAAATGGCGGTATTCATCGGCATCCTGATCATGGCTTTCGCGTATGTTTGGAAAAAAGGAGTTTTGGAGTGGGCGTCGAGAACAAACTCGTCGACATAATCGGCAGCGATGTCATTACCACAACGGTTGAAAAAGTTGTTAATTGGTCACGGAAAAATGCTCTCTGGCCGGTGACGATGGGGCTTTCCTGCTGCGCTATTGAGATGATGGCTACGGGGGCGTCGCGCTACGATATGGCGCGGTTCGGTGCGGAAGTTTTTCGC
>JAFGTC010000217.1 GCA_016934335.1 Candidatus Omnitrophota bacterium | reverse complement strand
CTTCTATGAATTTAGAGGCGGATTCATTCGAAAGAATGGAGCGCTTGTCAGATTTTCCCCATTTCGTTTCATGCCATCGAGATGGAAGCGAGAATATGGTATCATCTCGCCGGTGATATGAAATCGGAAAATCGTTTTCTTAAAATGGAATTTTGATGAAGGAGAAAGACGACTATGAATCATTCTTCACTTACACGGCGTCATTTTTTACGCTCCGCGGCCGCGGCTTCCACATTGAGTTTAACCGCTTCGTCCAAGGTTCTGGGCGCGAACGACGAGATTGTTTTGGGAATGATCGGCACGGGCGGACGCGGTAAGCGCCTGCTCCAAGCGATTACCAATATTGAAGGCTATCGAGTGGCGGCGGTTTGCGACTTGGTTCCCGAACGAGCTTCCCAAGCGGCGGAAATCTGCGAACAGTATACGCCTAAAGTGCGCGAATATACCGATTTCCGGCAGATGTTGGATCGAGAAAAACTGGATGCCTGTTTTGTCGTCACCGAAGAGGCCAATCACGCCAAGTGCGTCATCCCGGTTTTGGAAGCCGGATTGCATTGCTTCAGCGAAAAGCCCATCGATGTGACAGTGGAAAAAGTCGATCAGGTCGTCAAAGCGGCGCGCAAGGCGAAGGGAATTTATCAGGTTGGGTATCAACGCCGTTATCTCAAGGGATTCCAAGACGCCATCGCCGATATTCAATCGGGGAATCTGGGCGCTGTGACTTTCATGCAAGGCGAATGGCATTGGACGTACGGTACGGGCGGCCGCTACCTGGATATGGATTTCGCCGGCTGCTGGTTTTTAGCGCAGGCCTGCCATCATGCGGATGTCATGGCCTGGGTCATGGGAAACAAGCCTCCCGTGGAATGCGCGGCCATGGGCGCCATCACCCAACATAACGAGAATCCGCCGACTCATTGTGCGGAAGATCATTCCTCTTTGATTTTCCGTTTCGAGCCCAACGTGAATTTCACCTACACCCATTTAATGAATTGCTGCGAACAATTTACCGGCGAAAAACTTTGGGTGCATACTGAAAAAGGCGGCATTGATCTGCCGGGCGGGATGTTGTACGCGCGCCCCGGAATGGGGGACAACAGGAAATACGCCGAACAATCGTTGGATTGGGATAATGGCACTTATGACGAACTGGAGGCTTTTGGGCGTCATATTCGCAACGGCGAACAGCCTTTAAGCAATGCGGAAACCGCCCGCGTTGGAACGCTAATGGGAATTTTGGGCGGCATGGCCATGTATAACCGCGACGCCCGGCATTTCCATCTTGGATTAGCAAATTGGAGCAATTTGAACACCGCCTCCAATTCTTAAAGAAGCAAAGCGAATCAGCAGCGAGAATTCGCCGGGTAGAATGATTCCGGCGATATGGAACGGAAGAAATCGGCGAGCGCTCAATCGAAACGGATTGAGCGTTCGTTTATCGAGCAAAACTGAAGCGATCCAGGAGAAGAGGAGAGGCCGTCGCAGGTTCGTTTTGCCTGCCTTCATGACGGTTCTGTAGATGCTCGGCATCCGAAACCGCGCCGGTCGCATTCCCCATTCGGGACGCGCGGCCGCCGGCTCCTTCTTGTGATGGATTCATCGAACGCTGAACGCGCGCCTGATTGACAGAGCGTTTTTCTTTCTCGTTTTGTTCGATTTCACGTTCGATTTGCCGCTGTTTTTGTTCGGTGTTTTCGGCGAAGACGGCATTTCCGTTTTGTCTGTATTGATCTCTTTCGAACTGGGCGCGCAGCAGATTTCTTTCCAATTGATTCTTTTCTGTTTCGAGGTTTCGGTCTTCCTGGTTGAGTTCTTTTTCCGACGGCTGGTCGATTGAAGAAGAATTCCATGGAGCGGCCTGCGCTTCCGCTCGGCTCGCCGGCGCTGGATAGACCGGCGCATTCTCTCCGTCTTCGGCTACCATTTGGACAACCGAATCGGGCAAATAACCGTTACTGTCGGTGCGCGTGACGACGGTCGTCAATCCACTGCTCACCGTCGCGCTGTTTTGTCCAATGCCGAGGTTGAAAGTTCTTTGGGAATAAACGATGTCTTCGCCTTGCGAAAGCGCTCGCAGGCGCAAACGGGTTTCATTTCGCTGCTCTTGGAGAGTGACCAAACCCGCGCTCTCCGATTCCTTCGCTGACAGCCGAACGGCCGGTTCGCCCGGATCCGGCTGAAAGTGCATAACAGGTGCAGGATTCGAATTGGAAAGAGCGCTTATCACAATGCCGCCGCTGGATGTTATCTTCCTTGTATTTTGTTAGATCTACCCATAATCGGATTATCGGCCGAATCATAAATTTCTTAAACACTTTTTGTTGTATAGAGTAAATATCCCCATTTTTTTCTGCCTGATTTTGAACACATTGTCTTTAAATAAATGCAATTGCGGTTGAAAAAAATTTTTCTCAATGGATGCATAGAACAGAATTTTTTTTTAAGTCTATTCATTCAAGTGTGTAATCGTATTTTTATCAATTTTCCCTTCTCGTTGGCACGGCAATTGCCCTCTACCCTTATTACAAGGATCCAACCGGGCGCATTTCGTTCATCCCGGGAATGTTGGTTGTGCGCCTGATCCGGCAGGAATTTTTTGTTTTGGATTATTATCGAAAGGAGCAGTATCCATGTTTCATACTCCAAGAACTCGTATGCGATTTTCTGTGCTGCTATGGGCGGCCCTTTTTCTTTGCATCGCTTCGACGAACGTCCTGTGGGCGCAAGAGGCGGATGCTCCCGAATTTACATTACAGTCTGACAGCAACATTCTTTGGACGTGCATCGCCGCGTTTCTCGTATTTTTTATGCAGGCGGGCTTCGCCATGGTGGAAACCGGTTTCACGCGAGCCAAAAACGCGGTCAACATCATCATGAAGAATATACTGGATGTCAGCATCGGATCGATTGTCTTCTTCATGGTGGGGTTTGGACTCATGTTTGGAACGACCTCGACGGGCTGGTTCGGTTCGGATGGTTTCTTTTTATCCGGCTATTTATTTCTGGAAGACGGCTCCACCGATTATTGGACATTTGCGTTTTGGATTTTTCAGGTTGTATTTGCTGCGACTGCGGCGACGATCGTTTCCGGGGCCGTGGCGGAGCGCACTAAATTTCATGCCTACCTGATCTACTCGATTGTGATCAGCGCTTTCATCTATCCCGTATTCGGTTCGTGGGCGTGGGGCAGTTTATTCGCGGGCGGCGGTTGGCTGGAAAATGTGCTGGGCGTCGGTTTTATCGATTTCGCCGGTTCATCGGTCGTTCATTCGGTCGGCGGCTGGGCCGGTTTAGCGGGCGCCATCGTATTGGGGCCGCGCTTGGGGAAATACGCATCCGATGGAACCCCTCAGGTTATTCCCGGTCATAACATTCCCATCGCTGCGTTAGGCGTTTTCATTCTTTGGTTGGGCTGGTTTGGATTCAACCCCGGCAGTACAACCACGGTGGGAGGCGACCTGGCGGTCATCGCCGTGACGACCAACCTGGCGGCGGCGGCCGGAACAGTGGGCGCTTTGATCACAGCCTGGATCAAGTTCGGCAAGCCGGACGCCGGCATGACGCTCAACGGCGCCCTGGCGGGATTAGTCGCCATTACCGCTCCCTGCGCCAACGTGGGCCCCATGTCCGCCATTCTGATCGGCTTCATCGGCGGCGTCATCGTTGTGCTGTCGGTCTTGGCTTGGGAAAGTTTTGGCGTGGACGACCCCGTCGGCGCGGTCTCCGTGCACGGCGTCTGCGGCGCTTGGGGAACTTTGGCCGTCGGTTTATTCGCTCATGAATCATACGGCGGCGTCAACGGTCTCTTCTTCGGCGGCGGCCTGACGCAGCTTCTGGCCCAATTGATCGGCGTGGTCGCCTGCTTTATTTGGACCTTTGGAACCTGCTTTATTCTCTTCAAAGTGATCTCGGCCACGGTCGGACTTCGCGTCACAGAAGACGAGGAAATGGAAGGATTGGACTTCGGAGAGCACGCCGCATCGGCCTACTCCGACTTCACTATCATGGCCCGGTAAGGCGCAGGCCTTTGCGCAATCAGGAAGGAGTGATGAAAAATGAATAAAATAGAAGCGATTATTCGACCTCATAAACTGGAAGAGCTTCGAGCCGCCTTGGAAGAATTGGGCGTGGCGGGAATGACGGTCAGCGAAGTGCGAGGTTTCGGGCGCCAGAAAGGCCACCATGAACTCTATCGAGGACGAGAGTATAACGTGGCTTTTCAGCCCAAGATCAAAGTCGAAGTGGCCGTTAAAAGCGACATGACCGATAAAGTCGTGGATGTAGTGCGCAGCGCCGTTAATACCGGCCAGGTCGGCGATGGAAAAATCTTCATTTACCCGATCGCCGACGCTGTTCGAATCCGAACCGGCGAACGAGCCGAAGAAGCGTTGTAACGAATTGTTTTGATGACAGCATGATTCGCCAGGACGCGGAACTCGTTTCCGCGTCCTGCTTCGTTTTTACGTTTCGCGCAAAAAAAGAAGATAAGAGTTGTCTTTTTACGAGCAGTCTGTACAAAATTCAACATCCTGCCCGAAAGAAAAAACAGGATTCTCTTTCAGGAGGATTCGATTCTATTTCCTATAAACCCTTTCATTTCAATTAGTTGCCTGAAGAGGCGCTTCCTTGTGTCTCTCTTGGCATCGAAGTTGCTTTTTTGTATCCAGGATTTGCATGAGACGATTTGCGGAGACATCTGTTGCGGCGTTCATTTTCACGATTCAATTCATGCTTCCTCATCTTGGCGCTAATCGTTCATTCATCCTTTTTTCATGATCGATATGTTTCGTAAAATCCAATACAAGTAGCAGGGAGTTTTTTTTATGATTCATCGCATTGCGGTAAATCCATGGATCAAAATGAGCATTTGGATGATCGCTCTCTTTGCTCTGGCGGCGCCCGCTGGAGCGCAAGAGCAGGCGGCGGCGGAAATCGATTCGGGCGATACGGCCTGGCTGCTGATGTCCACCGCCCTTGTGTTGATGATGACCGCGCCGGGATTGGCGCTGTTCTATGGAGGTTTGGTCAGCCATCGCAACGTCTTGTCGACTTTGATGCACAGTTTCTTCTGCATGTGCTTGATAAGCGTTCAATGGGTTGTCATCGGCTATTCGCTCGCTTTTGGATCGGATGTCGGGGGCGTGGTCGGCAATCTCAACCATTTGTTCTTTTTCGGAGTCGGTCCGGAGGCGAGCGGCAGCATCCCGACGTTGGTGTTCGCCATGTTTCAAGGAGCGTTTGCCATCATCACCGTCGCGCTGATCACCGGAACCTTCGCCGAGCGCATTAATTTCAAAGCCTTTTTCTTGTTTTCCTTATTGTGGAGCACCATCGTCTATGATCCCCTGGCGCACTGGGTGTGGGGCGAAGGCGGATGGCTGTTGAATCTGGGCGCGTTGGATTTCGCCGGCGGGACGGT
>JAFGTC010000216.1 GCA_016934335.1 Candidatus Omnitrophota bacterium | reverse complement strand
TACCCCGCATAATGTCACGCCCGAGGGAACAGACAGAGAGTCGGCGATGCGGTATTTTCCCGCCGGCAAAAATACTTCGCCGCCGCCCGCATTCGCCGCCGCATCGAGCGTTCGCCCGATCGCCGGGCCGTCATCGACGACGCCGTCGCCCAGCGCGCCATAGTCTTTGACGTTCCATGAAGCCGGATTATCTCCCGCTAAGGCGAAAGACGCCGTCAACAGAGCGAAGACTGCCAGCCAATTCGTTTTTTTGATCATTTTTCCTATGCCTCCATTGAATTGCTAATAACCTATTTCTTCATAAAAATCTCGAATCGTAAAGCGGCATAGACCGAATTTTCCTTGAATGCGCTCTCTGTCAGCCGATTTGTCTCTTGAAATCAATCGAATGCCGTTACAATGGACAATGCTGATAAAACGCCATGATCGTTAAAGATGCAATATTCCTGAGGCGGAGTCGCTAGGAATGGAATCGAAACAATCTACAATGGATGCTTTTCACCCGGAAGATGCGATGGAGCAGATCCCCCGCCTGATTGGATGCTGCGCGAAGACGGAGCAGAAAGAACGCGGACATACCATAGTCGTCTTTTTAGACGGTGAATCACTCAGCGATCAGGAGATCGGCCGTGCGGCGATTATCAGCGGAAAATGCCGCAGCCAAAAAATCAAGTTGATTCTGGCGTGTTCGGATTCCATCTTCCGGCAATTAACCGATTATGGCCTCGATCGGGTGATTTGGACAAAGCGCCAAGAAGACCTTCACGATTGAATTGAAAGAGCGACGCGTATCAAATCGCCCAGATGACGGCGCCGTTAATGGTTTTCCCGGTTTGCGTGCGGACCTTGCTGTACTCCCAATGTGAGATCGCAAAACCCGCTTCATGCAGTAGATCGACCAGCTCGCGCTCCGTGAAGTGATGGGCTTGCAAAGCGATGGATCCGCTTTTGTCTACGGCGAAAAACGATCCCCAAACGCCGGTTTCTTGTTCGCCTTGCAGATAGCGTTCATAGTAAAGAGGATGATGCCAGGTTTGCATGAATTCGGTGAGGTAGAGGCCTCCGCCGCGGCGGATGATGCGCCGAGCTTCTCGCAAGACTTGGAGGCGAGTCTCCGGCGTCGTGAATGTAGTGAGCATGGCCAAAATGACGCCGGCGTCGAACGCTTGATCTTCAAATCCGGTTTGAAGAGCGTCGCGTTTTTCGAATTGACACCGATCTGGATGATCGGCATCCATGTCGCGCAGTTTCTCTCGAGCGATTCGAATGCCGTCTTCATTTTGATCCACTCCGGTGATAGGACCGTATCCTCTCTTCAACAAATCGAAGCAGATGCGCCCCGCCCCGCAGCCGATGTCCACTAGAGAATGACCGGGGTAAACCTTTTCGAAAAAAATGGGTTGGAGGGGAATTGATCCCGGGATGGCTTTACCGCTGAATTGATTCCAGTCTTCGTGGGATTTGGGATTTTTGGATGTTGTCATGGCGTGTGAAGTGTATCCGTTTCGTATTCAGTAAAAAATGATTTATTTGCCTTCGTTTTCGAGATCGTGCAAAGCGCGCAGAATTCCCAACGGGCTGTTGCCCATGCAAATTTGCTGAATTCGCTCCATGCGGTCCACGTCTTTTTCGAAAATCTTGGTGACGCGCTCTTTGTAGGCTTCCTTCAATTTCTGGATCAGCGGGTCCAATTCGTACGGTTTGGGGAGATAACCGATGGCGCCGAGTTTGGTGCATTCGACGGCGGAATCGATCGAACCATGCCCCGTCAATATGATCACCTCGATGTAGGGATGGTCGCTTTTCAATTTTCGCAAAACCTGCTGGCCGTCAATGCCGGGCATTTTAAGATCGAGCAGAGCGAGATCGAATGTTTTCTGGCGGACAAGTTTCAGCGCATCTTCTCCATTGCTGGCTTTGGAGACGTCAAAGTCCCGCATCTCCAGGCGGCGAGCGATGGAATCTAAAAATTTCACTTCATCATCGACGATGAGAATGCGAATTTTCTCGGTCATGATCGTTAACCTTTTCGGGTTGAATCAAGATATGGTTTATTTTAATTCATTTTCGTATCGATGAGAGGCTGAGGCAGCACAATGGTGAATTTACTGCCTTTCCCTCGTTTGCTCTCCACCGTGATTTTACCCCCCAGATTTTTGATTATGCCGTAACTGACCGGCAATCCCAGCCCGGTTCCCTTGCCCACCTCTTTGGTTGTATAGAAGGGAAGGAAGATTTTTTCCATTTCGTCCGGCGACATGCCGCGTCCGCTGTCTGCAATCGAGATGATGACCTGGTCGTCTTGAAAATTCGTTTGGATTGTTATCCATCCTCGATCCGTAACGGCGTCTTTGGCGTTGGTGATGATATTTAATAGAACTTGCTGCAGGCGGTTTTTATCGGTTCGAATCGGGGGCATCTTCTCGAAATATTTTTTGCGGATCTCAATATTGGCCAGCGCCATTTTGCGGCTCACCCACCGCTCCACCACTTCATCGATGATGGCGTGCAGATCGTAAAACGCAAATTTTGTGTCGGAGGTTCGGACAAAATCCAACAGGTTTCGGGTGATGTCGCGGCATCGAAAGGCCGCTTCGCGGATGTTGTCCAGGTGATAGGTCATCTCTTCTTCGGACGGCTTCTCGCCGAATTGGGGATCCAGCAGATCTTTCATCAATCCGGATTCCGAGCAGACGATGGCCAGCGGATTGTTGATTTCATGCGCGATGCCCGCCGCCAACTCGCCGACGGAGACCAGTTTGGCCGCATGCTGCAGCTGCAATTGGGTTTGGTCTTGCTCCCACTGGATATTGACTAGTTTTTTGGCGCGAATCTGAATGACGATAAATACGATGAGGTGAAACAGCGCGATCAAAAAAATGGTCGTCAGGTTCGTGCGAATAAACATCAAAAATCCCTTTTGATCCTCCCATTGAACGATGATGGCCCAATCCATTTCCTGCAGCCACGAATAGGCGTAAGCGATTTCTTTCCCCTTGATCGTCGTCCAGGCGATGCCGGTGGCTGGATTCCGGGGCGGGATGATGGACGATGCCTCCAACAAAACGCCCTTTTGGGGAGAGACGATTTGATTGAATCCCTTTGCGTTGACGATCGAAAGGTGGATCGCTTCCGAATCGAAGCCGGTCGAAATGTGTCTATAAATTTCGATCGGGTCCAATGTGGCGCGGAGGACGTAAAACTGGGTGTTAAAAGTGCGGCTGACGGCGATGGTGAAATGCGGTTTCTGCCGGAAGCCGAGATAATCGTCGGTGATGATGAAATTGGCATGACTTTCTTTCAGGGATTGATACCACTCTTCTCCGCTGTAGTCGTGGCCTTGCAGAGAAAGAAAGGGGCCGACATAAGTGGTCTGCACGCCTGAAGGATCGAAAAAACTGATGTCGATGTATGCCGAGCTGTTTTTCTGCAGATCTAAAAAATAGGTTTTCATATCCTCCCGTTCGGGCGGGATGATGAAGCGGGGATCGTCGATCAAATTTACCAGTTTGTTGACTCGCTCCCGCAGGAAAAGATTGAGCATTTGCGCCTGATTCTCCGCAATGGATTGCATGCGCAGTCGATTGGTTTGAATTTGAACGGCGTTGAATTGAAACGCAAAGTAGCCCGTGATTAGTATAAGGGGAAGCCAATAGATAAGCAGCAAACGAACCAGCGTTTTCCGTTGCACTTCTCGATATCGGCCCGACCGGTCGATTTCAACAGGCACGGCGGTGGAATCATTCGAAGGAGGCATAATGGGTGGTTCGGCTCATCCGTATAAAAAAGATTCTCTGCTCTCGATACAATATCACAGCCTCAAGCGGCGGGCTATTCTTTGTTTTATCTTACAGCCAAACGCCTTGCCTGCTGCGATCCGCCTTATCGAGCGGGTGAATGGAGCAATCAGTCTTCCTGCGTAATATCCAGCAAATGGTTGGAATATTTTTGTATCTCTTCGTTGATGTTCACGATGCAATCCCGATCGTAATCAAAAAGAAAGCGTTCGCGCTTTCCAAAAAATCCTTCGCTGATCGCCAAAATCAAGGGAACGGCTTCGTGGATGCAGCGGCAGGTGTTCATGGATTGGCTTTTGGATTCATGCGCTACGAATTCTTTGTAATATGATAATTTCAGCATCGTGATGATGCGGTTCAATTTCTTGATGTTCGCCTGGATGCGCAGAATCGTTCTGGAAGAAATTTTTCGTTTGACGATTTGATCCAAGAGCCACTGAAAACTGGGAGTGGATTTGCCGTTGTAGTTTAGTTTGGATATGTCGGTAATGATGTTTTGAATGGTGATTTTTTTCAGTTCCAAAATCTCAAGGTTGCCTAAATGGCGAAAATGAAAATGATTTTCCGCCGTGAGTTTCTGCAAGATGAGATATTTGAACAAGAGATCGGCGACTTGAATGGGAATCTGCTCAACGCTAAGGGCTTCTTTAGAGGCGCTCATAAAACAAACAGTTCATTTTGATTTTTTTTCTATTCACAGAGATGTTCATTTTTTAACTCATGTTACGCACTAATCCCAGAATTAGGCTGGTAAATATTATAATCTCTGGAGTTCAGACCATGCCATTTGATGGGCTTTT
>JAFGTC010000028.1 GCA_016934335.1 Candidatus Omnitrophota bacterium | reverse complement strand
CTTTTCATTGGGATCACCTCGTTTTCCTGTCTTCGGCTTCGAGGTTTCCCACCTTAAATGCCTGTCTGAATTTTGGGGTACATTATAAACCTCAATCAGAATCTTATTTCTTTTCGCGTGTTTTTTATCCATTTCGGTTCATGCTCAAGAACCGCTCGACGTCGATACGCTCAACATTCTTGCGGGCGGGAAGGTTGTAGCGTCGGGATATTATGGGATGCCATATTTCTTGTATGAAGGGGATTTTGATTCTTCGTCGTTCCGCACCCGCAATGGAGCAATGCAGGACGAAGCATATATCGGCATCCTTCGAAACCGCCGCATGACGATTCATACAATAGATATTTATGGCGGGACTGTGAGCAACGACGGAGGGTGGTTCGATTCTTCCGAATCGCTGCCTGTAATTCAAGTCATCGAAAATCCGGGCGACGATTGGAAAACTGTTGCAACAATCGAAGATTATCCGGTGTTGGATGGGATGGATTTCGACGGGGCTCAGGCCGTGCAATACACCTTGTTTGAGATTACATTCGATCCGCCGATATCCTGCGTCGGCGTCCGAGCGGCAGGGAAGGGATCGTCGGGCGACGATCCAACGCAATCCCACATCGCAATCGATGAATTTCGAGCGTTTGGCATTTTAGGAGAGGCCGCGGCGACGTATGATCCTCCATTGATGGACGGCGTTTTGCCGATTGGCACCAATTTCCATTTTCCGGATGACAATGGAAGCGCGGCGGGCGATGTCATGATCGATGACATCCCTGGAACTGTGGCGCGTTGCGAGGAATTGGAATTTTTTAATTTTGAAGCCTTTTTCGGATTTTACACGGCGAATCCCGTAAAGATGAATTCTGTGTCTTTTGTTCACGGCCCCTTGTCGGAGGATGGCGGTTGGTTTTTGACGGATCTGATGGACATACGCGTGGATATCAAGACGGAAGCGGGAGGCGAATGGCAGGAAGCAGGGACGCTGGAAGGATATCCGGATACGGCGATCGATTCGTATCGGGAGGATCTTCCGGAGGATATCGAGACGGCCGTGTGGACTTACACCTTCAATCCTCCGGTTGAAGCCATCGGCGTTCGTTTCGCGGGAAACGGCTCCGATCCCAGCTTCGCCGCCACTCCTTTCTCGCAATGCGGAGAGATTTGGTATGAAGGCGAGGGTGTACATGCGTACATCGGCCCCATTGGGAACGGACTCGACGAGAACGGCGAACCTTTCAAACCGGATGAAAACGGAGAGATTTTCATCCAAGCCGAGTGGGCGCGCTCCATCAATGATGCCTATCGCATCCTGCCGCACGGCGACGCGAAAAGCGGATTGGTCAATCGGGCCAATTGGGGGCCGTCCTTCAATCGATTTTCTCAGCAGGTGATCGAATTCGATTTCGAAATCCCGGAAGCAGGCGATTATGCAATCATCGCTCAGCATGATACAATGAGTGGATGGTCGGATTCGTACTATGTGACCTTTGACGATCAGGATCCAATGACGCCCGACACCGTTACCAATGACAGCCGGTGGGTGCCAACTCAGGGCGATCCAGCCGGCTCGCCCGTCACGTTGGAGCGATCCTGGATTATCACCGATATCGGCGTGGACGTGTGGTCGCTGTCAGCCGGCGTTCATACCCTCCGTTTTGGCGTTCGTGAACCCATCGGCATCCTGGATTGGGTTTTAATCACGCAGGATTTCAATAAAGACATCCTGGCTTATGAAGAGCCCGATACGCCCCGGCGCGTGGGAGTATTCGATTTCTCGCTGTATTAAAATACTTTTTTGTGGGATTTCTTGTTTGAAGGGGTGGAATGAGACGAGCTTTCCACCCCTTCGTTTGCAGAAGGGTGAGATTCATTCAGCAAAATCCGCATTCAAATCAATTCAAAAAGCGCTTTTTGATTCTCGATTCGTTCCCTGCTCCGATTCGAAACAGGCTGAAGTTGGCAATGAGGGATCGGACCACTTGTACCTATTAACCAAGAACCGGACCATTAGATTCCACTAAAAAAGTAATTTCGATTTGTCTTTTCAGATATGAAATGAGTCCACTCAGGAACGTTTTATCTTAATCTATCAACCACTTTTCATGGATCCACTGTTTGCCAATCGCTGCAATCGAAATCCGAGGATCTCACTCTCACTGGGGGGGCATTGTTTTTAGGCATTCGCTTTTGATCTAACGTTGGAGTTGAAGAATTCGAGTAGCATCCTTTATTGTTTTTCACCATTATTGTAATGAACCCTTAGGGGGCTTCCAGCCTCGCCGAGATCGTATTTCCTCACATGGGAAAACATTGCCTCGATCGAGATCGTCGCTCACAGGGCATTTCTCGAGGCCATTTTTTCGGCTTCAGTTGCGAATCAGAGGAGCCGCACATATACAGAACGCCTACCCCCTTTTGGAAGCATTTCAAAGGGATTCCTTGCCGCCGAAATGTATGGGGCGAAATGAGCATATCGACGAAAGTTCCCTATCAGAATTCTTCCCCATCATTTATAAAAATAATCGATAGATTTTCGGATATTGGAGGCTGGAAATGAAACACTCATTGCTCTTTCCATGGTTCGTTTTGTTCGCAATATCGGCTGCGGCGCAGGACGATCCCATTCGCATTGATTTCTCTGGATCCACCGCCGAAGAGAATGGCGTCACCGTCATGGGCGCCGGTTTTGGGGATTATCCACTTCCATCTATCACTTTCGGATCGATCCCAACCGACAACGCATTTGAAGGCGCCACAGACGGAGAAGGAGCGTCAATCGTTGCAGCGCCGGGCGAAGGAATCTTAATCATCGGCTCCGATGTTGCGGCGTCAAATCCTGCGATGATTCGATGCTCGGTTAGAACGAACAACCCAAATGTTTCCGTTATTATCGCCTCATTGGATAATGGTCCTCATACGTTCGTATCGACTCAAACAGTGAATGATGCCGCGTATTTCTTGAATCAATACAAAAGGCTGACGACGTTCTATGTTCCCTCGTCAGGATCATTCAAGCCGCTGATTCAAGTTATCAATACCAGTGAATCCGAAACAGCGGTCGTCATGTTGGATAATTTCGATGTATTCATCTTCGATCCAGAGCGCTTTTATTCGACGGGATCCATTGACGGAGACGAAACTGATCCTTCTGTAATAAGCGTTTCCGAAGATTATCTGTATGCGCCGGTCGATGAAGCGACTCCAACTCCCACTCCGACGAGCACTCCTCTTCCTGTAGAGACGCCGAGTCCAATAATTTCCGACTTCACCAGCGAAAATATCACCATCCCCCTCGACCTTCCCGATGGCGCGAAACCTCTGGAGATGGTGTTGATACCGGCGGGAACTTTCTTGATGGGCAGCCCGGATAACGAAAAGGATAGAAATTCCGATGAAACTCCACAGCATGCAGTCACACTCACTCGATCGTTTTATATGGGAAAATACGAAATAACACAAGCACAGTGGTATGCTGTTATGGGGAATAATCCCCCTACGATTAATGAAAAAAACTTATCAGTAAATATTGTTTCCTGGACTGGTTGCCAAAAATTCATTTTGAATCTGAGCGAATTTGTTGGAGTAAATTTCCGCCTGCCAACCGAGGCAGAATGGGAATATGCCTGCAGAGCTGGGAATCAAACAGCGTTTTACTGGGGGGAAGATAGTTATAACAAGACGAACCGGCAAAAAGTCTTGTAGAAAAAAAGTAAGTCATAATGCCAAAAAATTGTCAGTTTTTTCTTGACAGAACTTACTTGTTGGAGTATACTTAAGTTATATGAATTCAATATGTAAGGTTGAGTCATGCAACGGATAAATTCTCTCCAACAAGATCTTTT
>JAFGTC010000215.1 GCA_016934335.1 Candidatus Omnitrophota bacterium | reverse complement strand
TACATAAATTTGCATATAATGGAATTAGCCGGAATATCATCAAAAACATTCAATTCATTTTGATCTTCCGGAAGCGATGTTATTTCTTGAATTGATATTTGGTATTTATGATTAAATTCACCGTATGTATAAAAAGTCTCTTCCACAGTATAAGGGAAAACCATATTACCTTTTTCCCGAAAATCGCTTGCTTTAAGTTCAGCGAAGACTTCATTTTCGATCCCAAAGAGGCGTCCCGACGTCCAGCAATAGTTCAGGCGTGAATCCAAGATGAATTCGGCTATTTTCTTATCTTCCTGAGAGGGCGAAAAGATGGTCAATTGATACAGATTTTCCTCTATTTTTCCCATTTGCTTCGGATGTCCAACATATTGGGAGAGGCCCCGGCCAAAAAGATGAGAAGTTAAAGCGAGAATAGAAGGTTTTTGAATATTGTCGACAGTAACCATTTTTCGGTTAAGATTCAATCCATCAAAACAGATTTCATACATTTTCCCCGGTTCATAGAAAGATATATAATCGTGCAATTCAGCGGGATAATCATAGACAACCCGTGTTTTGTTATTCAAAAATGAAATATCAACAAAACTAACGACCACCATATCTTTATCGTACACTTTTGCTTCATAAGGAGCTATATCAACATCGTAACCGGGTCGCTGTCGTCTGCTATTAACCATACTTTCTTTTTGCTGCTCTCTTTGATTAGCAAAAAACTTATTATGCGTTTCAATCATTTCTATTTTTATTTCAAGGGCGTTTATCGAACTATCCACTGCTTGCAATAATAAATCCACCTTATCAGGCGCATTATTTTGGATTGCATATACGAAGCCGCCGCCGATGCCTATGAATAATGCAATAGCTAAACATTTGGTAAGATGTTTACGTAACATTTTTTTTCCTTTCTGGAAATGGTTTCTAAAAGCATGCTAAATTTTCTCGTACATATATTTAAACGTTCCAGACCATGGTTATTCCTTAAAATTATTTTTTCTTTGTGATTTTTTTTCTCCAGTAGTAAAGAATATTTCCCACGGCATTTTCCGGAATATTTAGAATCCGCGCGATTTCTTTGTAGGATCTATTTTCTAAGTAATATAAAATGAAGATGTTGCGTACATGGTTGGGAAGGCGCGCCAAGTTTTCTTCGGCCTCGATACGATCGATAGAATTTTTATGTGAACCATCGGAAAGCGGGAGGTCCGCCGCGTCTAATTGCTCCTTGAGACGCTCATTCCGAAAGAAATCGACGCAGAGATTTCTGATAATTTGATAGAGATAGGTCTTGAACTGGGCCGTAGGTTGATACTCGAAGCGGGCGATGTAAATCCGCAAAAAAGCCTCCTGGGCGATGTCCTCGGCCTCATCCCGGTTATGGATGAACCGGTGCGCCATATTTACAGCCCATCGGTAATATTCCCGGTACATATTTTCCAACCAATGGTCCAGACAATGAGTAATTCGATTCGTCATGTTGTTATCTCTCGTCGCTCCAAAGAGCCTGGTTGTCGCGCAAAGACGGCGATCTCTGTAACCGCGACAATAATCGGAGAAATTAATTTAGAGTGCAAAAAGGTACAAAATCATTGATTTCATTCATCCTTCATTGTTTCAAAGAAATAATTACGTACTATTTAGGAATAAAAAAATCTACAATAAATACGGAAAAATCAGTACACAAACATCCCTACATTGATTTCATGTAAGAAAGCCTGCAAAACAACTTAAAAGGGAAGCGCAGGCCGCGAATGCATACGCCCGCTTCCTCAACACTCCCGGTTTTCGCATCCAAAATCGACGCCGCTCTGTGTGGACGGTTATGTTTTACTGGCCGAAGCCCCCTGTCATGATGAAAATGGTCTTACAAAATCTGTATAATAGAGAGGAGTATCACGAAAAAAAACAAATGTCAACGAAAAATCAAAAATTTGTAAAAAATTTGTGTAAAGCGAAATAATAATTTTTTATGAAATATTCGGATGAGAAAATCCGGAGTATGATATCCCAAAGCTATAAAGGAGATGTTTTCACGACGCATGACAGATGCCGACTGCTCTGGGATCCAACTCTTCTTGATGGGGAAGGTCTGATTTTCTTTACATTTTTTAAAAACGGAGAAAACGGAGAGAACAATGAGATTGCATGGATATTTTTTGATTGTACTGATGGGATTTTTCGGGCATTGGGGCGCGGGATCGCTCCTCGCTCAGCCGGAGGGATCCTCTCGCTGGTTGGGAATCGAGGGGGCCGTTAATTCCCGCGATGCGGGGGGATATATTACGCAAAACGGCGGAAAAATACGCTGGGGCGTCTTGCTGCGCTCCAATCAATTAGCCTATTTAACGGAGCGCGGCCAGCAGCAGTTTCAAGATCTGGGAGTCAAAACCATCGTCGATTTCCGGACGGAATCGCAGGCCGCCGCGGCGCCGGACGTCGACGGCGCCTCCGAAACGGCATCCTATCATCATTTTCCCATTGGCATCGAGGGCGCTGTCTGGGAGGATATCTATCTGAATATCGTCACCAAATTCTCGCCCTCTCTCGCCCAGGCGTTTCACATGCTGGCCGATTCGAACAATCTTCCGATGCTGGTTCATTGCGTGGCGGGCAAGGACCGCACCGGCGTTTTCATCGCGTTGGTTCATCGTTTGCTGGGGGTGCATCCGGACGATATTATGCGAGATTATCTCTTATCGCTGGATGTTAACTATCATGTCGCTCCGGATTGGTTAAAGGCGGTTTTAGACTTAGTGGAAAAAGAAGGCGGAATAGAATCGTTTTTGGCCAATCGAGGAGTCGATCCGGCGACTCAGCAGGCGATACGGGATAATCTTCTCGTCCCGTATTCCTCCATTCGGGAATGGGAGGCTTATCGTGGCGCCCCGGCGCGTCATGAATCGATCAATTCTTCATACAAATCTTCGATATCACCGACTAATCGCTGAATCGAATATTTTTGAAGCGTCTCTTCTTGGGCCAATCCCCCCATGGCGCGCGTTTTTTCGGGATCGGCGATGGCTTTCATGAGCCCGTCTGCAATGCTTTCCACATCATAAGGCTCGACGATATACCCGGTTTTCCCATCTTCAATCAATTCCGGCACGCCTCCCACCCTTGTGGCGACTACGGGAACTCCCGATGCGAGCGCTTCGATAATCACCACCGGCAAGCCTTCGTTTCCCGAAGTAAGCGCGACCAGATCGACTGTTTGGTACATGCGGCCCAGTTCCGTATGAAAGCCGGCGAAGATGCAGCGGTGGGCGATCTGCAATTCCCGGGCGAGCGCCTCCAGCCGATCGCGCAGTTCTCCGTCTCCGATAATCATAAAATAAGCGTCGGGATGCGATTGTAAGACAATGGGAATGGCGCGAAACAGGTCTTCATGCCGCTTGATGGGAACCATGCGGGCGATCATCCCCACCGTGAATGCGTCGGGGGGAATGTTGTATTGGCGCCGCAGTTCTTCTCTCGCTCCGGGGATCGGTTCGGCGAAATGGTGGAGTTCCAAACCCAGCGGGATGGTCATGATCTTGCCGGGATCGCCGATTTTATAGCGCAGCAGATCTTCTTTGCACTTCTCGCTGACGGCGATAATTCGATTGCAATAGCGGGCTAAGATGCGTTCGAGTATGCGAAAAAAAGCGGTTTTCCACACGCCGAAATACCCGTGAAGAACATGGCCGTGGAATGTGTGTACGACAACGGGAACGCCGGCCATAAACGCAGCGAGACGCCCGACGGCTCCCGCTTTGGCCGTATGAGTGTGCACGATATCGGGGCGTTCGCGGCGAAACAGGCGATAGAGGCGCAGCAGCGTCTTGATGTCGCCGATCGGCTTCAACTCGCGGCCCAGATTTTCGATGAAAATCGGCGTGACGTTCTTGGCTTGCGCCAGATGTCGCATATTGCCTTCTTCCGGCGCTTCCCGCCCCGAAACGAGAAGCGTTTCATATCGCTCCCGATTCAGATTCGCCGAGAGAAGGATGACATGAATGGCGGGGCCGCCGATGTTGAGACGGGCGATAACGCGGATGACTTTCTTTTTCATTTTAAAAGGATGTATTCAATAACAAGAATAACGGCCCGGTCGATGAACGATCCGGGCCGCATCATGAATATCACGGATTAACGACGCTCCATTTTACTGAGAGGCTTGATTCGCGCCTTCGTCAGCTGGCGCCGCATCAGCCGGCGGAGGCGTACTTCCCCCGGCGGCCTGAGTTTGATTGACAAAATCGCTTGTCGATTGCGGCCGATTGCTGAATTCCTGATCAATGATTCCTCCGCTTTGGGTTGGAGGGGGAATCATGGTCAGAGCCATGGTGGTGACGGTGAAGACCAAACACAGGGCGATTGTGATTTTAATCAGAATGTTCATCCCTCCGGATGAGCCGAAAACGCTGTCGCCCGCTCCCATCGCGCCAAAGGCGCCGGAAAGCCCCATCCCTTTATTGGATTGGATTAGAATGAAAAAGATCAGGGCCACGCATACGACGACATGAAATAAAACCAGTAAATAGTATAGCATATTTGAATCCCCTTATTTGTCGGTCAGCGCCGCCAGGCCGGGAAGCGTTTTGCCTTCAAGTAATTCGAGCGATGCTCCGCCTCCGGTGCTGATGTGGGATATTTTATCGCTAACGCCGGCTTTGTGAACCGCTGAGACCGAATCGCCTCCGCCGACGATGGATACGGCGCCGGAGTCGGCGACCGCGTTGGCGATTTGCATGGTTCCATCCGCAAACGCCGGGATTTCAAAAACGCCCATCGGCCCATTCCAGACGATGGTCTTGGCGCCCAGAATCTTGGCCTGATAGGCTTTGACGGTCTCCGGACCGATATCGATCCCTTTCAATCCCGCCGGGATATTGATGTCGGAGATGGTTTGGGGCGTTACGCCGTCTTTGACGTCCGCCGCCGCTTTATGATCGACGGGCAGGAGGAAATCGACGCCTTTTTCTTCCACGGCTTGAATAACATCGCGGGCGACGTCCAATTTCTCTTCTTCGACGATCGAATCGCCCACATCGCAGCCTTTGACTTTCAAGAGCGTATACGCCATGGCGCCGCCGATCAATATGCTGTCCACTTTATCCAGCAGATTTTGAATGACGTCGATTTTCCCTGAGATTTTGAGGCCTCCGAGAATGGCGATAAAGGGACGCTCCGGCGCTTGAATCGCCTGAACCAGATATTCAATCTCTTTTTTCATCAAATAGCCGGCGACATTCGTATCGAAGAATCGCGTAACGCCCTCGGTGGAGGCATGCGCGCGATGAGCGGTTCCAAAAGCGTCGTTGACGTACATGTCGCCCAATGCGGCCAGCTGCTTGCAGAATTCCGGATCGTTTTTCTCTTCTTCGGGATGAAAGCGCAAATTTTCCAACAGTACGACTTCGCCGTCCTGCATCTTGTCGATCGCCGCTTTGACGTCGTCTCCGATGCAGTCTTTCAAAGCGGAAACCGGTTTGCCCAGCAATTCGGACAGTTTCTTCGCCACCGGCTCTAATCGGAATTCTTCTTTGACCTGCCCTTTCGGACGCCCCAAATGAGACATCAGGATGACACGCCCTCCCCGATCCACCAGAGACTTGATCGTGGGCAAAGCGGCGCGGATGCGGGTGTCGTCCGTTACATGGCAGTTTTCGTCCAAAGGTACATTGAAATCCACCCGAACCAGTACGCGCTTCCCTTGCGGGTTTATATCATCGACCGTTTTTTTGTTCATGATTCACCCTCTTAATGCAGTGGGATTCAATTTCTTGCGATGGAACGGGTACGGAGCCGCTGAGGGCTCCGTACCCGATGATGTTTCAATAGTCTGAAAATTAACCGATCTTGTTGATCAGATCGATCACGCGGTTGGAAAAGCCCCATTCATTGTCGTACCAGGAAAGAATTTTGACGAAGTTGCCGTCGATGACGCGCGTGTTGGGGGCGTCAAAACAGGACGAATGAGGATTGTGATTGAAATCGGTGGAAACCAACGGCGCTTCGCTGTACTGGAGAATGCCCTTCAACGGGCCTTCCGCGGCGGCTTTAACGGCGGCGTTGATCTCTTCCACGGTTGTGTTCTTGTTCAGTTCGGCGGTCAAGTCGACGACGGATACGTTCGGGGTGGGAACGCGAATTGCGAAGCCGTCCAATTTGCCATCGAGTTCGGGAATGACCAGACTAATCGCGGCGGCGGCGCCGGTCTTGGTGGGGATCATGCTGAGCGCGGCGGCGCGAGCGCGGCGCAGGTCTTTGTGGGGGAAGTCCAGGATGCGCTGATCGTTGGTGTAAGAGTGAATCGTGGTCATCAAGCCGCGTTTCACGCCAAAGGAATCGTTCAGCACTTTCACGACGGGCGCCAAGCAGTTGGTCGTGCAGGAGGCGTTCGACAGAACATCGTGTTTGGAGGCATCGTACATGGAGTCGTTGACGCCCATAACGACCGTCAAATCCGCGCCTTTCGCCGGAGCGCTGATGATGACTTTCTTCACGCTTCCGCCCAGATGCTGCGCGGCGGCGTCGCGAGCGGTGAAAAAGCCCGTCGATTCCACGACGACTTGCGCGCCGAGTTTATCCCAATCCAATTTGGATGGATCTTTTTCGGCGGAAACGGGAATGCTTTTCCCGTCGATGACCAAGTTGCCGCCATCGGCTTTAACATCGCCGTTGTAAATGCCATGGACAGAGTCATATTTGAACAGGTGCGCGCTGGTCGCCGCATCCGTCAAATCGTTGATTCCGACGATTTCCACGCCGCTGTTTTCCAAAGCCGCGCGGGCCACTAAACGTCCGATCCGGCCAAATCCGTTAATTCCTACTTTTACTGCCATTGTATCCTCCTAATAGTAGTATCTATGGCTTGCTGACTGATTGGGTTAAAAGAAAAGTTTAGAAGAATTTCCAAGCGGCGCATTTCCCGATCGAATCCTGTCTCGATTTTCCTTGGATTCTCTAAATATCACGAATCATCAATGCGATTCAACCGATTAATGAAATCTTCTCTGCCGCCCGATTTACTCTCTGTATAATACCTGTTTGTTCAAATTCCGAAAAGGTTTACAGAATGGGCGGCAGGAGTTTCTTTTCTTGGGTTGATTCCTGTTTTCCCTATTCAAATCACTGCACGCTTGAAAGAGGTCTTACGAATATCGGGTTGGAGAAAGCCAACAAGTCGTCGACCGGCCGCCCATAGCGATAGATTTCAACTCGAAACCACCTCGGTTCGTTTCCCGCTCGTTCGTAAAATTTGAGCTGAGTTTCCTTTTTTGATGACGCCGGCATTTCACAATAGATCCCCTGGTTGGTTTTGATTCGCAAATACGCGCCGTCCAACTGACTGATGGTGATATAAAGCACAAAAGGTTTATTTGCCGGAAGATGTAGTTCATCCCCCATAAAGGCTTCGCCGTAATCCGACTCTATATGTAGAGAAATCGCCGGTTCGCACGTGGCGTAAAAATGCCCCAATTTCAGAGCGGATAACAGAGAGCCTTCGCTGAGCCCCTCGCTTAATACGGCGGTTTTTGGCGATTGTTCGAGAATTTCCGCATTGGCCGGTTCGCCCGAGCCTTTACCGCAGAATCCGAAGATGTGATGCCCGCGATTCAATAACTTATCCCATAAGTCAAATGATTTGAGTATCTCAGGGAATCTTTGGCGCCATGATCCCGACCAGATTTCCAGCAAATCCACCTTTCCCCAGTTCAAAGAATCAATCGTCCACAATGATTCGCCCTTGCCGGCTTGGATCGCAAATGGATGAAGGATCCCGAACAACCCGCCCTGAACATGCGTTTCATGTATCAACTCTCCAACATGATCGGGATTTTCATCGGCGTTGGGCGGCATCCAATCCCGCATGCCCAGCAGGAGCGCATGCCCGAACGGCCATCGAATCTCCTGACCGCGCAGAACCGCTATCGAGAACGAGCGCTGCAGCGCCTTGAGAGGCGGTGCATCGTGATCGGTAAGCGCGAGGAAATTGTAACCTATTTCTTGGTAGATGCTTAACGTGTCTTCAGGAGTAAATCGACCGGCGCTTCGTAAACTATGTTCGTGCAATTCGCCCAGACGCCAAGCGAGTTGATTGTCGGCATTCGCATCGGCTTCAAAAAGATGGAGCGGTTTTTTATAGCATGAAGCGCCGTTTTCCGGAACATCCAATGCCGCTTCGATGTCGATTTGTATCTGGGTAGAGACTTTTTTTGTTGTCGTGGATAAATGAAAATGCCAGACGCCTTCTCCAATCAAACCGTCTTCGAATCCGCAGGATGATTCATATTCGCCGATCTCTTTCCAATCCGAAAACGATGGATCCCATCGGCCTCGAAAGCGCCCCTCATTGTCAAACACGAGTAAAGACCAGTTTTTATGAATCTTACGCGAGAAAGATTCACGGAAATTCTCTCGGATGATCTGCGATTTTGCCTCATCCACCCAAGGATGATCGATGTATTCTTGAAAGCGGGATTCGATATCAACCTCGGCAAAGATTGATTCGGATCTCGGGCGGCATTGCAGCCGCAGCCGTTTTACTCCTTTGGGAATCGGCGCGGGGATTTTTTTTACAAAAGATTGATCGTCGGGTGAAATTTGCTGTAAGTCCTTGAAAATGCTGGTCCAAATCATTGTATAATAGAGAGGTTGTTGAATGAATTCATTCATCTTATCGCTTGATTTCCGCCGCTATTCGGCAATGATAGTATATATCAACGCCAGATTTCAGACAGCGAAGCGATTTTGTGATATATCTATATATCGAGAATCGGCTTTCAGGATGATTCCATGACAAAGAATGCAGAAGCGACCTTGGTTAGTCAAGTCTTAAACGGCCGGCGGGAATGCTACCGACCCCTCGTAGAGAAATATCAAATGAAGATATACCTGCTGGCCTGCAGCATGCTCGGCAATCCCTCGGAGGCGCAGGACATCGCGCAAGAAACTTTTCTGGTCGCCTACAAAAGTTTGAATCAACTCAAAGATCAAACCAAGTTCGGCTCCTGGTTGTTTGGAATCACACGGAATCTATGTTACAGCGCCATGCGCCGGCAAAAGATCAAAACGGAGCCGATAGATAGCGTTGCTTACCAGGATATACCTAACGTCGTTCCCATGCGCCCTTCGGAAGAAAACGGCGTGGATATTCTCTCCATTTTGATGAAGCGCTTGGATGATCTTCCCGAAAAATATCGCGTTTTATTGCGGCTCAAATATCTGGAGGATTATTCCTATCAGGAAATATCCGAAATGCTGGATATCCCGGTTGATTTGGTCCGTTCTCGATTGTTCGAGGGACGGCGATTGCTGCGTGAAGATTTGGACAATGTCCGGAGAATCGCCAATGAGCATTAATGAATTTTGTTGTTACCGTGGATGCTGCACGGAATGGGAGCAAGAGATCCTGCTCTACATGGATCATGAGATTTCTCCCGACAGTTGCGAACGAGTCCAGCGCCATCTGGACCGCTGCGACGAATGCGCCCGCTTTTATCGAATTATGGATCGGGAAGAGCAATTGCTCAGCGGCCGGCTGCGTCATCAGGTGGAATTGACCACCGAGCCCGACATCATCGCCGATCTGGTTATGAGAGACATTCCGGCGTTCCAGCCCATTACTTTTTCTCAACGCGTGAAAGAACAAGTGAGCGCCGCCGCATTCTATTTGTTTGATCGAGACCGCCGCCATTATTCCCTGGCCGCTTCGATTTTAATTTGCGTTTGCGGGCTCTTGCTGGCGATGCGCGTGGGCAATGTCGCCGAAGTGCAGAACATCAATATCGTTCGGACGGGCCAGGTGATTCCCATCGCTCCCAAAGAGCCCATCTTCATATATCTGGATGAAGGCGAATTTATTCAACTTCCGGATGATTCCGTCATCTACGCTATGAAGGATACTTACTTCTCCGTGAATTCCTGCAACATGGACGCTCCGGAGAGCTCCAGCATCAACGAAGAGCGCTCGTTACAACTTTTTTCGGGAAAACTCTGCATTGACGTTTCCCCCCATCCGGCCAAAATTGGATTCAGCGTAATCTGCCCCAACGCTAAAGCGACGGTTTTCGGAACGCAATTTTACGTCAGCACGACTACCGGCCCCAGCAAAACCACGGAAGTCGGCGTGCGCGTAGGATCGGTCATGGTGGAGAAGCGGGGTAAGAATCAAGTCGGTTTGACCATTCTCGAAAATAAAGAAATGACAACAATCAATAGCTTTAACGGCGTCGTGAACCTGCGATCCCCTTATCCCCTGCGCCCGGATCTACGAAGGCTGCTGGATTGCTTCAACGAAGCGCGCCGCGATCGCTCCGCGCGCCGCATGCTTCCCGTTCTTCACCTGACGGAAAACCTGAAAAACGTCAGCAAAGACGATTCCATGCTCCCCCTTCCGGAGTGACCTCCCCCGCCTTGCCTTTAGAAATGGTCCATCCATATCAAGATGACAGTGGATTGAGCGGGAAATCCTGGTCTCAATTTCGCGGGAAGCCGGTCGTATAATGAACAAAGGTGAAATCGGGCCGGTAGGGAAGCGACCAATCCCAGTTCATTTTTGGCGAAGATACGATTTCTCCCTCGACTAAAATCTGCACTTCCTTGATCGCGGCGGATTGAGCCGCGACGGTATTGACGATGCTGTAGATCGTCGCCCATTCGCTCAAGGCGTGGCCCGGGTTGTTGTCGATGATTTCGCGCGAAAAACTGACATACGCCCGCCCATCCAACTCGCTCCAAAACACGCTCTGCAGTATGACGCCTTCCGGAATCGGGGCGATTAAGTTGGAGGGCGCTTTATTGATTTTCAGGAGTTCGTCGAGAGCCTTGCGGATGCGGTCGGTTATTGCGCCGGATCGCAAAACCAACCGCGTTTCTTTGATCAACTGGCTGTGATCGGGAGAAAGATAATACAGGTCGATGCGCTCGCTGTTTTCGGGCTTGTCGGGTTGGCTCTGCGTTGTGTGCGCTAGATCGGGCGGAATGGGGATGGGCGCCGGTTGGTTTTGCAACTCCCAATATAAATAACCGGAGGCGGCCACCGCCGTCAAAAGCATGAAGAACAACAATAGAATGATATAAGTCCGTTTGTCCATAATGTCTCGATCGAAATTGCGCCGCGGCGGCTGATTAAAAACCCGCCCGTTCGTACAAAAAATCCAGAATCGCTTGATAGAGGCTGTCGGCTAGATCTTCTTGAATGCGCGCTCGGCTCAGATACTGAATCGTATCCCGATGGGATAAATTTCCCAATTCGACCAGAATGCCCGGCATCGTCAAACCGCGGAGAGCCGCCAGCCGGCCGGGGCGCGGATCGGAATCGATAGTAATGATATTGGCGGCGGAATAAAATTCTTTTAAGCGCGACGAAACCGCGCGCGCCAGACGCAGACTCTCCGGTACATGATATCTGTAAGCGTCGTCCCAAAGATAGGACGATCCGGTGGAAGTCGCCGTTTCTCGGGGAAGAAGCATCGTTTGATCCAACTGCGGATTCATATAATAAACCGCCGCCGTCGATAGGACATCCGTGTACATGCTGGCGCATTGAAGACTAATGAAGAGGTCGGCGTTGTTTTGGTTGGCGACTCCGGCTCGCTGCTCCGCATCCATTTGCGGCTTATTATTTTCCTGTTGGGTAAGCAGCACTTCGAAATTGGGAGACTGCAATAAAAGGGTTGTCAATTTCCGGGCGATTCCGAACGTGATGTCCGATTCGCCGATTCCTAATTGTAATTTATCGTTTTTCGGGCTCCCGCCGATGCCCGGATCGAGAATAATAATCGCGCGAGGCAGCGGGCGGGCTAGCGACGTAGGGCGAACTCGATCCAACGGCGTCGGACTTGGATCGTTCAACAGATCGTTGAAATCGGAGAAAAAAATCGGGGTTGGCGTGGGCGTCTCGGATGAGAGGAGACTGTTCGCTGATTGAGATAACTGAAAAGGCGTGGGAGTGACATAAGGCAGACCCGCGGCGCCGGACTGAAAGGATGAATCGTCTGCCTCGATTTCCTGAAAGTCGGCGTCTGGAAGCATGAATTCAAAAACAATGTGAAATGGAATAAAGATGCGCCCCTGCCGACGAATGACGGGTTTTCGAATGGGAAACACTTTGTCCCCGACGACAATCCGCTGATACCCCACCGTTGCGCCTACTTGCACGCCGTCCTGACGGGTGGCGACTAACGCGCCTGACAGCCCGTCGTATTGCCAGCGATCGGGGAAAAAAGGAACCAGGTCGACGGCGCGCACATATTCGCCGTTTTCAAGTATTTCCGTTCGCAGCCGAATTGGCTGATTGTTGATGACGCCCGCCATGACGCGAGAATCGACCTCTCTCGCCGAAAGGATGCAGACGGCAAAAAGGCCGAGCGCGTAGAAATAATACTGATAGGTGAGTAGCTTCATGGATTTCCAGTAAAACTTGAATCGCTTTGCTGCTAAAAACAGCCGGTGAATGCGATGATAAACTTTACATCTCCGCTTCTAGATCGAAAGGCTCGTACGGCGGACAAATGATCCGCCCCAAACCTTCCGAAGAGCGTCCATCCATCCGAACATGATAATAGCGCAGGCCGTTGTGCGTCTCCAGTTTTACGATCATCCAGTGATGGTCGGACGAGGCGCCGAATCGATTCGGCGGATCGGTCAGGAAAAATTCCAGATTTGTTTCCTTCTTGGATTCGATGCAAAAAGACTGCTGCCGGGGAGAAAAGGACGACAGCGAGTAATCGCCGACCGCCTGCGCCGGCCAGGCTTCGATAGGCGTGATGAGTTTCACCGAGCCGCTGATCGGATAATGATTTTCGTTGGTGAGATGAATGTTGAACGATTCCCGCGTTAATGTCATGGCGATGTCAAATTCCGGGATGGGGCCGATTTGGACAAGGTCTTCGATCATAAAGGATTCATAGGGAATGCGCGCTTTGATGAATCCCTCTCGCTCCTCGCCTTCGAAAAGCACTTGGAAGGGGAGGATTTGAAAGGATCCGGGATCCAGGCGGTAGGGAAATTGACTGGGAATGGATCGCCAGTTGGGAGAGGTAAGAATGTCGGCCGATCCTTGGAAAGTTTTATGAGGCGAATTGTTCGTCAACACCAATTCCATGGGATGAATCGATATTTTTTCCTCTGGATATCGGGTTCGAACGGCGCCGCGCAAAGAGAGCGTCACCGGGAAAAAGCCCTGCGGAGCGGCCCCGCTGTTATGCCTCCAGTAGCGGGCCGGGACGATGATCGGCGATGACGGGGGCGGCGGCGACTCGGATTGAATCTGGCTTTTCTTCTCCTGGGCGAAATCCACCTGCATGGTAAGAATTTCGTTGGCGTGAGCCACAGTCCGGATAAATTGCTCTTCTCGAAAGATATCCCGTTTTTTATCGAGCGTTTGTTCATTGATGCGAACGGCTTTGACTGCTTTGACCGCGCGAGTGGATTCCAGCCAGACGTTGGATTCCTCCCCGTGGGTTTCGTAAAGCCGAATGATGAACGATGGCTTGGATCGCTGGGTGGAGGCATGCTCCGCTTCGGGAAAGCCCGCCGGCTTCATGCAAGAAATCAAGAGATTATTGGGTTCGACCGAGATATAAGAGGCGTGAGTTGGAAGAGGGCCGTCGTGCGGCGAGGCCGGCATGGCGATGGGATCGTGGTTGTATTCCATCGCTCTCCGGGGAATCTCGGCATGACGCCAATCGCCCTGATGGGGAATCAGACGGTATTGGAAAACATGGTTCTTTTGTTCGGCGAAGTCAAACGGCCATTGCGTTTGTTGGTTCGGATAGGGCGCCGTATGCATTAAAGCGCTCGCCAGCGTTCCATCTTCTTCCAGGCTGACCAGACAATTTCCCTTATTCAACAACGCCAATCCATAGTCTTCGACCGACTCGACGCGGCTCAAGAAGCAGGCTGTTTGCGGCATCTCCCACCGGTGGGCGATCGTGGATTGAATCAGGTCTTCGATGATTTGCTTGATAAGCGCTTCGCTTTTTCCCGCCAAAATGAAGACGGGCCGCTCCCGGCCGTTTCGCTGATCGCCGACCGCCATAGTCACGAAGCCGAATTCTTCCATATTGCGTTCGTAATATTCGCGTGCCTTGGCGTTGCGTTGGATCAAATTATTGGTGTAGGCGTTCTCTTCGGCGGCCCCGAGGCTGAACGAGCAGCTTCGGAACAAGAAATCCGCTCCCGGTTCATCCGTGTCGTACCGAGACGAACAGGTCACGCCGTGTCGCGCCAGGTGCATCATCAGCCGTTGGCGCAGTTCGCCGCACCGGTCGCGCGATGTGACGATTTCCGCCGGGCCGATCGCTAAATTGCCTTGTTCCGCTTTGCCGTTCGTAAAACGGCATAAGAGCGACCAGGAGACATCGACCCAGCGATAGCACGAATTCATGGCGTGCTCGGAATCCCACTTTAAAAACGAACTGTGAAAGTCTAGATTTTTCCGGCTGCGCCGGTAGGCTTTGGCGTAAAACCGGTCTTCCAGAATGGGCAAAGCGCCCGGCAAATCGAGAGGAAATCCCACGACATACAGATCGCGCGGCGCGGAGGGATTTCCGGCGTTGCACTTGATCTCGTGTCCGTGATAATCCTCCAGAATCGTTCGACAATCCACGTAGGGAATCCCGCGAAACAGGCGGATCTCCTGGATTCGACTGCACGGGCCCGGCCCAACTGCGCGAATGATTAAGCGCGAACTCATCGGGCCGTTCAAAGTCGTTATTTCCGCAGGCGCTTCGCTCCCATACGTTTTTTCTCCCGTGGTGAGCAGCCGCCAGGCCGGTTCGTCGCCCGGTCCTTCGGTAAGCCTTATGACGTTGTTGGCCGGCTGGTTATGTTTTGTATTGATGAATTCCTTGCCGGATTCTTTATCGACTAAACTGACGATCCCGCCGCCGCGGCCCGGATCGACCTCCACGCGCAGAAACTCGTTTTCTATCCACGATTGTCTCTGCGTCTCCATCAAAAAGGGAATTTCGATTTCATCCTGCTTGATAAAATCGCGCCGCACATATCCCGTGGCGGGTAAATTAGCCTCCGCCCAGACGGCCAACACGCGAGAGCCGCTTCCATCGGATTTCGCTTCGGCTCGTTCGATTTCATAGGGGATTGGTTCGCCTTCTTCGTTGATCAATTCCATGGGTTCGATGTCGCCGTCGATGTCAATCCAATGTTGTACAACATCCTCTCGCAGCCAGGGAAGGCTGTTAAACAGGAGCACCGACGTATCGCAGCGCTCCGGCGGAATCGATATTTGCTCCGCCAGTTGTTCGAGAGTGGATTGGAGGCATTGGCCGGCGAGTTCCAGCGCTTCGCGATAAATGTCCAGAAGATCGGCCAGCGCGATATCCGTCGAGCAGCCTGTAATGCCGTCGTGATGCTGGCAGAAAAGCAGTTGACGCCAGGCGTAATCCAACTCTTCCGACGGGTAGTCAATCCCGTTCATCAACGCGATCGATCCCCAGAGCTCCGCTTCATACAGTCGGCTTTCAAGTAATCGATTGGCCAGTTTCAAGTCGCTTCGAGTCAACTCGCAGCCCTCGTTGTATTGGCTGAGGTCGCGCGTCGAAGGCGTTAAACTGATTTTTTTGGCGGATGCGAGCGTATGAACGCAGGAAAAATATTTGGCGGCGGCCGCTCCCGACAGGATCAGAGCGGGATCCTGATCGGCCAGTTCGCGGCCGTGATCCAAAATCGAAATGCGAGGATCAGTCATATCCGCCGCATCGATGATCAAATCCACAGGAAGATTGGGAAATTCTTTCTGGCATTGCTCCCATTTTTTTCGGGCGTGCTCTCGTAGAGAAATATCCTGCGACAGATAATAGTCAATTCGCCTTGCATAGACGGAGGAGCCGTTGGGAGCGTTCCACAAAAACAAGTCGGGAATTCCGGGAATGGCGATCGAGGGATCGCGGTAATTGCTGCGCGTAAAAACAACCGCCTCCATGCCGCATCCCTGCAGAATCTGCGGCAGCTGGGGAATATGGCCGAATACGTCCCAGGCCATATAGACCGGCGGTTCATAGTCCATCATGGTTTTATGAAAGCGCCTTCCAATCAGGATGTTTCGAATCAATGCTTCGCCCGCAATCGTCGTTTCGTTCGGCTGGTTGTACGATCCGCCGGAGGCGCACCGTTCTTGCTGGATTAGACGCGCGATCCAGGCTCTTTCTTCAGGATAAAGATCCAAATAGGGCTTTAGATAGTCGATCTCCGATAAATAAACGCCGTAAAAAGGATCGGCGCGGCAAGCCAGTAAATATTGGCGGACAAGCGAGATCATCTGTTCGATGTATTCCGCCTGCGTTCGCTGCCATACCGGGTCGGCGTGAAACCCGGGAAGGCAGAAAGTCGTGGGTTTTTTGGGCCGAAATTTCCGCAGTCCGATTCGATTACTTTGAAACAGCATCTGTGAATCCCCAAAATTTTTATTACGGGCGTCGCTGAAATCATTTATTCCCATCGCTTCGCGTGTACGCTAGGATAACAAAGAACAGGGAAATGAAATAGACCACTGATAAAAGAGGCGGATTCTAACAGGGGGGAGTATGGGATCTTTGAATCAAGGGGAATATGGATTCACAGCCAAACAACATCGGCGGGATTTTGTTTGGAGAGGGCAGGGTGAATTTTTTAGGAGGCTTCCCGGTTATTTTCATCTGATTGAATTGGATATACATCTTCTTTTTATCCCAGATCCGGATTTTACCCGTAAAAAGTTGAAATTACCTGTTGACAAAATCGAAATTATTGTTTACAGTCTATAAACGTTTACATTCAGTTATCGTTTGTTGGTTTTTTATAAACGGAGAGTTTTATGAAATGAATAGAGAACCGAAGAAAGAACTAAGCCCATCAGAATGGAAGGTGATGAACATCGTGTGGGATCTGAAATCTTGTGCAGCTCGCGATGTTTATAGAATAACCAAAGAAAAGTATGGCTGGTCTCCCAATACCACGAAAACCTATTTATTCCGCCTGGTTGAGAAGGGGCATCTATCTACAACTCAAATCGGAAATAGTTATTTATATCAACCAACCGATTCGGTTGTCGAGTCGCTGCAAGAGAGCGGGGAATCTCTGATGAAAAAAGCGCCCAAAGGAACAGAAATATCCTTGCTTTTCCACATGATCCAAAAAGGGAAACTCTCAAAAAGTGATATGGATGAATTGGAAGCGTTGTTGGATGACTTTAAAAAACATGAAAAAAGGGGGTAAGAAAAATGAGTGGGATTGAATGGCTGAATGTGGTTTCCGAAAAATGGGCGGTCTACCTGGCTCATTGTGTTATCGATTCGATGGTGATATGTCTTTTGGTTGGCTTGTTGTGGTATGCGATCCGACCGCGCGCTTCCGCCAAATTCGGTTATTTTGTGTTTGTTATACTTCTTTTGAAAGTAATCATTCCCGGTCAGTATTCCGCGACGACATATATTATGGGATTTCTGTCCGAATTTCGATCGACGCCGTCTCAATCGATTCCAATGGATGCGGATAAGATGGCGGGATTCTTTGGACCGGGAAAAAGCGGATTTGGCGATCAAGGAGAAGGGCCGACTCCTGCTGTTTCTTCCACACAACCCATGCTTCCACCATTATCCATCCTAAGTTGGTTGATGGCAGCATGGCTAATGATCGTGTGCGCGGGGATCATACGGTTGGCATGGATTTTCCGCTGCACCCATTGGTTTATTCGCTATACGGAGCCGCTCGATCAGAAATCCTTCCCCATTCATCTAGAGAATCTTCAACGGATTTCGAACATCAAACGCCCGGTGCGCTGGGTTACAGCGCCTTGGGTCAAATCGCCGGCGGCGATGGGATGGTTTCGTCCTGTGATCGCCTTGCCCAAGGATATGGACAAAACATTAACGCCCAACCAGATCCAGTGGATTCTATTGCACGAATTATCTCACATTACCTGGTATGACTCGATTGTTTTGCTGCTTCAAAAAATTGTGCTGGTGTTGTTCTTTTTTCACCCTGCCGTCTGGTGGATTTGTTGGAATATCGATCAACTCCGCGAATATGCATGCGACGATGACGCCTTGGCTAAGACGGATGCGTCGCTCAGTGATTGCGGTGAGGGTTTTTTATCCGTCGCGAAGCAATCCAACGGTTTTCCAGCGCTGGTTCCGGCGGCGCTGGGAATAATCGATTACAAAACCATGATCCGAAAACGTCTCATGAGAATTCTGGATAACCAACGCAAAGTCCGATCCGAATTATCATTCAGCGCCATGGCTGTTTTAGTCGCCATGATGGTTATTGCAATTCCTTTCAGCGGCAGGCTTTCTTTTGCACAGGAGGCCTTTTGGCGGAAACTGGATATCGATCAGAGTCAGCGGCCGGCGCCCAGAGAACATGCCAAGATGGTCTATGATTCAAAACGAGATGTTATGATTCTGCATGGCGGCGTACAAAGGAATGCTTCCAATCAAGAAGTGACGTCCAGCGAAACGTGGGAGTTTGACGGCCAAACGTGGAAATTGGTTTCGGACGAAGGACCGGATCGATGGTATTTCGGGCTTGCCTACGATGAGTCGACCGGGAAAACGGTCTTGTATGGAGGCTTCGCGGTTCGAGACGGAAATTGGCAAGCTGAATTATATGACGACACGTGGGAATGGGATGGGGCGAATTGGACAAGGGTCGAAGAACATTCGGGCGATCCGGCGTCAGGATTAGCCTTGGTTTATTATCCTCCTTTGCAAATCGTGTTGCGAATCGGCGGTTTCTGGGTTAAAAATTACAAATGGGAAAAAGGGTATCCCAACACATACGAATGGGATGGTCAATATTGGATTCAATTTGCCCAAGGTGGTCCTACTGGAATTTGCAACGCGTTTTATGATGAAAAGTCGGATCGTATTCTTGTATTGCAAACTGATTTGGTAACAGTAGGGACGGGAGTGGGGGATTTCGATAATTATCTCCATTTGTGGGAATTTGATGGGTTTCAATGGACTCAAACACATCAGGGCGTGGAGAAAGACATGGTTTTCAAATCCGTTGGTTTAAACCCTATAACAAGCGAATTGGTTTCATTCGGCGGAATCCTCTTTCGTGAATCTCTTAAAAGTAATCTATTCCGAAAATGGACGGGAGGCCGGTGGGAAGAAATAGTGACGGATGTTAAACCCGGCGCTCGATCTGCGTCGGCCATGGCGTATGATTCAAAACGCAG
The DNA here is from genome assembly GCA_016934335.1 of Candidatus Omnitrophota bacterium. Lineage (GTDB taxonomy): Bacteria > Hinthialibacterota > Hinthialibacteria > Hinthialibacterales > Hinthialibacteraceae > JAFGTC01. The sequence goes on along the minus strand of JAFGTC010000215.1, from coordinate 9,429 downwards.
CCGTTTTATCTTGTTTGGCGGAAGTGATACTCAATTTCTCAATGATACCTGGGAGTTGCAGATCGGCGGAGCAAGCGGCGTCTCGAATCAATTATGGACTTTGTATTGAGAACATCACGCGGTTTTATCGTTGTTTTGCTCAGACTCTGGAAATGTCAAAAGCGTTTTTGGCTGGTGCGGTTCGTCTTGCTGCTTGTCAGATGAAATTGAAAATAACTTTTTACGCCTTTCCTTGTATTCTTAATTTATAGAGTCTGTTGTATTGCTTGTTTGTTAAGTCGTATTCAAGAAAGGTTTTAAGGTCGGCTTCACGTCCTTGAAACCTTTTATTTATTTTCCCGCCCCTTTTTGCAATAAATCTTGTAAAATAATGGATGGATTGAATAGATTTTTTGTTCATTCGTCTAACCAATGAGATTCGAATCCGTTTTATTATGTAAAAAATGATTTTCTTGTTGACCCTGGGAGTTAGTCATTGAATCAAATCGAGCCGCTGCATTCTCTTCATGATGCGTCTTTTGAGTCAGAATTCGGCGCGATCCCCGCGATCGATCTTCAATCCGTTCAGGTGGGCGCGCTTCACGATCCCATCCTTCAGGACATCGACCTTTCGGTCCGGGAGCGGGATTGCTTCGCCGTCATCGGGCCATGCGGAGGCGGAAAAACAACCTTGCTGCGCGCCATTTTAGGATTGACGCCGGTTTTGTCCGGCGAAATTCAATTGTTCGGTTCGCACCCTTCCGCTCGCATTCGGCGGCGTCTGCCCATTGGATATCTGCCCCAATTCTCTCCCATCCCCCATGATGCGCCGGCGACGGTTTGGGATTATGTCTGCATGGGCGTCATGGGCGCCAGAGGCTTTTTCCGCCCTTTACGGCGCGAGCAGTCTCTCAATATCGAAAGCCTCTTATCGGCGCTTCATTTGGATCACCATCTCAAGGATCCGGCGGGAAGTCTGACTCCCGGGCGGCAGCAGCGAGTTCGCATCGCCCGGGCTCTATCCGCCATGCCCAAACTGCTGCTGATGGACGATCCGTTTCATTCCATGGATCCGGCGGGCCGTGAGAGCGTTATTCGCCTGCTGACCGATCTACAAGACCGCTTCAAAACCACAATTTTCATTACGGCGCAAGACGGCGGGCCCCTCGCTCCCATTTGCCGGCATGTAGCCTGCTTAAATCATTCGGTTTTATGGGTGGCGGGTCGCAGGCGCATTCATCATGACGTCTGGAGCGATCCCTGTCGAAACTTTCCATCCAAAGATGGGGATCGATCCAAAAAAGATCGTTCGCGTTTTCCCGGCCATGCCTCCAAACGAACCAGAACGCTGCCCAATAGCCATTCGATTCAATTCTGGCGCTGACCATGGATATAATACAGAATCTTTTCAGTCAATTGATTTTCGAAGGCAACGATTATTCGTCTCTCGTTTGCGTGATTGTTGCGGCGTTATCCTGCTCGATTTTATCTTCCTTCGCGGCGGTGAAGCGCATGACCTTGGCGGGCGTCGGAATCGGAGGGGCGATTTTTTCGGGTGCCGCCGCAGGTCTCTTATTGTTTCCGACCCTGGGCGTCTATGATTGGCCGATCCAAGCCGCGGCCGCCGCCGGCGGCCTGATCGCCGCGCTTCTGGGCCTCGCTTTCCAATCGAATCGCGTGCTCCCCTCGGAATCGGCTTATGGAGTCTTGATTGTAAGCCTGCTTGGATTCCTTCTTATAGCGTATGGAGAATGGGGAGCGCGGTTGTCCGTATTGAACGCTTATCTGCTGGATTCGCCGCCTGCTCTCTCCATGACGGATTTCTATCTTGTCATCGGTTTATCCGCGGCTGTGGTTTTGATCGTTCTCTTGTTCCATCGGGGATTCGCCGCATTGTGCATCGATCCGGACTTTGCCAGGGCCATCGGCGTTTCCATTCGATTCTTCGATATTCTTCTTTGGCTGCTGCTCTTGGGAACTCTTTTGATCTCCATTTATGCGACTGGATTTCTGTTTACGTTATCTTTAATCCTGTTCCCCGGCCTCTGCGCCCGGATGATGGCTGTCCAAATGGGGCGCATAGTGGTTTGGTCAGCTTTTTTAGGCGTAGCAACCGGTTTTACCGCAGAAATCCTTTCGCAAAGGTTTTTCGATTTGCCTGCTTCGATCATACTGATTATCATTCATGTTTCAGTTTTCGTTTTACTCTATGGCGTAAACCGGTGGAATGCCGCACGCACCATGCGTCTTCCATCTCAGGCGTGAATCCAGAAAGGAGCAGGTCGACATGAGTAAGCCAGTTCTAGCCGTCACTATGGGGGACATCGCCGGCGTCGGGCCGGAGATCATCGCCAAAGCGCTTCGTCATCAGGATGTCTTCGAGAAATGCCGTCCCTTGATAATCGGCTCCGAGCGGGCGCTGCGCCGAGGCATGGAATTCTCGCAGAGTTCGTTTTCTTTCCAAACGATCCAACACGGGCAGGAAATCCCGACCGATTTCAACGGCGTTCTGCTTCTCAACGATGAGTCGTTTTTTGACGATCATCTTCCCTTGACGGCCGTGGACGCCTCCGCCGGCGCTTCGGCGTTTTCGTGGCTGGATCAGGGAATTCAACTCGCCCTCCAGAAAAAAGCGGCGGCCATTGTCACCGCGCCGCTGAACAAAGAAGCCTTGAACGAAGCCGGCCATCACTACGCCGGCCATACGGAAATCCTCGCCGAAAAGACGGGGACGAAAGAATATTGTTTGATGTTGATTGCCGGACGATTCCGCGTCGTCCATGTCACCTGCCATACCGCCATTGCGAATGTCTCTTCCTTATTGTCGCGCGATCGAATCGTCAGCGCGATCAATCTGTTCGATCAAGCCTTGTCCCGTCTTGACGAGGAGCGCCCACGCATTGCCGTGTGCGCCTTGAATCCGCACGCCGGAGAAGGCGGTTTGTTCGGCGACGAAGAACGCCGCGTCATCTTGCCCGCCATCGAGTACTGCGCCTCGGAAGGCGTCAACGTCGAAGGTCCGTTTCCCTCCGATTCGATCTTCCCGCAGATGGTCGGCGGACGCTATGACGGCGCCGTCGCCATGTATCACGATCAGGGGCATATCGCTTTTAAATTGATCAATTTCGGCTTTGACTCCCTGTCCAAAGAGTGGGGCAAAGTGTCCGGCGTCAATGTTACTTTGGGGCTGCCCATTATCCGCACGTCTGTCGATCATGGCACCGCCTTCGATATCGCCGGCAGCGGAAAAGCCTCCGAACAATCGCTGCTGGACGCCATTGACGTCGCTCTGAAATTAATCAGCCGCCGGCATGATTAATCGCAGCCTTTGCCAGCGGGGCCGTCCCGTCCTATGATAACCCCATGAACAACGATCTACCGAAGCGCATGTTGGATCCATCCGCCGAACCGGAGGACGGAGTCGCTCCCGAATCCATCCGCCCGCAGAATCTCTCGTATTTTGTGGGGCAGGCGGAAGTGAAAACCAAACTGCAGATTTGCATTGAAGCGGCTCGCAAACGAGGCGAGGCGCTCGATCATGTTCTGCTGTCCGGTCCGCCCGGCCTGGGCAAGACCACTCTGGCTTATATCATCTCCAATGAGATGGGGGGAAGCATCCGAACCACGTCCGGCCCGGTCATCGAACGAAAAGCCGATCTGGCGGGATTGCTGACCGAACTGCAGGCCGGCGACGTGCTCTTCATCGATGAGATCCATCGATTGAATCGGCTCGTGGAGGAATGCCTTTATCCGGCCATGGAAGATTTTTTCATCGATATTCTCATCGGCGAGGGCCCTCACGCCAAATCCGTGAAAATCGATCTTCCCCGTTTCACCTTGGTCGGCGCCACCACCCGCTCCGGGATGTTGACCGGCCCGCTGCGCGATCGCTTCGGCATTCAATGCCGGCTCAATTTTTATGAACCGGAAGATATTGAAAAAATCTTGGTTCGATCGGCCAAAATTTTGGAGATACCCTTTGATCGGGATGGATTGGTCGAGTTATCCAAGCGTTCGAGGCGAACTCCCCGCGTCGCCAATCGACTGCTGCGTCGAGTGCGCGATTACGCCCAGGTTCGCTCGGATGGAAAACTGACGCGCAGCGTCGTCGAAGAAGCGCTTGAATTATTGGAGATCGACAGCCAGGGGCTTGATCAGATGGATCGCCAAATTCTGCGCACCATCGTGGAAAAATTCGGCGGAGGCCCAGTGGGGCTGCGTACGCTGGCCATCGCCGTGGGAGAAGATGACGGAACGTTGGAAGAAGTCTACGAACCCTTCATGATTCAAGAGGGATTTTTAAATCGGACGCCCAGCGGCCGTTTGTTGACTCTCAAAGGATACAAGCACTTGGGATTAAAGCCGCAGGGAAATCTCGCGAATCAGCCTGATTTTTTCAGCGGCGACTCAACCTGACGCCAGTCCGTTGTCTTTTCCTGATGAAACGATAATATCAAAGAACATCAATTCGTTGTTCGATCAAAAACAGATAAAAGTGCAGATAGTTTTTTATCTTTAGCTAAGATGACTTTAGGATGCGAAAAATATGAATTCTTCACAGAACTCGCGCAAGGAAAATCAATCTTTGAAGCATGGATATTTCGAAGGGGTGAACATCCCCGATTATGAACGAATTCTAAATTGCATTCGATGCGGGATGTGTCTGCCGCATTGCCCTACTTATAGAGAATTGAAAGTGGAGCGAGCTTCGCCGCGAGGGCGCGCCGCGCTGGTTCGGTCAGTGGCGGACGGCCGCTTGGAACTGACCCGCAACTTCGCCGAACAGATGTACTTGTGTCTGGATTGCCGCGCCTGCGAAACGGCTTGCCCCTCGGGCGTGCGCATCGGCTATCTCATCGAGTCCGCCCGCTCGCAGGTCGAACAAAACATGCGGCGCAATCCCATTGTTCGCCTGCTGAAAGACTTTTTGTTTGGATGGCTCTTCCTTCGCCACTGGCGTTTGGAAATGGCCGCTTTTCCATTGCGCATCTACCAGCGCAGCGGTCTGCAAAAACTTCTCCACGGCGTAGGCTTCATGAAGCTGCTGCCCAAGCGTCTCCAGTTTATGGAAGCGCTCGCTCCCCGGGGATTGACGACTCCTTTTCGTCACACTCTTCCGGATGTTGTACCGGCTCGCGGCGAAGAAAAGGCGCGGGTGGGGTATTTCCTAGGCTGTATGATGAGCATGATGTTCAACAAAACGACCAACGCTACCGTCAATGTCCTCAACCGCAGCGCCTGCACCGTCGTGACTCCCAAAGCCATTCGCTGCTGCGGCGCACCGCTCTTGTCGGAAGGATACAAGAAAAAAGCTATTGAACTGATGCGCTTCAACATCGACCTCTTCGACAAACTGGATGTGGATTATATTGTCACCGACTGCGCGGCCTGCGCCGCCGCCTGCAAAGAATACGAAGAGATTTTTGAAGACGATCCCGCCTATCGAGAAAAAGCCAAACGCTTCAGCGGGAAAATGCGCGAAATCACCGAGTTTCTCGCCGAATGGCCGCATGCCGCCAAAGTGGAAAAACAGCCTTTCGATTCCCCTAAAAAAGTGATCTACGACGAACCTTGCCATCTCTGCCACGCTCAGCAGGTTTGGAAGCAGCCCAAGCAAGTCATCCGCCGCGTGCCGGGCGTCGATCTTGTCGATCTTCCCGAATCGGAATGGTGCTGCGGCAGCGCCGGCGTTTATAACGTCACCCATTACGATATGGCTATGAAAATTCTCGATCGTAAAATGGACAATATCGAAAGTACGGGGGCGGATGTGGTTTTGACCTGCAATCCCGGCTGTCTGCTGCAGCTGGATTACGGCGTTCGCGAGAAAAAACTGCCTATGGAAGTCAAGCATATCGTCGAACTGCTCGATGACGGCACCGGCTTTACGAATGGGCAGGTCGGCGGCAAGGAAAACCTCCAAAGCGATAAATGCCCGACTTGCGGAAAGACGCCGCGCCCCGAATGCCAATGATCTCCTTTTTCTGATCACTGAAAGCAATCCCCAAAAAAAAGCCCCGGATTTTCCGGGGCTTTGCATTTCCTGAATCATGAAACGTTGCCTTACCGTCTCAATACGGGCTTTCTCCGCCGCCTGAATCTCCGTAGGGATTGGCGGCGCCATAAGGATCGGCGCCCGCATCCGACTCAAAGTCCGCAAACGGATTGGCCGATTCGCTCGCCAGCAGGAATTGATTTTCCTTGTTGCGCGATTCCCCGGCGCTGGTGACATAGATGCCCGATTTGTCTTTCAGCGGGCAGACGTTTTCGCAGATTCCGCATCCCACGCAGCGGGCCGGATCGACATGCGGCAACTTCAAAGGAACCATTTCACCCGCCGAGTTGAGCCGCTCGACTTCCTCCACCCAAATGGCCTTGGGCGATGTCGGGCAATGCTCTTCGCAGACGATGCAGGAGCGCGCGAATGCGTAGGGCAGGCAGCGGTTCGCGTCAAAGAAAGCCTGGCCGATCTTCATCGGCTTGCGTTCTTCGATGGGCGTTTCAACTCCGTCTTCAGTCGGTTGGAGCGGCTCCAGGCGCACTGTTTGGCCGTCCGGCAGTGTTTCTAACGTCAACTCTTGAATGGCCTGCGTCGGGCAGACTTGGCCGCATAAAGTGCACTCGTATTCGCAATACCCGAGTTTCATGTTCATCACCGGCGTCCACATGCCTTCCAAGCCGGCTTGCAGGAAGGCGGGCTGGATGCCGTTCGTCGGGCATACCTTCATACATTCTCCGCACTTGACGCAACGGGCCAGAAATTCTCGCTCCGAGTGCGAGCCCGGCGGCCGGATCAAGCCGGGATTAAAGGTCTTTCCCTGAGCCAGTGGATGACTGCGGAAAACCAAAACCCCCAACAAGCCGCCCAGGCCGGATGTGATAGCCGTACGGCGGTTGAGATCGATGCGCTCCGCTTTGGGAGGACGAACATAATTGGTGAGCCAGCGAGTAAAACGATTCATTTCTTTCTTTTCCTCCGGCTTGTACTTTTGGATCGGGATTTTGGCGGCTGTGGAAGAGACGATTTCGATTTCGGCTTCGAAGACGGCGCAGGCGATTTTGCCGATGATTTCGGCTCGGTTTCGTCTTCCGCACGGCTCTCTGCCGGTGCAGACTCTTCCGATTCGGAGGGTGCGGCGGCATCTTCCAATGAGGGCGCGGAGACGCCGCCCTTCGTCAGGGAGGATTGGAAGGAAAATGTGATGGCTTGGGTGGAGCATGCGTCGTAGCAGTTCCAGCAATAGAAGCATTCGGATGGCCGCCATTCATTGTCTGTCTGCGGTTCGGCGCCGCCTTGGCAGTCGACCAGGCACATCCGGCAGTTATGACAATCCTCCAGACGTTTGTTCAGTCTCAGCATGGGATTCTTGCCGGCGACTCCCAGCAGCGCGCCCAACGGGCATAGATAGCGGCACCAGAATCGGCCTTTATAGAAATTCAATCCCACAATGAAAATGAAAAGCAGTCCGATCAGGGTTCCGCCCGCGTATACCGGCTGCTGATTGGATAAAAATCCGTCTCGCAGGCGGTCGTAAATCGGTTCGGTAAACGAGGCGGCGTGCAGCGGGCCGAAATGAGGATCGTTCAGATAGACCCAAGTGAAAAAATATTCCAGCCCCCAATTGACCGCCGGATAAATCGATGTGGCCATGGCGCGGTAAAAAAAGGAAAAAGGATCCATCCACCCTACGGCGTTGACTCCGAACACGGCCGCCGCAAGACAAGTGATGAGGATGTAATACTTGGTTTTCTGGCCGTTCGTATAGGTCCCCTGCTCCATCAACGCTTTCATTTTGCCTTTGCGCCCGCGCATGCTTGTGAACAGGTTGTGCAGCGCGCCGAAGGGGCAGATCCATCCGCAGAACCAGCGCCCGAATACGATCGTCGCCGCTAAGGTGATCAACGAGAGCAGCAGCATCGCAGGAATAGCGTAGGTCGTCAGAAACGTTCCGATCATAACCAGCGGATCGATTTGGAAGAAAAACTCCACCGGCCCGCCGACTTGGTTGAATGGATGATAGACCGTTTCCAAAAAGAGATAGAAGAAAAGAAGAAGGAAGAAGGTTTGAATCGCCCGCCGAAGCCAGACAATCCAACTGGTGTGTTTTTTTCTCGAAGCCATAATGATCCATTTCATGCGTTCGGGAGGCGTAGGGAGCGCCTCCCGAACGTTTGCATTTGATTCTATTACACCGTGATTTCTTTCGGCGAGAGGGATTGATAATCAATTTGGCCCATGCCGCGGTCGGCCGCCTCTTTGATGTGGCTGATATCTTCGGGTTTGCGGTCTAATAAAGTCGCGCCGAACGCGTCCATCGCCACTTGATCGGTTCCGGCGGCGATGACGTCCTTGCGGGCGACGTCTTTCGGATTGCCGCCGACCGGTCCGTTGCGAAGCAGAACGCGAATCGCATCGATGACAATCAGATCAGGCTTCACGAAGGCCGCCAAATCGGGCAGCGCCTGGTCGATTCTTTGGTGAAACTGATCCCGGGCGCCGCCGATGACGCCCATGAGATTCTTCAGGCCCAATGTCACCTGGCTGATCATGTGATGCTTCACGATGGGGACGTTGATTAATTTATCGGCTTCGATGATTTCCGGATACACATCCCATTCTTTAATTAACTTTCCGTTGATCGCCATTTTTTGATAGCGCCTGGGATTGAGAAAGAACACATTGGCGCCCGCTTCTTCGGCGGCTTTTTGTATGCCGCTGCGCGCGAATGTACGGCGCTCCGAATTGCAAGTATGATCGCTGACTTTCACTTCTCGCGCTCCGGCTTCATCGCACATTTTGATCAAGGCGGCGATGACGTCCGGATTGGTGTTGGCGGCCAGCTCCGGCGTTCGATCCCAGCCGATATTCGGCTTAATGAACACGACATCGCCTTTCGAGACGAATTTCGACATTCCTCCCAGCGCATCGATGGCCGCGCGGGTCAATTTTTCGGCTTCTTCCGCAATCGCTTCTTTTTCTTCCGGGGAACTCTTATAGCGTGCAATGCTCATGACGGGATCGTCTGCAGCCGCGGCGCTGAACGGCGCGTATCCGCTCATTGCGCATCCCAAGCCCGCCGCGGCGCATGTCGTCAAAAACTCTCTTCGTTTGCTTTCTCGCATATCCATTACCTCATTTTTGCTGATAAATGATTTGGTGCTATGTGATCAATCAACGGCTGTTTTTTTACATATTGCTGTTCATCGCTTTTGCGAAATTCTTGTCATTATAATCTCGTTTCTCGTATGATTATACTGGTAAGCATCTCACAAGCATCTCTTATGGCCGTCTAACTATGAGGCGTATGAAGGAATGATTTTGATCCATTTTTTTACGTAAAAAAAATGCAATAACATATTGATTGCAATTGTGATATTCCACAATCCCTTCCATTTGGATAAATAAATGGAAATTTTCCATGACGCCGATGCAGTAATCTCAATATAGTT
>JAFGTC010000214.1 GCA_016934335.1 Candidatus Omnitrophota bacterium | reverse complement strand
GGCGCCTCCCCCGCCGGCGGTTTCGACCACGAGCCGGGATATGCCGAACAACCGCTCGATCGGGCCCTGCTCGACGGTGATGTTTTGAATATTTACAAACGTCAGCGTCTGTTCAAGAATCGACCAAACGCCTTTGCGAATCCGCAGACTGCGATCGGATACGACGTAATAGCGCATATCGTATTCCAGCCGTATCACGAAATAAGCGCTGAGAAACACCAGGCACCAGATCCCCCCGGCCAATACGGTCGCAATAACGCCGATCAGCGGCTCCTGCACGCTGAGAACGATTCCGACTACAAAAAGAACCATTCCCGCCAGCAGCATGACGATGGAAAGCATCAGCACCTGATAGCGCAGAAAATGGGGCGACGCGCGAAACACCTGCATGCTGGCGTGGCTGCCCGCTGGAGGCTCCGGAGGGCCGCCGGGCGCGCAGAATAATTCCAAAAGCATTTCTTTGATGGAATCATACATGATCCGGCCCCCCTCCCTTCACGGCCTGGCGGATGGTTCGCAATTCATCGCGTATTTGTTTGAGAAGCTGCAGGGATTCGGGCTCTTCGTCCGCCGCTTCAGATTCCGCACTCAACTCGCCGCGCGCGCCGCGCATCTTGGAGTAGAGGAAATCGCGAATCGCATCGTACTCCTCCAGGCCGACGATCGACAGTTCCGCCGTTGCGCTGCCGGACGCCGTCTGCACTTCGACCGTGCCCAATCTCAGCCACCGCTCCAAAAGCCCTCGCGTAACGTGAATATCCTGGATGCGGGCGTAGGTTAGAAAGACCTGTTTCTTGAACAAAATTCCCCAGGATGCTCCCACGCCCTCTTTATCAAAGTGATATCGCAGCGAAATGTACTTGCAATAGAGAGGCGCAAAAACAAACGGAAACATCACCAACGCCGCCAGACTTCGCACCAGATAAAGCAAAACCAGTTTGGAGTTCGGCCGCTCCAATGCAAAAATTTTTTCTTCCATCTGAGGATCCATCATATTCCAATCTCTTTTCCATTTCTTCCAAATATCATTATCGGTCTGAAACGAGGCCGCCCTAAGCAGCCGTCAATCGTTTTCTTTTTCCCGTCCGGGACGGCGCCAACCGTCTAAGGGCCTTCTTAACAAGGACTTAAATCAATTGTTTCCGCTTCGTTCCATTTCGTCAACTCGTTTCTTCCAAGCGAATGAAACAATCACAGCGGCAAACCGGAAAGCACGGCGCATCTCTTGGGACAGGATCGACACATTTCGGCGCATTGGTTCGATTCGAACGAATTTCTGAAATCCACATAATTTTTCTGACGCCAAATCGAGTTTATCGTTTGATGATGGAGAGCGCCGAAAGTCATCTTCTCATAGGATCGCTTGGCGCCATGGACGTAATAATCGACGCCGGCGGCCGGAATATTGGCAAATACGCAGGGAGAGACGGCGCCGTCCGCCGAAATGAACAAGGCTCTCTGAACATTTTCGGTGCAAGCCTTCGAAGCGTTTTGCGGATGGGCTAAATAATAATACATCGGAACGCCGCACCGTTTCCCTTCTTCCACTGCGGCATCCAGGCGAGTTTGCCATAGAATGCGCTCTTCCGTGGTTTGAGGCAAAATCATTTCCTTTTCCAAGGAGCGATCGGAGACAAAATCCAATGTAGTAATCACTGCCTGCGAAACGCCCGCTCCCTGCAAAAGAGACGGCAGATTCTCGAGTTTTTTCCATTGCGACCGCAGCAGCAGATAGGCGATGTGAATCTCAGGGCGTGAAGCGCCGGCTTTTTCTTTGGCGAGATGCAGGCGTTTTATGGCGTCCAACACATGCTCGAAGCGCGTTCCGACTCGCATCTTATCGTTTTCCTCATCCGTTCCCGCCAGAGAGAAAGCGATGATATCCACGCCCAATTCCACAAGCCTTCGAATCGCTTCATCATCCAACGCCATGCCGTTTGTGGTCGCGCCGACTTGACAGCCGGTCTTTTTCGCCATGGCCATCAGCGTAAAGATTTCCGGATGCAGGAACGGCTCTCCCCAGCCCTGCAGATAGGCCAATTTCGTTTTCGCTATGGCCGGCAGCAATCGGCTAAACGTCTCCACCGTCATGAAGCGCTCCTGCCATGAATCCTTGTAAACAGTGCGCGGGCAGTAGATGCACGATGCATGGCAATGCGTGCCGACCTCGATCTGCATCCAATCCGTTTTAACCGGCCGCCAGGAATTAAGCCATTCCATATTCACCCCATTGCTTCATGCGTTCCATCATCCACATTCATCCAAACGATTCGAATTGCGGCGATTTTTCAACAATGCAACGATATCTATATGCTGTTGTGCAATTATACACGAGGCTTCTTTGCAATCACGACGTAATTCAATGCAAACAGTTTTCTCTTTTCGATGCGCGCATCGATCCAGACGACAGTCTTCGCATATTTGCCGTTGAGATAAAAAACCAGCCGTTTGAGGCTGTCAAACGGGAAGTATAAGGCTTTGATCAGCATGGAGGGAATATGCCCTAGAAACGATAACAAGCCGCCGGCGGGAGCGATTTCGACAATCTCAAATCCCGCCCGCTCCAATAACACGCGCAGCCCGTGTTTGGTGTAGCGAAAATAATCGTGCGGCTCGTTGTGCAGATAAGCGAGATGCGGAACGCTGAGCAGCAGCGCCCCCCCGGGCTTCAAACAGCGGGCGAATTCGTACAGAGCCTTCTGCGGATCGGGAACATGCTCCAACACCTGCAGGCAAAGAATCGAATCGAGCGACTCGTTCTGCAGGGGCAGATCGAGCACCGATCCGGCCGCATCGAGCCACGGCCGAACCTGGATGTCCATGGCGATGTATTCATCGACATAGTTTTCCGCCAGCATCGCGAAGGCGGACCGCCCCGCCCCGGCGTCCAGGCAGCGCCCCCGAAGAACTTTGGGCATCCTCGGAGATAGAGCGCGATACAAACTCCAACGAGTTGGAGACAAACTGAAATAATCGACCGTACCGGCGGATTCGTCGGCGACTGTACTGTCGCGCCGCTTCATCCAGTCGTATAGACTCACGATTCCCGCCTCCGCTCGGTCAATTGATAATACAAATCGCGATGCCGCCGGGCGACGTTGGCCCAGGAAAACGCATTGGCGCACATGCGCGAACGCTTCCCCATGGTGCGCATGACGCCCGGTTCGCCAATCCAGGCGCGCAGACGATCCGCCAGGGAATGAGCGTCGCCGGGCGGAACGATAAATCCATTGCCGTCCATCAATTCGCGGCTTCCGCCCGTATCCGTCAGCAGCAGGGGAAGACCGCAGGCCATCGCTTCCAGGGCGGCGTTGGACATGCCTTCGGCATACGAAGGCAAGACGAAAATATCGCACTGCGGCAGAAAATTCGCCAGGTCCTGCTTCTCCATGCGACCGTGGAAATGGACGCGTTCGGCGATTCCCAGGCGCTGCGCCCGCCGCTTTAAGCTTTCTTCCTCCGGACCGTCGCCGATGATATGGCACTGAAAGGGCAAACCGTCTCGTTCGATTTCCGCACACGCCTCGATCAGCAAATCGATCCCCTTGCGGGGGATCAGCCTGGCCACGGCCGCCAGATGCGGCTCGGGATTATCTGCTCTCTCAACCGGTTGATACATCTCCGTATCGATTCCGTTGGGGATCACGCCGGCTTTCAGCCGCGGAAATTGGCTTTCGAAGAGTTCACGCAGTCCTTGACTGTTGGCGACCACCGCGCGCGCGGACGAATAAATGCGCTTCAAAAGCGGGCGAAGAAGAATGTAATCCAAAGAAAAGCGCTTGTTGAATCCAGGCACATCCGAACCGCGCACCGATACCAAATAGGGCATTTGAGCCCGGTATAAATAAGCCAAAAGACCTGTGGGAAATCCGAAAAAAACATGGCACAGATCGAACGAATGAGTTTTTAGAAATTCGCGCAGAAAACCGTAGTGCATGGCCAGATACCGAACCACTTCGCCTCTTCGCCAATACAAAAGGCTCTTTTTCTTCAACGGAAGAAGATACAGATTGACGTTGGATGAGTAGGATTCGTGGATGGGTTCGGTTTTGTCCGTAATAGAAACAAAAGTCACGTGGAGATCGTCAAGAAGGGAGAATTCCCGAAGGAGGTGCTTATGCGCATTGCCGCCTCCTCCGCCGATCGGGGGAAATTCATAATTAAGCGAAAGAATTCGCAGCACGAGGATATCTCAAGAAGATTCAGGTTTGAGCGGAAACCGTCTTTTTGAGAATCGATTGCGCCTTCCGAGTGGCCATTTCGATCTCATGGCTTCCGCCATGCGCCCTTGCCAATTCATCGGCCAGATTGATCGCCGTCATCAAAGCGATCTGGATCGAGGGAGCATTGGGCGCATGCTTCCGTATTTCCTCCGCCTGATCATAAACAATCTGGCATGCCTGCATAACGGCTTCCGGATTTTCCCCGCCTCGAAGTTGGAGCGTGGTCCCCAAAATCTCGACAGTAATCACTTCCGATTTATCAGGCATTGTGAATTCCTCTCCGGCCCGGGAAGGGCGATTCAGGATTCCATCTGTTCAATTTTCTGAATAATTCCCTGAATGCGATTATGCATTTCCTCTCGCGTCTCACGATTCGAATTGATCTGCTTGGCAAGTTCTTCCTTCTGCTGGTTGGCTTCGTTCAACTCGCCCTGCAGTCTGTCTCGCTCGGATTTCAGTTCGCTGTTCGTGAGCAGCAAATCTTCGATCTTCTCATCCAGGGATTTCAAAACTTCCATCAGGTTTTCGTTGCTCATAGTTGTCCCTCATCCTATCATTATTTCATGAACGTAGAGATACGTCGAGTTCTTTTTTTAACGTTTCCAGAATGGATTCCACAACGGAATCGACTTGTTCTTCGTTGAGCGTTTCCCGCTGCGAACGCAGGGTTAGGCGAAATCCCGCACTCACGCGGCCTTCAGCCACCTGCTTGCCGCGATAATAGTCGAACAAACATAAATCTTCCAGGAGTTCGCCGCACTCGCGCCGAATAATTTCTTCCACTTTTTGCGCCTCGGTTCCTTGAGGAAGAAGCAGCGCCAAATCGCGCTTCACCGACGGGAACGAGGAAAAAGATCGATACGCCGGCTGATTCAAACGATAAAATTCGGTCAAGGATTCCAGATCGAATTCCATGATTAAAACCCGGCCGGGCAATTCATACAATTCCGCCGCGGAGGGATGCAATTCCCCATAGAATCCGATGATCTTTTTCCCGGCCTGAATTTGCACGCCCCGCTTCGGATGCAGACAATCCGGACCGGGAAGAGCGCGAAACCGCCGGACGCCGGCTATCGAAAGGAATCCGTCGACGATGCCTTTGAGATCGAAAAAGTCCATCTCGGATTTTTGATTCCGCCATTCTTGATGCGGATTGCCCACAAGAACAGCCGCCAGCACGCGCGATTCATGAAGATCGCTGTCCTTTGCATAAAATCCCCGCGCCATTTCATAAAGGCCGAAATCCGAATTCCCGCGCGACACATTACGGCGGGCCGCCTGAAGCAGCGCCGGGAAAAGGCTGGTGCGCATAACGGATTCGTGGATATTGATCGGATTTTGAATCGTCACGGCGTCATGGGTGAGATCCGCATCCTGCAGAGGAAAGGCTTTCAGCTCGTCCACCCTCGTAAAACTATACGTAACCGCCTCGCATAATCCTTCGCCGGTCAGGTAATCGCGCAACTGCGAAACCATCTTCCGATCGACTTTCTGAGGTTCGGGATGGCTGACGGGCGCGTAGAGCAAGGTAGGAGCGAATTCATTGTATCCATAGCAGCGAGCAACCTCTTCCACCAAATCCGCCTGCCGGCTGATGTCCTGCCGGAAGGAGGGGACTCGAACGCTGATCGAATCGGCGTCTCGCTCTATGACTTCAATCTGCAGAGACTGAAAAATATCCGCAATTTTATCCGGATCAATTTCCTGCCCCAAAAGCCGGTTGCAATAATCGAAATGGAGCGAAAGTTTCCGCGCTCCCAAGCGCTGTAAATGCGATTGATCTTTCGTATCGGCGATCCCCATGCGGCCGGCGATTTTCGCGCCCGCTAATTCCACCATCAAACGCGCGCAGCGATAGGCGGCCGGAATCACGGATTCAAAATCGACGCCGCGCTCGAATCGATAAGACGCCTCGGAACTCAATCCCAGTTTCTTCGAAGTCCGCCGGATGGACGGCGGGTGAAAGAAAGCGCTTTCCAGAAAGATCGTAGTGGTGGTATCGCTGACTTCCGTCTCCAATCCTCCCATGACTCCGGCGACGGCGGTTGGATGTTCAGCGTCTGCGATGACCAACATATCCTCATCCAGCGTGCGCTTTTCATCGTCGATGGTTCGAATCAGTTCGCCGGGCCGGGCGCGCCGAACCACAATGCGCTCTCCATGAAGTTTCTTCATATCGAAGGCGTGCAGCGGCTGCCCCATCTCCAACAAAACCAGATTGGTGCAATCCACAACATTGTTGATGCTGCGCACTCCGCAGGCTTCCAGCCGATTCTTCAGCCATTCGGGCGACGGGCCGATCTGAACGTCTCGAAGCACAAGCCCTGTATATCGCGGGCACAAGTCTTCATCTTCGAGCGTAATCGAGGGAACAAAATCAGGCGATGCATCAGCCGGAAGAGGCGACGCGTCGGGAAGATGGATGGCTGCGCCGCACGCCGCCGCCAACTCGCGAACCACGCCGATGGCGGAAAGCGCATCCGGCCGGTTGGGCGTTACATTGATATCAAAAATCACCTCATTGAACCCGAGCACATCAATCAACCGCGCGCCCAATGGAGAATCCTCGGGAAGGATCATAATGCCGGAATGATCGTCGCCCAAATTCAATTCACGCGACGAACAAAGCATCCCCTCCGATTTCTCCCCCCGCAACTTTCTCTTTTCAATTTTGAAGTTCCCCGGAAGCACGACGCCGACTCGCGCTAGAGCGACGCAATCGCCCGTTTTCATATTTTTGGCGCCACAAACAATGGAGTAATCTTTCTTTCCATCGGAAACATGGCATACTGTTAATTTGTCGGCGTTCGGATGAGGCTTCATATCAAGGATTTTGGCGACGACTACATCCTTGATTTCTTCGCCAACGGAAGAAATTTCTTCCACTTCCAAGCCGCGCATCGTTAATATCTCGGCCGCCTTCTCGGGCGAAGGAAGATTGAACGCCAATTCATTAAGCCACGAATAGGGGAGTTTCATTTTTTGAATTTACTTGAATTTATTTGAAATTGTATGAATGTTAGGTTCTGTTTTACATCGATTTACGCGAATTCCGAATCCTATCGGCGCAACGGTATACCGTCAAGAGGAATGAAAGAAGTAAAGCGTCAGTTCTTAGATTTGAAGCCCTTTCGACAAAAAATGCGAACTTTTGTCGGAAAAGTCTTGTCAGGAACCAAAATTTGTGATTTAATATACAAATGTTCAGTAAGCCATGCCTAATACCAAGACAAGAGGAGTAAACATTGTGGCTATCGACCAGAAAGACCGCGAAAAAGCAATTGACCTGGCCATTTCTCAAATCGAAAAGCAATTTGGACGCGGTTCCATTATGAAAATGGGCGATTCTCCGGTTCAAAAAGTCGAAATCATTCCCACAGGCTCTTTGGCGCTGGATTGGTCGCTTGGAGTCGGAGGCGTTCCAAGAGGCCGAATCGTTGAGATTTATGGCCCGGAATCGTCCGGCAAAACCACATTGGCTCAGCATATTGTCGCCGAAGCGCAAAAATTGGGCGGGTCGGCCGCGTTCATCGATGCGGAGCATGCGCTCGACGTCGAATATTCCCAAAAACTTGGCGTCGACATCGATAATCTTCTGGTCGCACAGCCGGACACCGGCGAGCAGGCCCTGGATATTATGGAAATGCTCGTCCGAAGCGGCGCTCTGGACGTCATCGTCGTCGACTCGGTCGCGGCGCTGGTTCCCAAAGCCGAAATTGACGGCGAAATGGGAGACACCCAAGTGGGCCTGCAGGCCCGAATGATGTCCAAAGCGATGCGCAAACTGACAGGCATCTTGAGCAAATCGAGAACCTGCGCCATCTTCATCAACCAGATTCGCGAAAAAGTCGGCGTGATCTTCGGCAATCCCGAAACCACCAGCGGGGGTCGGGCGTTGAAATTCTACGCGTCCGTACGTCTCGACATCCGCCGCATCGGCGCGATCAAAGAAAAAGGGGAAGCCGTCGGAAACCGCGTTAAAGTCAAGATCGTAAAAAACAAGGTCGCCCCGCCGTTCCGGGAAGCGGAATTCGACCTGACTTTCGGCGAAGGAATTTCGCAGACGGGCGAAGCGCTGGATCTCGGCGTTGAGCATAAAATTGTCGATAAAAGCGGCGCGTGGTTTATGTATAATGATAATAAACTCGGGCAAGGCCGGGAAAACGCGAAAAACACACTGAAAGAAAATCCCGACATGTTCGAAGAAATCCGAATGAAAATCAAACAAGCCATGGGATTTGCCTCTCCCACTGAAGACAACAAAGAGGACGGCGATTCCTGATTGATTTAAAATGCTCTATAATCTCGCATTGCATACCAGATCAATTTAACAACATGCCAGATCAATTTAACAATGCGAGAAGAAAAGGGCCGATATGCGTAAGAAATTGTGGTTCTTGTGGAGCGTATTCATCGATGCGATTGTAATTTACCTTGTCCTAGCGTATTTTTTAGTAAGTTCCAACACATCGAATCCGGATTTTGTCCCGATCGTGGCGATGGTCACCATCCTGCTGTCTATCATCTCTGCCATGATATCGATTTTAATACGCCTCAAATTATTGACCGGCCCCATTCAGAACGGCGCCTTAGACATCCATTCAGAGCAGGGATTCCAAAAGTATCAAACAATTTCCATCGTCAATTGGGCCTTATCCGAATCCGTCGCCGTATTCGGTTTGATACTAGTCATCATCTCAGGCAATTTTTATTACGCTATTCCCTATTGCGTTATCAGTCTGATATTATTAATTTTGCACAGACCATCCCTTGGCGGGGCCAGCGAATGAAAAGCAGGCCGTCTTTTTAAGGCCAATCAGATTAAGGCAAATCAGGAAAACTATCGCAGCCGGCGTCGATCATGGCGGATTTATACGAACGACTCAAACGCTTCAATCAAAATACAACCGATCATTCATCATCTGCCCGTTCAGAAACTCCGACGCCCTCCTCTTCCCCGCTGCCCGAGTCGCTTCGCCGCATTCCCGGTCTCGCCCGCGGCCGAGACCTTATTGGAATTGCGGAAAAACGGGGAAAAGACAAAAAACGGTTTTTAGAGAGCATAGGCGTCGAGGAAAAGAAAAACGATCACGGCGCGTACGGCTATCGCCAGGTTTTTTATCCCCTTGAAAAACTCATTCATCCCCCTCACGACATCTCCGGCGAAGAACTGGCCCTTCTCACGCGGGATCAATCGCTGGCATCCATAAGTTGGAAAGACATTCTTTTTTTCGATACCGAAACGACAGGGCTCGCCGGCGGAACGGGAACTCTTCCCTTCCTGGTCGGCGTTGGTTTTTTTGAGGAGGAAGGATTCCGTATACAACAATTTTTGATGCGCGATTATGATGAAGAATGCGCCGTTCTATTTGAAATCCAAAAACTTATCGCGCAGTTTTCGGCTTTGGCCTCTTATAACGGGAAATGCTTCGACGCCCCCATTTTGCATTCGCGCTTCTTACTCAATCGCTTCCCATCCACGATTCATGACATTCCCCATGCGGATTTATTGTTCCCCGCCCGGCGCTTTTGGCGGGATCTTCTCCCGGACTGCACCTTATTGACTGTAGAAGCCTATTTGACCGGATTAAGCAGAATCGACGACATCCCCGGCGAACAGATTCCATACGTCTATTTTGACTTTATTCGCGGCTTGCGCATGGAGCGCATGCGGCCGGTACTTCACCATAACGCCGATGATATCCTGACCCTGGCGTTGATCGCCTCCCGAACCTGCCGCATGCTTCGCCTGCCTCCGCCGCCCATGCACGGGTTGGAGCTGGCCGCCGCCGGACGCTGCTTCGCAGCGACGAGCCAATGGGATCTTGCCTGCTGGTATCTGGAAAAAGCCGGCGATCAGAAAGAAATCTCCGATCAGCGCCGCTTCATCATCTATAAGCAATTATCTCTTTTCTTAAAACGGCAGATGCGTTTCAAAGACGCCTGCGAGATATGGGAATTAATGCGCCGCGATTATGCGGATCCATTCGCGCTCATCGAATTATCCAAGTATTACGAACACAAGGAAAAAGATTTTCTGCAAGCCTTGTCTCTAGCGGAGCAGGCGATGGATTTGATCCAACAGAACGCCCCGATTTCTAAGTCAGGCCTCGCGTCCGGCGAATCTCTGTATGAGCAATTGCGAATTCGTCGAAATAGACTCAAACGAAAATCCGCTGAAATAGAGAAATGACTTTCTCACAACCGATTATTTTGTTATAATATGAAATTGAATAGCATTAACGTTATCTTGGATTTTTTACTACTGCGAATTATTGAAAAAAAATGAAGTGGAGAGACCATTATTCATGAAGAAGAAACAAGCCTTTACACTGATCGAGTTGTTGATTGTAGTCGCCATCATCGGCATCCTGGCAGCGATTGCCGTGCCCAACTTTCTCAACGCCCAAGTACGCGCCAAAGTGTCGCGCGTACAGGGGGATTTCAAAGCATTGGCCACCGCTTTGGAAATGTATAAATTAGACACGGGACGCTACATCAGCCGCTACAACAACGTTTCGTGGCCTTGGCGCTTTCGCCCATTGACCACGCCGATCGCTTACGTCAGCAGTGCGCAGTGGCCCGATCCTTTCGCTCCCAAAGGATATGTAACCCCCGATGGCGATCCCATCAATTATTGCTACGAATCCAACGGATGGCCGGAAGCCCCGGTGAACTATATGCACAAAAAATGCGACGGTTCCCCTCATGAATTTCTTCACGGCAAAGGCGATTCTTACGCATGGGCCTTGATATCCGCCGGTCCGGACGTCGATCTGAATGTGGATGCGGGAGCGCGAGGATACCCGCAAGACGTGTTCTTCCTCTACGACTCCTCCAACGGAACGGCCAGCGCGGGGGACATCATCCGATTCGGACCCTAAGCAATTCAAGATATATATTTCTTTCAAACTATGCCGGGGCGGGAATTCAATTTCTCCGCCCCGTTTTTATTGCCCCCTTTTCGCTTTCTTCCGCCTTCTTTTCACAACGCAGTGAACGAACACTTTCCGGTAGGATTCCACGGCAGTTTCGGGATTCAGTTCGTTTCGCGCGAATTGGTAGGCATTGTCGCTGAAGCGCTTCCACTGTCTGGGATAAGAAATAATGTCGGCCACCCCTTGAGCGAGATGGACTTCCGAGCCATGCGCGCAGATCCCCAACTGCTTCTTCTCCAGCATGCCATCCGGATCGATATTCAGACTGGCTACGGGGACGCTGCTCGCGAACGCCAGCGAGAACGAAAAAGGAAACCCTTCATAACGAGATGTATTCACCAGCAAACGAGCGCGCTGCATCAAAATCGGCCATTCATGATAAGGAACGGAATTTTCGAATCCCAGATTGGGGACGTCGCGGGTTTTGGAGACCAGACGTTCAAAGTAGTCGGGATTATCGGGCCGCGTCAACAGGGTGAAATTTTGATGGGGGATGGTAAGCGCCAATCGGTAAAAGAGTTCGGGCTGCCTCCATTCGACCGCTTCTCCAATCCATAAAACATCGGTTCGCAGCGCATCGGAGGGCGGCTGCAGCCGCACCAAGTTGGGAACGCGGACAGCCGCAAGGTGTTCGGTGCGCTGCAGCAATTTCTTCTGTTCTTCCGTTTGGCAAAGAATCACATCCGCCTGGTGCAGCGCCCATCGATAAGATTCGCCTTCGGGATCGCCATAAACAAACGTTCCATCGCAGTCCCGATGCTCCACAATTCGAAAGAGGAACGAGCGATTGTTGGTACGACAAAAATCGGCCACCGGTCTGGCCAGCCCGGAGGCGCCGGCCATCACATAAATATCGGCGTCGATTTTGGCGAGCAAATTCTGGAGGGGAGTTTTTTTATGGAAGAGGCGTTCCATGAAATTCTGCCGCACATCGAATTCACCCCGAAAAACCAGCGCCCCGGCGCTAAATTCCACATCATCCTGACCGTAATCGCCGGTCAAAACATTGACTTCTATGCGCGGATCACCGCCAAAAAAACGCGCCATTTCATAGAGTTGCAGCTCGGCGTCTTGAAATAATCCATGCGCCATGGGATTGAACAGCGGATAGATAGACGGGGAGACGATGCAAATGCGAATCGAAGAAATGCCTGCCATGCGATTATTTGCCGTTGCCATAAGGATTCCGATTTTTTAATTTGGAGATAAGATAAATTGTTACTCTCTGATCGTACAGACGTTCCGTTCAACGGAAAAACGGCTATACTGCGCAATTGTTATAAGGAAACGATAATGGGGGAACTTTCAGAAAGGAAGATGGGGCGGTAAAATGTTTTCAAATCCTTGACAGAATCCCGGCAGGTTTATAATATCGCCTTCTAGTTCGCAAGGGAGTCATATCTTAAATAGAACGCCATTAAAACGCCCACGTAGCTCAGTCGGTAGAGCGCATCCTTGGTAAGGATGAGGTCACCAGTTCAATCCTGGTCGTGGGCTTTTCAAAATATTAGTCGTAAAAATATCAGGCATAATAGTTTTCAATCAATACCCAAAAAATAATACGAAAGAAGGGATCCACTATGGCCAAAGGGAAATTTGAACGGAAGAAGCCCCACGTGAACGTGGGAACCATCGGACACGTGGATCACGGAAAGACGACGCTGACG
>JAFGTC010000213.1 GCA_016934335.1 Candidatus Omnitrophota bacterium | reverse complement strand
GGAACGTGACAAAGCACTGCGCCGAACAGATCCGGCCTTTGCAGCATGCAGGCCGCCGTCAGCAGGCCGCCGTTGCTGCCTCCTTGAATGGCGAGTTTAGACGGCCGCGTGTACTTGTTTTCTACCAGCCACTCGCCCGCGCTGATAAAATCGTCAAAAACATTCTGCTTCTTTTCGAACATGCCGGCATGATGCCATTCCTTGCCATACTCGCCCCCGCCGCGCAGGTTGGCGACCGCCAACAGGCCTCCATGCTCCAGCCAAATGGCGCGCATGATCGAAAAAGACGGCATGATGCTGATGTCGAATCCTCCGTAGCCATACAACAAAGCCGGATTTTCGCCGTCCAACTCGATCCCTTTCTTATGCACCAAAAACATGGGAATTTTCGTCCCGTCTTTGGAGGCGTAAAACACCTGTTCGGTTTCATAAGGGGATGGATCGAACTTCGCTTCGGATTCGCGAAACACCGAGGTTTCGCCCGTCGTAAAATCGTACCGGTATTGCGTTCCCGGATACAAAAACGACGTGAATCCGAAATACATTTCCGTATGACCGGGCTGGCCGGAGAGGCCGGCTATCGTGCCCAGACTCGGAAGATCGATCTCCTTTTCCAGCGAACCGTCCAGATTGTAAATCGTAAGAATATGATGAGCGTCGCGCATATAACCGACGACAAATTGATCGTGAATCAAACTAACGAATGCGATGACATCCTTCTGTTCGGGAACGATGGTTTTCCAATGCTCGCGGCCGGGATTCTCCGCATCGATGGCGATGATGCGCCCGCGCGGCGATTCGTAATCCGTTTTGAAATAAAGAAGATTCTCTCGGCTCTCGATTGGCTCATAGAGGGCGTCTCCTTCGTCGAGGAGCCGGATAAATGGCCCCTTGCTGTCCATCCTCCGGTAATAAACGCGGTTGGAAGCATAATCGGCGTACGAAACGTAAAGGATCAAGTATTGCCCATCGTCGCTGATCCCCGGTGAAAACGCAAAATCCGGCTCGTCCGGACGCTCGTAAATCAACACGTCTTCCGACTGAGGCGTTCCTAACACATGCCAAAAGACTTTGTTAAATCGATTCTGGGCTTCATATTTCTGTCCGCCGGGTTCGGGATAGCGGCTGTAATAAAATCCGGATTGGTCGTGCTTCCAGGCGACGCCCCCGAACTTGTACCATTGAAGTGTTTCGGGATAATCCTCGCCGGTCTCCAGGTTGCGGATTTTGATTTCCTTCCAATCGCTTCCCCCGCTGGATAGCGCATACGCCAATAAGTTGCCGTCTTTGCTGTAAAATTGCCCCGATAGCGCGATGGTGCCGTCTTCGCTGAGGGTGTTCGGATCGATGACGACGGTTGGCTCGCCGTCAAGCGAGTCTTGCATATAAAGCACCGATTGATTCTGCAGCCCGTCGTTTTTCGAAAAGAAATACCGGTCTCCTTCCATATAAGGCAGCGAATATTTCGGATAATCCCATTTTTCCGTCAATTCTTTATCGATAATTTCGCGAGCGGGGATGGCGTCAAGGTAATTTCGGGTGATTTCATTCTGCCTGTTCACCCAGGCGACCGTATCCTCCGCTTTGGGATCCTCCATCCAGCGGTAGGGATCGGATACTTTTGTTCCGTGAAAATCGTCTACGACATTGTCTTTTTTGGGGTTAGGATAGTATATCAATGATTCCATCTCTCCTGATTCTGAGATCTCGCTTTTGATAAAACGCAGATTGACGACTCGATTTCCTGAATTTATGCGAAAGCCTTGGGCGACTCCTTCGGCGTTGCACTCGAAATAAATCTCCAATCTCCCCGCTTCTTTCATATCCGCCGTAAAACGGTGTTTTTTGATAGGCTTCAAGATCGCCTCGGTATGCCGCGGGTGATCGATCCACAGCTGATCGTCCTCATCCACGGATATGGTATAGGCCGTCTGCAGTTCTTCGCTGTAATAACATCCTTCGTATTTCTTTAATTGATCCAAGGGAGGTATGAACAGTTCAATCTTAGGGGCCGTTCTTTCTTCCCCTTCCTGATTGATGATTGCCGCATGAATAACTTTTCCTTGATCATTTCGATGAAACGTTACTAAGGCATTGATTTTTGGAATCTTATACTTCGCTGCAGATAAAGGGATGAATTCGAATATGTCAGATTGGCCCGTCTGTTTAGCGAGCAGTTTGTTCTCTTCCCAGTAAACTTGTATGATGAAATTAGGGTAAACTTGATAATATCCTGCATATTCATTCAATATCGCTGGATCGACGTCTACTTTTTCGGATGAATCCAGATCCACTACTTTTTTCTCGATTTCTTTCTTTTCCGATTTTTCCTCCTTTTTTTCTTCCATCACATCGTTGAGATAAATATCCGCGATTTTTTGATCGAGGCTAAAGTCGAAATTGGAGCAATTGCTGAATACTACAACGGAAAAGCGTTGATCGGGGAAGCGGGTGAAAATCGACCGGTAGCCAGCGTCCGCCCCTCCATGAGAAACCGTTTTCAAACCTCGATATTTCCCTATGCCCAAACCGCTGGCGTAATCGATCTCCTCGCCATTGTTGAGACGGCCCTTCATCTGCATTTTTTCGATGATTTGCAGGTTGCCGACCACAGGCTCATAAAAATTTTGATCCCACTTCGCCATATCCGGCGCCGTCGTAAACAAACTGGTCGCCCCGGCATTGGCGAAAATGAGAGGAGCGTTCGTAAATCCGTCTCCGGAAGGGAAATACGAATAAGTGCGATGTGGAACGATCCTTCTATGATCGATGTGAAAATGCGTATCCTTCATCGCCAGCGGCTCAAAAATTCGGGTTTGGCAGAATTCTGGGAACGATTGCCCGCTTACCCGGCTGACAATCTCCGCCAAAAGCGTAAAACCGCTGTTGCAATAGACAAATTTTTCTCCCGGTTCGAAATTCAACTCCTTCTGATGAAAAATGAGATTGAGCAGATGCTGCTGGGTGATGACGTCATCCATGCGCCATCCCCCGATTCTGGCCAGCTCCCATTGATCCCGCAAACCGCTTGTATGATGAATCAAATGATGAATTCGAATCGCCTCACCGAAATCGTGCATTTCGGGCAGATAGTCGTGGATGTCGTCGTCTACTGACAATTTCCCTTCGTCTTCCAGCAGCAAAATGGCGAAAGCGGTGAACTGCTTGGAGATGGACGCGACATGAAAGATGGACGACGGCATGATGGGGATGTCATACTCCAGATTCGCCATGCCATACCCCTGCTGGTAGATGACGGCGCCGTCGCGAATCACGGCCGCCGCGCATCCGGGCGAGTCGGATTTGGCCCAGCGTGAAAATAACGAGTCGACGGCGTCCGATAATTCATCCGCGGCCGTCCAGGCAGTCATAAGAAAAAACAGACCTATAAAACAAACCGTTCGAAATGGAAGAAATTGAATTTTAAACATAGAATCTCTCTCCTTGCCCAGGAAAAATAGAAATCAGAATCTGTTTTCAGATGTTTGCCTATCAATGTATATGAAATAAGCGAGTTATGATATAGAGACATGGATTTTTGCCGGTTTTCATGGAATCAATCGAGGAGAGTGAAAAATAGAAGAGTGAAAAAGAGGAGAGTGAAAGATCTGCATTAGGGGGAATTTGAATCGTATAATCACTGGAATTGTTGCTTGCAGCCGGGGCAAGCAAATCGAATTGGTGCGATGATCGGCGCATCATGAACCAATGTCTGTAATCGCACATTAAAAATTTAATTGTTTATTTTTTGCGTATATTGATATGGTTTGGCGCTTTCAATTTAAATGTGAATCCCATGTCAAGGGGAATTATGATTGAAAATGGAAAAATGTTTTCAGGTAAGAAAAAAGCCCTTGACATGCATTGCTCATTTGATTATAATTCGCAGTTCGAGTAAAAAAAGCCGAAATCGGCCGTGACTTTTCTTCCATATTAATTCGTAAGCGCTTATGAATCAAACACTCATCATCCACGATCCGAGAGTGCCTGCTCTCATTATGGGGGTTCATTTTGTCCAAACGTGGGAAGTCAACCTGCCTTATATTCATCTGCTTAAGCAATCGTCAAACCAGGCGCGAGGCCTGGATTTTTCGGTGAAATCGAACATTCGCTTCAGGACGTAAAGAAAGAAATAGAAATATAAAGATTGTCGGCGGGAAAAGCTGCTCCTTTTAATTTTAGCTGCAACGCTTTGACATGGAAATCGCATCGCTTCATCAATCTATATGAAGAATAATGAATAGAGGGGACAGAGGAGAAAGTTTATGAAACAGGCTACCGATATCTGTCCTTGGCGGAAACGAAATAGTTTTGCCAAGATCCAGGACGTCATTGAAATCCCGGACCTGATTGAGACTCAGCAACTCTCATACAACCAGTTTCTACAACAGGATGAGTTGCCCGATCGGCGAGAAATGGCGGGCTTGCAACAAGCGTTTAACTCCATTTTCCCTATCAAAGGACGGGTCGGCTCATCGCTGGAATTTGTCAATTACATGCTGGGACGCCCTAAGTATCAGGTTATGGAGTGCATCGACCGGGGAATGACATACTCCGCGCCCTTGCGCATCAAAGTTCGGTTAGTCGTAAAATCCGGTGAAGGAAAAGATAAAGAGGAAGACGGAGAAATTATCGATATTCGCGAAGAGGATATCTATCTCGGCGAAATTCCTCTGATGACCCAGCGAGGCACTTTCATCATCAACGGCGCCGAGCGGGTCGTAGTCAGCCAACTTCATCGCTCTCCCGGCGCTACGTTTAACGTTGAAGTCCATCACAGCGGGCAGCGGATCATTCAAGGCAGCATCATCCCGAATCGGGGCGCCTGGCTGGAATTCGAAAATGATCTCAATGACGTTTTATCGGTAATTATCGATCGTCGAAGAAAATTGCCGGTCACGGTTCTTATGCGCGCTTTCGGATTTTCGAGCGACGAAGAGATTATGGCCCTTTTTGTCGGCCGTAAAACTATAAAGATTAGTTCTCGAAATAAAAATTCTTTGATCGGTAAAATTGTCAGCCGAGATATCGTCGATCCCGATTCCAACGTAACCCACATCGAAGCGGGCGCCGAAATCAACGAAGCCATTTATGACAAATTCCTCGAATTAGGCATTCTCGAAGTTACCGTTGTCGAAGGCAATGAGCGCGATTACAACATGATCCGCAATACTCTGCTCAAAGACAACACCACGGATCGAGACTCCGCCTTGGGCGAAATTTACCAAACCCTGCGGCCCGGTGAACCGCCCGCCGCGAAAAACGCCATCGCCCTGTTCGAAAATCTTTTCACGAAAGATAGGCGATATGACTTGTCTCGGGTGGGGCGCTATCGCTTGAACAAAAAACTCGGCATCCAAATCGATTTGGATATCGTCACCCTCACGGCCGATGATATTGTCGCCGTCGTCCGGTATATTCTTTCTCTCAATCGTGGAGAGGGCGTCTCCGACGATATCGACCATCTGGGCAATCGCCGCGTTCGCACTATCGGCGAATTGCTCGAAAACCAGGTCCGCGTCGGCTTGGCGCGCATGGAGCGCACTGTTCGAGAAAAAATGGGCATTCTCGATCTGGAAAACGTCATGCCCCGCAATTTGATCAACGCCAAGCCCATCACCACAGCCATCGCCGATTTCTTCGGACGCAGCCAGCTGTCCCAGTTTTTAGATCAGGTGAATCCGCTGTCCGAATTGACGCATAAGCGTCGTTTATCCGCCTTGGGGCCGGGGGGGTTAAACCGGGAGCGGGCTGGATTTGAAGTCCGCGACGTCCATCACACTCATTACGGCCGCGTATGCCCGATCGAAACGCCGGAAGGCCCGAACATCGGCCTGATATCCAGTTTATCGACTTATGCCCGCGTCAATGAGTTTGGATTTATCGAAACGCCCTATCGCAAAGTCAAAAACGGCATCGTTACCAAAAACATCGAATATCTATCCGCCGATGACGAAGATAACTGCATTATTGCTCAGGCGAACGCTCCTCTGGATCCCAAGGGCCGTTTTGTCCGCGACGCCGTTCTCTCTCGCTACCGCGAAAATTATCCCCGCGTCAAACCCGAACAAGTCAACTTCATGGACGTCTCGCCGAAGCAATTGGTTTCGATTTCTGCGGCGCTGATTCCATTCCTTGAACATGACGACGCGAACCGCGCTCTCATGGGCTCGAACATGCAGCGCCAAGCCGTTCCTCTTCTCCAGACGAACGCTCCTCTGGTCGGCACGGGAATGGAATATAAAGCGGCCAAAGACTCCGGCGTCGTTGTCGTCGCCCGGCGTCCCGGCGTCGTATCGTACGTCAGCGCCGGCCGAATTGTCATCCAACCGGATAAACCTATGACCGACAAGGATGTCGATGAATACATCCTGCAAAAATTCGTCCGCTCCAATCAAAATACATGCATCAATCAAAAACCCATCGTGCGCGTCGGCGACCGCGTCGAAGAGGGATGGGTGATCGCGGACGGCCCCGCTACGGACAAAGGCGAATTGGCGTTAGGCAAAAATGTTCTGGTGGCCTTTATGTCCTGGGAAGGGGCCAACTTCGAGGACGCCATCGTTGTCAGCGAACGCTTGATTCGCGATGACGTGTTCACCAGCGTCCATATCGAAGAATTCAAGGTCGAAGCCCGCGATACCAAACTGGGCGAAGAAGAAATCACGCGCGACATCCCCAATGTTGGAGAAGAGGCTCTGCGCAACCTGGACGAGAACGGCGTCATCCGCATTGGAGCGCCTGTAAAGCCTGGCGATATTCTCGTCGGGAAAATTTCTCCCAAAGGCAAAGTGCAGACGTCCAACGTTGAGAAACTGCTGCGCGCCATCTTCGGTAAGCGTGCGGAAGATGTCAAGGATATTTCCTTGAAAGCGCCTCCGGGAACTGAAGGCACGGTGGTTGACGTCAAAGTCTTCTCTCGCAAAATGCGGGGCGGACGCAGCCGCGCCGAAGACGAACGCTCTATTAAACGGCTGCTCGCCGATCGTGAAAATAAAACCGCGGATGTCTACGACGAGTGGCGGCAGCATTTGGAAAATACGCTGCTGAACGCTGAACTAAAAGGAGATATGCTCGATCCCACTACCGGCGAGATTCTCTTTACCAAAGGTAAAAAGATCACCGCCAGCGACTTGAAGAAACTTCAAGATGTCGAAATGCGTGAATTGAGCATCCTCGGTGATCCCATATTAGACCGCATCCGGATGCAATATCAACAAAGTTTGGAAGATATCGAACAACAATACGAAAAACAGATTGAATACATCAAAACCGGCGACAACCTTCCCCCTGGCGTCTTAAAGATGGTGAAAGTGTATATCGCCAAGAAAAAACGCTTGTCCATCGGCGATAAGATGGCTGGACGCCACGGCAACAAAGGCGTCGTTTCTCGCGTGGTGCCCGTCGAAGACATGCCTTATCTTGAAGACGGCACGCCCATTGATATTATTCTGAACCCTCTGGGCGTTCCATCTCGTATGAACGTGGGGCAAGTCTTCGAAACGCATCTGGGCTGGGCGATCAATAAATTGGGATTCAACATCGCCACTCCGGTTTTTGACGGCGCTAAAGAAAGTGATGTGATCGAACTGTTGGAAAAGGCGAGTTTGCCTCCTTCAGGAAAAACGGTTCTTTTCGATGGCCGCACAGGCGATCCTTTCGCTGAAAAAGTGACCGTCGGATACATCTACATGCTTAAATTGAACCACTTGGTGGATGACAAAATCCACGCTCGCTCCATTGGACCGTATTCGCTGGTTACGCAGCAGCCATTGGGCGGCAAAGCCCAATTCGGCGGTCAGCGTTTGGGCGAGATGGAAGTATGGGCGCTTGAAGCGTATGGCGCGGCTCATACGCTGCAGGAACTTTTGACTGTCAAATCGGATGATATAGTCGGGCGAAATCGCATTTACGAAGCGATTGTCAAAGGCAAAAACGCCCGCGCTCCAGGATTGCCTGAATCCTTCTATGTTCTTGTTAAAGAACTCCAAAGCCTTGGCTTAGGTATTGATTTGGTCGAGGAAGAAGGCAATGACGAAGCTGGCGGAGAACCGGCTTCCCTGGAAGAAAAAGAAAACGAATTGGTGGAATCAGGCAAATAAGCCTTTCGATTCACTCCGCCAAAAAACGAAGGTTGGCTGTCCGAACGAGGTGAAGACTCATGTGGAAATCGTTGCAAACTCCCGCTGCCAAAAGACGGGAAGATGAAATCCGGGATATCAACCGAGTGCGAGCTATGCGCATCTCCATCGCCTCTCCCGACCAGATTCGCAGTTGGTCTTATGGCGAAGTCAAAAATCCCGAAACGATTGACTATAAAACCTATAAACCTAAGAACGACGGGTTATTCTGTGAACGCATCTTCGGCCCCACGCGCGACTACGAATGCGCCTGCGGTAAGTTCAAAGGCATCAAGCATCGCGGCGTCGTCTGCGACCGCTGCGGCGTTGAAGTCACTCAGTCCAAAGTTCGCCGCAGTCGACTCGGCCACATTGAACTGGAAATGCCCGTGGCTCATATTTGGTACTCCAAAGGCGTTCCCAGTTTGATGGCCTTGCTATTGGATCTCTCCGTCAAAGCTCTGGAACGGGTTTTGTATTATGAAGAATACATCGTTTTGGATCCCGGCAGCACCGAACTGAATCTCATGGATATCATTTCCGAACGGGAATATGCGCGTCTGCGCGAAGAATACGGCGCCGATTTCAAAGTCGGCATGGGCGCCGAAGCCGTTCGCGAAATTTTAGCCAATCTCGATCTCGACGCTCTCGCCGAAGAACTGCGCATCAGCATCCGCGAAGGAAAATCGAAGCAGCGCGTTAAACGTAACATCAAGCGTCTCAAGGTTGTAGAAGATTTTCGAGCCAGCAGCAATCGCCAGGAATGGATGATCATGGAAATCCTGCCGGTCATCCCACCCGACCTCCGGCCTCTGGTTCCCTTGGACGGCGGTCGCTTCGCCACTTCGGATTTGAACGATCTGTACCGGCGAGTCATCAATCGCAACAATCGCCTGCGCCGCCTCAAAGAAGTGCGCGCGCCGGAAGTCATTATCCGCAACGAAAAGCGCATGCTTCAAGAAGCGGTCGACGCTTTGCTCGATAACGGCCGTCGCGGACGCCCGGTGAAAGGCTCCAACAATCGGCCTCTAAAATCCCTGAGCGATATGCTCAAAGGCAAACAAGGCCGCTTCCGCCAAAACCTTCTCGGGAAGCGCGTCGACTATTCGGGGCGCTCCGTCATCGTTTGCGGCCCCGATCTCAGATTCAACGAGTGCGGCCTCCCCAAGCAGATGGCTTTGGAACTTTTCGAACCGTTCATCATTCGCCGCTTGGAAGAGTTGGATGAAGTCACCACCATCCGCAGCGCCAAACGAAAAATTGAACGGCAGGATCCCGAAGTATTCGACGTTCTCGAAGAAGTGATTCAGAATCACCCGGTTCTCCTTAACCGCGCACCGACGCTTCACCGGATGGGAATCCAGGCGTTCCAGCCGAAACTGGTCGAAGGCAAGGCGATTCGACTGCACCCCCTGACCTGTGCGGCCTTTAACGCCGACTTTGACGGCGACCAAATGGCCGTGCATGTTCCCTTATCCTCCGAGGCTCAAAAAGAATGCAACGAGCAGATGCTGGCCATCAACAATATCTTGGGTCCGTCGGACGGCCGCCCCATCGCCACTCCCAGCCAGGATATCGTTCTGGGCTGCTATTACTTGACGAAAATTCGCATCCCTATCGAGAATAACGAACCCAAACGCTTCTCCGATTCGCGCGAAGCGATTATCGCCTACGATAATAAAGTTGTCGATCTTCTTGAAGAAATCGAAGTTCGAATCGACGGAACCCGCATGCGAACCACTGTCGGTCGAATTCTGTTCAACGACATCCTTCCTGCGGAATTGCGCTTTGTCAACAGAACCATGGACAAAAAAGCGCTCTCGAAATTGGTGTCGTCCTGCTTCAATACCTGCGGCCGCGAGCGAACGGCGAAATTCCTCGACGATATCAAAAATACCGGCTACTACTACGCTAAATTAGGCGGTATTTCCATCGGATTGACCGACATGATCGTCCCGGAATCCAAAAAACAACTCTTAGACGACGCTCGAAAAGATGTCCAAGCCATTATTCAACAGTTTGAAAAAGGCGCGATCACCGATATCGAACGTTACAATAAGGTCATTGACCGTTGGATTCATACAACCGACGCCGTCGCCGAATCCATGATGAGCGCTCTGGAAACAGACAACCTGGGCTTCAATCCCATCTTTATCATGGCCGATTCCGGCGCTCGCGGTTCGAAACAGCAGATTCGCCAATTGGCGGGAATGCGCGGTTTGATGTCCAAACCGATGAAGAAATTGACCGGCGGCATCGGCGAAATTATCGAATCCCCCATCGAATCCAACTTTAAAGAAGGATTGACCGTTCTCGAATACTTCATTTCGACGCACGGCGCCCGTAAAGGATTGGCCGACACCGCTCTCAAAACCGCAGAAGCAGGCTATCTCACCCGCCGCCTCGTGGATGTCGCTCAGGATGTCATCATCACGGAAGAAGATTGCGGCACCCTCTCCGGCCTTGAAATTCGTTCCATCAAAGAAGGCGATCATGTCATCGAATCCATGCAGGATCGCGTGATCGGTCGTGTGGCGGCCGAAGATATCATCAATCCCTTGACGGGCAAACCGATCGTCGAACAGGGACAAGTCATCGACGAAGAAGCGGCGGCGCTGATTGGGAAATGCG
Source organism: Candidatus Omnitrophota bacterium (assembly GCA_016934335.1). Classification (GTDB taxonomy): domain Bacteria; phylum Hinthialibacterota; class Hinthialibacteria; order Hinthialibacterales; family Hinthialibacteraceae; genus JAFGTC01. Next base: position 6,082 of record JAFGTC010000213.1, on the reverse strand, counting down.
GGCTGGAGCGTGTGTTCATCCGCTCCGTCGTCGCTTGTGAATCGCCTCGCGGCGTCTGCGTGAAATGTTATGGATGGGATCTGTCTCGACGAAACATGATCCGGATCGGCGAAGCGGTCGGCGTCGTCGCCGCCCAATCCATCGGAGAGCCGGGCACGCAGTTGACTCTCCGCACTTTCCATATCGGCGGAACCACCAGCCGCATCATCGAAGAATCGGAAATCCGACTGCGGCGCAACGATGACGGAATGGCCGGCCTCCGCGACGGCGAATCGGGAATCATCAAATACATCAATCTCCGCTCGGTCGTCAACAGGCATGGTGAAATGATCTCCGTCAATTCCGTTGGACGTCCTATTTTAATTCGCACCGGCATCGAAGCGCCGGATTTAAAAGGCAAAAGCGACCCTCTTGTTAAATTCGATCAAATTGAATATGTCGAATCCGGCAAAAACCTGATCGTCGTCAAAAGCGGCGGTTCAATCTCCTTGACGAATACGCGAGGGAAAAAACTCATACAATATTACAACATCCCCACCGGCGCGGTTTTATTCGTCAATGACGGAGATCGATGCGCTCCCGGATCTCCCATAGCGCGTTGGAATCCCCTGCAGACTCCCGTCGTTTCTCTGAACGACGGAAAGGCAGCCTTCAATAACTTCTCGGAAGAGGATTTAGAAGTCCAGGATGAGCATCTTGTCATCCCAACCGGCTTCTCCAACGCTGAACTGGTTGTATCCAAAGGCGATCATAAAGAGATTTACACCTTGCAGCCGGGTCACCGAATGCTTGTGAAACAGGGCGATTCGGTCAAAGCGGGCGATTCGCTGGCTTTTCATCCCACTCCGACGATCTCTCATTCCGAAGGAAAAGTTCGCTTCCATGACATCATCGACGGCGTCACTATCCGGCGCGTTCTTGATCCGGCGACCAATAATCTGAAATCCATCATTTCCGATTTTCGAGGCGAGAAAACCCCTCGAATCTGCATCGTGGATCGGAATGAAGAAACCATTGAAGAATATACTCTGCCGGCCGGATCGGTGTTGAATGTCGAAGACGGCGCGGATGTTCTCAACGGCATGATTCTGGCTCATACCGATCAAGTCGTCGATAAATTCAAACAATTGGAAATCGGCATGTCGCTGGGCGCATCCATCATCATTAACGACGGCGAGGAAGTAATTCGCCGGGGCCCCGAATTCTTCCGCACAAAAGGGAAGAATGAACCGTGCCGCATTATCGCCAAATGGGATCCCTATTTCAAAGCGGAAATCGCCGCCAGCGACGGGAAATGTAAATTCGATCAGATCATCGAAGGCGTCACTATGCGTCGTCAACGACCCGAAGGCGGCCAGGCGCAGCAGATGATTATTATGGAGCACCGGGAAGATAAACATCCTGCACTTGTAATCCAAAAGAGAGGGCGCGATCCTGAATTCCATTCCCTGCCCTCCGGCTCCCATATCATGATCTCCGAAGGCGACGAAATTAAACCCGGCGACATTTTAGCTAAAATCCCGCGAGAGACCTTTAAATCCCGCGACGTGACCGGCGGCTTGCCTCGAGTCGAAGAACTTTTTGAAGCCCGACGCCCCAAACAGCGCGATTTGGCTATTATTACCAGAGTCGATGGTTGGGTTCGTCTTCCCATGCAAGACGAAGTTACGGAAGAAATGGAGAAAAAACTCGAAAAGAAGCGGAAGCGCGGCACTCGCTTGATTCTCATTACCGATAAAGAAGGCGAAATCCTGACCGCACATGAGATCGACGCCGGCAAACACGTCATCGTGAACGACGGCGACTGGGTGTCCACTGGCGATAAATTGGTGGATGGCTCCGTCGATCCCCACGAATTTCTTGAAGTTATGGGAGAACGATCCACACAGCAATATCTCCTCAACGAAATTCAAGAAGTCTACCGCCTTCAAGGCGTGGGAATTAACGACAAACACATTGAAATCATTATTCGTCAAATGATGCGAAAAGTCACCATTACCGATTCCGGCGACACCTGTTTTCTTATGGATGACGACATGGATCGCTTTGCCGTGACCAAAGAGAATGAACGCGTCCATGAACAAGGCGGCAAATCCGCCCAGTTCAAACCCAAACTCATGGGAATTACCAAAGCTTCTCTTGGCACTGAATCCTTTATTTCCGCCGCCTCTTTCCAGGAAACGACGCGAGTTTTAACCGCCGCCGCCATCAGCGGAAAAACCGATCATCTTTTAGGCCTCAAAGAAAATGTCATCATGGGCCATCTGATCCCCGCCGGCAGCGGTTGGAATTATCACAGCGAATACTATGAAAAACTGTTGGATCGAGAGGCTGAACCGGTCCTGAGGTGATTAAAGGGTTTGATAATAATAGATTTATGTGAAAATATCGTCTAAGAACAAAGCGTCGCCGCTTCGAAAATAATCCTTCGAATCCATTCGCTTATTTTCGATGATGGAGACCAGGCGAATAGGATCCTTCTGAGTAAGCAAGGGTGTTCTGAGCAGGCAAGGGTTGACGAAGCAGAGATTTGTATCTAAACTCTTCACCTTGCATGCTGAAACGGGGCGGTATCAGCGTCCCCTTGGAAGAGGGATGCCTTGTTGGTTTTAGAGGCATCCTAATTTATGCAGATCAAGCGGAAAATTCATTCTGGCAATTCGGAATAAGTCGTAAGATTCCGTAAAAGGATAATAGGCAAACGATGCCGACGATTAACCAACTTATCAAAAAAGGTCGTGTTCGTAAAAAAAGGAAAACGAAGGCCCCCGCTATGCAGGGATGTCCTCAGAAACGAGGCGTTTGCACCCGCGTCTGGACGATGAGCCCCAAAAAGCCCAATTCGGCGCTCCGTAAAGTGGCTCGCGTCCGGCTGAGCAATGGTTATGAAGTCAACGCCTATATTCCAGGCGAAGGGCACAATCTGCAGGAGCACTCCATCGTACTGATTCGCGGAGGGCGTGTAAAAGATCTGTCTTCGGTTCGCTACCACGTCGTTCGCGGCGTACTCGAGTCGATGGGCGTGGAAAAACGCCGGCGGGGACGGTCGAAATACGGAACGAAAAGACCCAAAGAATAAATCGTTATTTATAATTATTGGATGAAAATCCGTTCGGATTTCATCCTGGAGAGAATAAAAAACCATGGCACGTAAGAATCGCGCTGAACAACGCAAAGTACTTCCCGACCCCGTGTATGGAAGCACCTTGGTGACAAAATTTCTCAACACCCTCATGTGGGATGGGAAAAAATCGATCGCTGAGCAAATCTTCTATGGGGCGCTGGCCGAGATCGAAAAGAAAACCAAGCAGGAGCCACTGGACCTCTTCAAGGCGGCGGTTGAGAACACCAAGCCGGCCCTCGAAGTTCGCTCCCGGCGGGTCGGCGGCGCCACCTATCAAGTTCCAGTCGAAGTGCGCCCCGAACGACGTCAGACTTTGGCGATTCGCTGGCTGGTTGGATCGGCTCGCGGACGAAATGAACGCGGCATGATGAGTAAATTAGCCAACGAATTGGTTGATGCCGCCAACAATCAGGGCAACGCAATCAAGAAAAAGCAAGACACCCATCGCATGGCGGAAGCCAATAAAGCTTTTGCCCATTATCGCTGGTAATCAGATTCGGATATTCTCCGCATCGGTTGAGTGAAAAGGAAGCGACTATTCGTTCTCGCAAGAGGAGAAGAGTCGCCTGTGGCTGTGAGATGACCATTGTGAGTGCGAAAAAAAACGCCGTATCCGTCATCCGTAACATCGGTATCGCTGCGCATATCGATGCCGGGAAGACGACTGTCACCGAGCGGGTGTTATATTACACCGGCCGCACTCATAAAATCGGTGAAGTTCATAACGGCGCCGCCGAAATGGACTGGATGGAGCAGGAAAAAGAACGCGGCATCACCATCACTTCCGCCGCGACAACCTGCCGCTGGAAAGACCATATTATCAACATCATCGATACGCCCGGCCACGTCGACTTCACCATCGAAGTAGAGCGCTCTCTTCGCGTTCTGGATGGATGCGTCGTGGTGTTCTGCGCCGTCGGCGGCGTTGAGCCCCAATCCGAAACTGTTTGGCGGCAGGCCGATCACTACCGAATTCCGCGCATCGTCTTTGTTAACAAAATGGATCGCATCGGCGCCGACTTTAAACGCGTCGTGCGCCAAATTCGCGATCGCTTGGGCGCCAAGCCCCTTCCCATCCAGATTCCCATCGGCGTCGAAAACTCCTTTCAAGGCGTCATTGATTTGATTGAAATGAAAGCTCGAATCTGGGAAGAGAGCTCCGATGATTACGGCACGACATATCTGGACATAGACATCCCTCAAGAATTGCAGGAGGAAGCGCAGTCCGCTCGCGAAGCGATGATCGAATCGATCGCGGATCAGGATGACGGCATCTTGCAAAAATTTCTGGAAGGATCCTACATCGAACCTCAAGAAATCCGCGATGCTCTCCGCAAAGCTGTCATTCATTCGAGTGTGACCCCCGTTTTATGCGGCGCCGCTCTTAAAAATAAGGGCATTCAACTCTTGATGGACGGCATTATCGATTTCCTTCCATCTCCGCCGGATATCCCGCCGGTTGTCGGCATCCACCCCAAAACCGGAAATGAAGAAATTCGCGAAGCCAAGCCGGATGCGCCGTTTACGGCTCTTGCGTTTAAAATAATGGCCGATTCTCACGGCAAATTAGTTTTTGTTCGCGTCTATTCCGGTGCGATAGAGGCCGGAAACGCCGTCTTTAACGCCAGCCAGGGCAAAAAAGAAAAAATCGGCCGGATTCTTCGCATGCACGCCAACAAACGCGAAGAAATAAAAAAATTGTATGTTGGCGATATTGCCTGCTTGTTGGGGTTGAATCATACGGCGACTGGAGATACTCTTTGTCTACAGAATCACCCGATCCTGCTGGAATCCCTTGCGTATCCCGATCCTGTCATATCGGTTGCCATTGAACCTAAAACAGTCGCGGACCAGGATCGCCTGAATGAAGCGCTGGCTAAAATCGCTGATGAAGACCCCACCTTCCACATCAAAGTGGATGAAGAAACGGGGCAGACTATCATCTCAGGCATGGGCGAACTCCACTTGGAAGTGATTGTGGATCGGATTTTGCGCGAATATGGGGTTAAAGCTAACGTAGGCAAACCTCAGGTCGCTTATCGGGAAACGATTACGACCTGCGCAAAATATGAAGAAAAATATATCCGGCAAATTGGCGGAAAAGATCATTTCGCTCACGTGATCTTGGAGGTCTACCCTCGAGAATGCGGCGCTGGATTTGAATTTATTAACGAAGTATCGCCTGATGTGATCCCCAAAGAGTTTGTGAAAGCCGTGGAAAAAGGCATTCAAGAAAACTTGTCGGGCGGCGTTCTTTTGGGGTATCAATTGATCGACTTGGGCGTTCGATTGGAAGGCGGCGGATCTCGGGAGGAGGACTCCTCCGAAATGGCCTTCACCAGCGCGGCTTCCATTGCATTTCGTAATGCGCTGGAACGCGCCAATCCGGTTCTGCTCGAACCGGTCATGTCCATCGAAATTGTTTGCCCGGACGAATTTATGGGCGATATTATGGGGAACCTGAACGCTCGGCGCGGACGCACGTCCGGCCTTGAACAGCGCGGCGGATCGCAGGTGATCCGCGGCATGGTTCCTCTCTCCGAAACATTTGGCTATGCGACAAGCCTGCGTTCTCTCTCGCAGGGGCGGGCCACGTCCACCATGCAGCTTGCACGGTATGAGGAAGTGCCAAAAGCCATTCAGGACCAACTTGTCGCGGGTATGGGTTTTTCGGTTGCCCGAGAATAAACCGAAAGAATTTCACCGGTTGAGTGAACCGTTGCGCATTTGTCATCTCGTATAGAGAAAGGTTTTTTTTGACCTTGCTCGGGATGGAGTTGGCGCTGTGCGCACGTAAAAAAACATCGATAATAATCGAGATACTAAAATATCCCGTGAGTTCGAAAAACGGACTGGAGGACATAGAGAAAAATGGCCAAAGGGAAATTTGAACGGAAGAAGCCCCACGTGAACGTGGGAACCATCGGACACGTGGATCACGGAAAGACGACGCTGACG
>JAFGTC010000027.1 GCA_016934335.1 Candidatus Omnitrophota bacterium | reverse complement strand
TTCTGGTCAAGCCGAACCGGCAGTCCGTCGCCGGTTTTCTGGTCGCCTGCGCGATTGTGTTTATCTTGATCCAAGGGGCCTATTGGCTGCTGCAATTATGAATTTCGTGGATGAAGGAGAATCCATGCCAAATCCTGATGATAAGACAATCGGCTTGATCGGCTTGGGTCTGGTGGGCTCTGCATTGGCGAAGAGATTTACGGCGGCGGGATTTACCGTCGTCGGCTTTGACGTCAATCCGGATCGGCGCCGCGAAATGGCGGCCGCCGGCATTGCAATCGCAGAATCGTGCGCACATATTCCGCCGCAGGCGAATCGCATGGTCCTGTCGCTGCCCGATTCCAACTGCGTGATGGACGTTCTCTTCGGTCCTCGCGGCATGGGCGCCGGGTCGCTTGCCGGAAAATGGATCGTCGACACCACCACCGGCGATCCCATGGCGACCGTAGACATCGCCCAGAAAGTGCAGTCGGCCGGCGGCGCTTATATCGACGCCTGCATCATCGGCTCTTCCCGCCTGGTTCTGGAGGGAGGCGCAGTTGTTTCGGCGGGCGGGCGGGAGGAAGATATGCGGCGATGCGGCGATTTATTCAGTGCGTTCACAGACAAACTCTTTCACATGGGATCGCCCGGCAAGGGATCGCAAGCCAAACTGGCCGCCAATCTGGTCTTGGGGCTTCACCGCTTCGTTCTCAGCGAGGGGCTTCTCTTTGCCGAAGCGCTGAATCTCGATCTGAACAAGGTTCTCGATCTATTGAAATCCGGCGTCTCCTATTCGAGGATCATGGATGCAAAAGGCGAAAAAATGATCGCTCGCAATTTCCAGCCGGAGGCGAGGATGGCGCAGCATCTCAAGGATGTGAATTTGATCTTGCAGATGGGCGAACGCTTCAACGCTCCTTTGCCGCTTACCCGACTTCATCAAAAACTGCTTCAGCAGGGAGTTTCGGAAGGAAAGGGCGATCTAGACAACTGTGCGATCATCGAGGTGCTGCGGCTTTTTTCTTGCGCCAATAATCCTGACCCGCCCGCACCAAAATGCTCCCAAAAATAATGGATAAAAAATAGCGCCCGATATTTGACAACCAGGCGCGTTCAGGGGGAATTGGATGAAGATGTAAGATAAGGCCGCTCTCTACGGCAGCCGTCTTACCGTTTTTAGGCTGGCCGATTCGGGTTTTCTTGCTTCTCCGCGAATCGAATCCAACGTTTTGCTCTTAAAATTCTATTTTGTTAGGATATTTTGCGTGTCAGGGATTTACTGTATTTTTGTCGGGGATTCCCTGATAAGAAATGGGAGTTTCTACCAGGCTTCATCCCTTTATAAGGAAATCAAGCAGGGAGAATTCATTGTGTCTCTCTGCTATACTCCCCTCGTATATTTTTCGAAATGCTTTGAGGTTTTTTCAAAATGATTCACATCCTTGGTCTTCTTTTATGCATAATCATTTCATCCTTGGCCGGTTGTTCAGGGGCTGTCGACGCCCCTTCCTCGGAAGGATTCAACGCCATCCTGATCACCGATATCGGCGGACTGGGCGACAAGGGCTTCAACGACTCCGGCTGGGCGGGCTGCCAGATCGCGCAGAAGCAGATCCGCGAACAAGGCGGCGAGATCGACGTGCAGTTTATCGAATCGGAGGAGCAGACCGATTATTCGGCCAATCTCAATATGGCGGCGGAGCGCGCCGACGTGGTCGTGGCGCTGGGCTTTTTAATCGCGGACGCCGTCGATAAAGTCGCCTCCTATAATCCCGGCGCTCACTTCATATTGGTCGATGCGGTCGTTCATCAAGACAATGTGGCCGGCATCATCTTTCGCGCGAACGAAGGGGCGTTTCTGGCGGGGCTGCTGGCGTCGTACGTCTCGCAAACCGGAACCGTGGCGGTGATGCCCGGCATGGACATCCCCCCCGTCGACTCGTTCGCGGTCGGCTATCGAGCCGGGGCGCTGACCGGCGGCGCTTTGCAGGATAAAGAAATGACCATTCTCTCTACTACCATCGGCAGTTTCGACGATCCCGTCAAAGCCAAATCGATCGCCGTCAGTTTGATGGATCAAAAGGCGGACATCATCCTTCAACTGGCGGGCAACAGCGGTCTGGGCGTCATCGAAGCTGTCAAGGACGCGCCGGGCCGGGCCTTCGCCATCGGCGTCGACATCGATCAGGACGATCTCGCGCCGGGTAAAATCCTCACCAGTATTTTGAAGCGCATGGATCGCATCGTGGCTCGCGAAATCGTCGCCGCCTACAACCGGGAATTTCAAGGCGGATTATCCAATGTCGGCTTGAAGGAAGATGCGGTGGGATTGAGCGACATGCGCCATACGCGCCAGTTTGTTCCCGAAGAAGCCTTCTCCGTGATGGATCAAGCCAAAAAAAGAATCATCGAAGGCAAGTTAGAAGTCCCCCGACTTTATGAGGAATTGGATTCCTTCGATGCGCAATCCGCCGCCGATTTGCTGAAATCGTCATAATGGGCTTTCACCGCCTGCTCTTCGAGCAAGGCGGCGATCTTTATTGTCTTAATCTACCCCCGGCGTCAGGCGGCTTTCTTTTTTTTCTTGACGTACGGCTTGTTTTTGTTTTCATCCAATCGGGCTATTTTGAGTTTTTGACCCGACACCCACACTTTTTTCAGTATCCGCAGCAGTTCGCGCGGCATTCCCTCCGGCAGGTCGACCGTGCTGAACGCGTCATAGATGTCAATCCGCCCGATCAATTTGCTGTCGAGCCCCGCCTCGTTGGCTATCGCCCCGACAATGTTGGCGTGCTTCACCCCGTGCTTTTGCCCCACTTCGATGCGGTAGCGATCCATGCCTTTTTCGGGCTTGGATTTTCTCTTCTTCGGGCGGGAGGAAGCGTCTTCGAATTTCTGAGATTTCCTGGAGCGGGAATCATCCTTCGATTTTTTCTTCTCTTTTTCCGGCTTGATTTCCAGCAGCAAGGGCTTGCCGCCGTTCGCCATTTGAGCCAGGGCGGCGGCGATCTCCAGGGGCGAGACGTTGAATTCCCGGCAGTATTGCTCTACAAGCTGGTAATAGACGCCCAAACCTTCCACGGCGAGCGCATCGGTGATTCGCTCTTTGAATCGGGCGATTCGCTTATTGTTGATGTCTTCCGTCGAGGGCGGCGTCATCTTTTCAATAGTCTGTTTGGCGGCTTTTTCGATGACGCGCAGCATTCGCCTCTCTCGGGGGGCGATGAACAGGATGGCCTCGCCGTCCCGCCCGGCCCGTCCCGTGCGTCCTATGCGGTGAATATACGCTTCGGCGTCATAAGGAACATCGTAGTTAATGACGTGGCTGACGCGGTCGACGTCCAATCCGCGAGCGGCGACGTCCGTCGCCACGAGAATATCGAGATCCCCGTTTTTGAATTGCTGAATGGTCCGCTCCCGATGCTTCTGGGCGATATCGCCGTTCAGGGGCGCCGAAGCGTAGCCGCGCGCTTCCAATTTTTCCGCCAGTTCCATAGTCTGCGTTTTCGTGCGGACGAAGACGATCATTCCATCAAACGACTCGCCCTCCAGGATTCGCGTCAGCGCATCCAGTTTGTTCAGTTCGCTCACCAGCCAGAAGCGCTGATGGATGGTTTCCGGAGAAGAGGTGCGCACTTTGATCGTAACCGACGCCGGATCTTTAAGATGCTTTTGCGCGATTTTACGGATGGTCCCCGGGATGGTCGCCGAGAATAAAGCCACCTGCCGCTCGGAGGGAGTCTGATCGAGAATCCAATCCACATCTTCGATGAAGCCCATTCGCAGCATTTCATCCGCTTCGTCAAGAACCAGGCAGCGAATTTCATCGAGGTTCAACGTCCCCCGGCGCATGTGATCCATGACGCGCCCCGGCGTTCCCACCACGACGTGCACCCCGCGCTTCAATTGCCGCAGCTGGATGCTATAGTCCTGGCCGCCGTAAATGGGCAGCACATGAAATCCTTCCAAATGCATTGCATATCGCTTGAAGGCTTCAGCGACTTGGATCGCCAGTTCTCGGGTCGGCGCTAAAACCAACACTTGAGGCTTCGCCTTCTGAAGATCGATGCGCGTCAATAACGGCAAGGCGAACGCCGCCGTCTTGCCCGTTCCCGTTTGGGCCTGTCCCATCACGTCTCGCCCTGCGAGAACAAGCGGGATGATCTCTTCTTGGATCGGCGTCGGCGATTCGTATCCGACGTCATTCAGCGCTTTTAACACCGGTTCACTTAGATCCAAATTGGAAAAATTCGGATTGGGATTCAATTTAGCAGACATAGAGGTTCCTGGAGGGGTATGGTTTCTAGATAATAATTTTCTTTTAGGATGAATTAATGCGCCCTACTTCGTAATGAACAGGTTTGAGCGAGTGATATAAGCGTTCAGATTCGACAGGACTCCAATACTATAACTGCTGTCGTTCAAGAAACAATGGAATGAACTCGCAAATGGATTTTTTTTCTTGATTTCTCCGCTTCTTTGCTCATTTATCCGGCCGACAGGGAGTCGTTGGAAATCGCGGAGGAGGCAAAAAGATGCCCCAGAAAGGAGGAGTCTCTGGGGCGGCAAAGAGATGCACGGGCGCACGAGCGCCTTATTTAGGCGGATTTACGCAGGAAAATCCGCTTACTCTCGTTTGAATTTGCGGCCCAAACAGGCCGTCCTGACTGAATTGCAACTGTGATCCGGGAAGGCGCGGTTTAGATCGCCAACTCCTCTTTTTCTAACTCCATAAGATCCTGCTGCTCCGAATTCTCTTCGGGTGAATTCATGACTGTCATGTTTCCCTTTTTGAATTTCATGGAGTAAACCGTCGATATGCCCTCTTCCGCCATGGTGACCCCGTACAACGCGTCGCAAATCGACATGGTCTTTTTACTGTGGGTAATGATGATGAATTGGGATCGATCCAGGAACGAACGCAGCATGCTGGTGAATCGCCCGATATTGGTGTCATCCAAGGGAGCGTCGATTTCGTCCAAAAAGCAGAAGGGGCTGGGCCTGATTTCATAGATGGCGAACAGCAGGGCGCAGGCCACCAAAGCCTTCTCGCCGCCGGACAGCAGACTGAGAGATTGCAGCTTCTTGCCGGGAGGCTGTACTTCGATCTCGATGCCCGCCTCCATGGGGTCGCCGTCCAGCAGGATCAATTCGGCGCGGCCTCCGTTGAACATCCGCCGGAACGTCCGGTTGAAATTCTCTTTGACTTTATTGAAGGTCTCCAGGAACATCTCCACCGTCGTTCCGTGCAGATCTTTGGACGTCGAGAGCAGATTGTTTTTCGCTTTTTCCAGATCTTTTTTCTGCGCTTCGAGAAAATCGCATCGCTGCTTGACCTCTTCGTATTCTTCGATGGCCAGCTCGTTGACGATGCCCAGCTGCGCAATGCGGCGCCGGTAAAATTCGATTTTTTCGTTTAATTCGTCATCGCTGCGCGAATCGCGCTCGCATTCTTCCTTATTGTCGATATCGGCGTACGATTCATCCAATTTGCGCCGCCAGTATTCTTCTTCAACCTGGAGCTTCATATGCTCCTGATCCGCTGCTTCTCGTTCTTTCCGCAGACCTTCATACTGCTCGACCTGGCCGTTTTCTTCATTCTCGACTTTGCTTAATTCAGAGCGGATTCCCTCCGTGGTTTGTTCGCCCGCGCAGACTTCCTTCCAAGCGGCGTCCCGCTCCTCAAGGATGTGAACCATTGATTTTTTGGCATCCTCGATGGCTTTTTCCGTCTCTGCGCGACGCTCTTCCTGCTGCTGGGCCAGGAGCTTCTTTTCGTCGATGCCGCGCTCCAATTCCCGCAGATGGCGGGAAAGAGTCTCGATGTCTCCTTTGCATCGCTCCCCGTCCTTTTCTTTCTCCAACAGGGCCATTCGGAAGTCGCCGACCCGATCCCCCAATTCTTTCCGGTGTTCTCGAACCTTTTGGATTTGATCGGTCCAGGCTTTGATCTTCGATTCTAAGTCGGCTTTTTGCTTTTCCCATTCAGCCAGCTCAAGACTGCGCTCCTCCGCTTCGCCTGCGCCTTTCTCCAACTCTTCCCGGAGACCGTCGCATTCCGTGTGGATGGTCTTTCCGGATTGTTCAAGACGCTGCAAGCGATTTTCGGCGCGCTGCAGTTCATCCCGCGCGACGCGGAGCTGGTTTTCCAGATCCATGCTGGTCTGGCGCAGAATATCACGCTCCTGGGAGCATTCCGCCAGCGTGTTGTGAATCTCCTGCGAGCGGGATTCCAGTTGAGCCCGCTTGATTTCAAGTTCGCTGACGTCTTTCTCCAGTTTGGCGATTTCACTGGCGCGGCTGAGTATCTGCGAGCCGGTGTTGTTTCCCCCGACAATAAAGCCGTTGTGATCGATGACGTCGCCGTCCCGAGTGACAATGCTGCATCCTACCGGCAAACTTGTTCGGAGCGGCAGAGCCTCCTCCAGCGATTCGGCGAGGAATACCCGCCCCAAAAGACGCTGCAGCAGATTTTGCGCTTGGTTCTGGCATTGGATGACCGTATGGACTCGCGGCAGGGCGCTCAATTCGCCCGGCGGCTCGAATTCGCGGGCGGCCTCGCTTTCGGGCGTTTGGGGGAAAAAGGCGACGCGGCCTTTTTTGCCGTCGCGCAGGCGTTGGATCGCTTCCAGAACGGCTTCTTCGTTTTCCGCGATGATCGCCTGCAACTTGCCCGACAGGGCGGCTTCCACGGCGCGCTCGCATCCCGACTCCACCTTCATTTGTTCGGCCAGCGTACAAACCAAGGTCGGCAGGCGCTGTTGATCGCCCCGCAGAAGATAGCGAACTCCTTCGTCGTAGCCGGATAATTTCGCTTGCAGGTCCTGCAGCGATTCGAGGCGCGAACGAGACTGCTGCCATTGCCTATCGGCCGCCTGCAGATCTTTTTTCACTTCCGCGTCCGTCTGCTTCAGTTGATTGAGTTGCTGATTGAGCTCCTCCAGCCGCTCGCGGGTTTCGATCAACTGCTGTTCGAACGTCTCCCCTTCGACTGTGAGCTGCTCCTTGCGTTTGGATAAAGCGTCGATCTCCGCTTCGATTTCGTTCTGTTCTTTTTGCCGCTGCTGCAGCCGGTTGGCGTAAAATTCACGATCGCGCTCCCACACGCGCTGCGAATTTTTCCCTTCCGTAATTTTTTGTTCGATATTCAAAAACTCTTTGCGGCGCTGCTCGCCTTCGCTTTCCACATCGGCGAAGTCTTTGTTGATTCGCTGCAGTTCTTCGTTCAATTCCGCCAGCTGCTGTTTGATCTCTTCGCGTTCGCGGTTCAGATCTTCAATCTGCTTTTTAGACGTTTCGATGCGCTGTTTTTCTTCTTCGCACCGCTTCCCGTCTTCCTGGCATTCGCTGAGGAGGCGGCTGCGCAGCTGCGTGTATTCCTCCATGTGTTTGCTCATGTCGCGCTGCTGGTGCTCCATCTGCTCCAGGCGGGCGGCGGAAGAGGCGTGCGCATCGCGCTGCTTCCGGTTTACTTCGTCTTGTTCCTGTAGGCGTTGATTGAGATGCCGCTTGCGCTGTCGAACCTCGGATAATTGGCCCTCCAGCGTCTCGATTCGCGCAGCCATCCCCTTCAGAAGATTGTTTTTCTCTTCCAGCGACGTTGTTAATTTCTTCCCTCCGCGAATGTGCATCGCGTATTCGACTTGCTGCAATTCGCGGCGGTATTTTCGCGCCAGGTTGGCCTGGCGCGCCTGGCGCTCCAGAGAGCGTCTCTGTCGCTGGAGCTCCGAAAAAATATCGTTGATCCGGGTTAAATCCTGCTCGGTCCGATCCAATTTGCGTATCGCTTCCGTTCGCCGGTTGAGAAAACGCGATACGCCGGCCGCCTCTTCCAGCAGTTCGCGGCGCTGGGCGGGTTTGGCGTTGACGATCATATCCACCCGCCCTTGCTCCATCAGCGAGTAGGAATTGGTGCCGATCCCCGAATCCAGAAAGAGATCCGTAATATCTTTGAGCCTGCATTTGGCTCCATTGAGTAGATATTCGCTTTCACCGCTGCGGTGCAGGCGGCGGACGATGTTCACTTGCTTATACGTCACAGGAAGAATACTGTCGGAATTATCGAATTGGAGCGACACTTCCGCCAATCCCGCCGCGGGGCGGGAGGAAGTTCCATTGAATATCAAATCCTGCATCGCCTGGCCGCGCAGGCGGCGGGGATTTTGTTCGCCCACAACCCAACGAATTGCATCGGAGATGTTCGATTTTCCGCAGCCGTTGGGACCTATGATTCCCGTCACCCCCTGGTCAAAATCGATTTCGAGATGAGTCGCGAACGATTTGAACCCGGAGACTGTCAGTTTCTGCAAATACATACATATCCCTCGCGCTTTGCGCAAAAAACTCTTTGCTGAATCATATTATAATTACATCTTATTACAATAAAAAAAAGAAAGCAGAAACGGCTGCTGATTCTTAATTACATTATGGGCAATATAAACGACGAGGAAGCCTCTGTCAACAGAAAAAACAGCATAAAGTGGTTAACTCACAATTCATGCACAAGATGTAGTGTGAAATTACAGGTAATTTAATTACTGAAATTACGTTACTTAGGAAAAATTCCTGACATGAATTCTCTCTCTTGTCCACAGGAAAAAAAATTTAAATCGATTCTTTGTCATATATCCTCTATATTGTGGGTTATCCACATCTTATATACAACATGCAGTGCCCGGCGAATAGTTTTTTCTCGTTGAATCAACAATACTTAGCAATTAAATGAATCGAATGTTTTAACAAGCAGCTATCTTAAAAATAGAGTGTTTCAGACAAAATACTTTTTTTCGGCCGCCTGTACAAATTTTGGATAAAAACCGACGGAAATCAATCAAACCAAAGTTTAATTGAACCAAGAAGATATTCATTCTTTCAAAGATGGTTCACTCCCACACAAAAAAAACCGCTGAAACAAGCATCGAGGGGATCAATAACTTGTTTCAACGGTTGGGGAGGTCCTGTTTTTTTTATTTCTCAGCATCCTGTTATCGGATGAACTGGATGCCCAACTAAAATTTTATTCTCGATAAATCCTTTTTTTTACATCGCTTGAGCGAATGCGCTTAAACCCGAATCGAACTCTGGATCTTTCAACTTCTCGATCGCCTGCGCTTGGATCTGGCGCACGCCTTCCGCCGATAATCCCAAACGGCGCCCCGCCTGGCGCAGGCTGGTCGGCGTTCCGTCATCCAATCCAAAACGGCAGCGCAGGACATCCTGCTCGCGCGGAGTCAGCAAATTCAATGCCTTGGCGACGCCTCGCGTTAACTCGTTCAGCCATACTCTCTCGCGCAGCGGTTCGGCGGCGTCGATTTCCAATCGGTCTTCGATGGTCTGACCTTCATCGTCTTCAACGTGGATCGATATAGTCGAGGTGCCCAGGTTATAGATGTATTTCACTTTTTCGGCGTCCATATTGATGGCTTTACCGATTTCCGCATAGGTCGGCTTGCGTCCGTGGATTTTTAGGAAGCCGTACTCGAAGTTCTTGATTTTCTTTAAGGCGCCGACTTTGTTGATTGGAATGGTCACTGTCCGCGATTTCTGTTCAATCGCTCGCTGCATATACAGGCGTATCCACCAGGCCGCATAAGAGATTAAACGGCATTTCTTTTCAGGATCGAATCGATCGATCGCTTCGATCAATCCCAGATTGCCTTCCTGGATCAGGTCGGAAAGCGACAAGCCTTGATTCCGGAAGGAAATCGCCATGCGAACGACAAACCTTTGGTTGGCTTCGACCAATCGATCCCGCGCATGAGAATCGTTTTTGGCGGCGCGGGCCAGCAACAGGCTTTCTTCTGACGGCGAAAGCGGTTTATGGTCGAATCCTTTAAGAAGTCTTTTAACAGAGATGCCATCGTAAGCCATCGCACCTGCTCCCATCATCGATACGTTTTCAAAGGCGAATCGTCTAAATCTGATCTCTCTCTATTTATATGTGGCAGGTTTCATGGAAAAGTTGGATAAAAAGAAAAAATTTTTTCCATTGTTTTTGAATTTGAGTAAAACGGAGAGATGCAATGCGAGGCCTATACGAAGCCCTCCATCATCCTTTAGACTCAAAGAGGCAGTATCAATTTAACAGGAGAAGAAAAATGAAAAGATGCGGCTTAACCGGGGCGATGATCGTATTGGCGGCTCTTTTTTCTGTTCATTGTTTGGCCGAAGACCATTCTGGGATTCAGCCCTACTCGAAAAACCCTCGCTATTGGCAGTATGAAAATCAATTTACAATCCTCTTGGGCGGGACGGACGACGACAATCTCTTCCAATGGCCGAACTTGAAAGAGCATCTCGATCTTCTCGCCTCCGCCGGCGGGAATTATATCCGCAATACGATGTCCGATCGCAAGGATAAGGGATTTGAACTTTATCCCTTCAAAGAGTTGGAAAACGGCAAATACGATCTCAACCAATGGAATCCCGAATATTGGACCCGGTTTGAGAATATGTTGAAATGGACCAGCGAGCGCAAAATCATCGTTCAGATCGAAATCTGGGATCGCTTCGATTATTCCGATCAAAACGGCGCCAACCGCTGGCAGATTCATCCTTACAACCCCAAAAACAATATCAATTATACCTACGAAGAATCGGGATTCGACAAGGAATACCCCGATCATCCGGGCCGCGACAAGCAGCATTTCTTTTATTCCGTCCCCGGCATGGAGAGGTATAAGGCGCAATACGATGTTTTTCGCCGATATCAGGAAGCCTTCGTGGAAAAATTGCTTTCGTATTCTCTCCAATATAACAATGTTTTGTATTGCATGAACAACGAAACGGATTCGCCGCCGATCTGGGGGCAGTATTGGATTGATTTCATCAAGAAGAAAGCCGAAGCCGCCAATGTAAAAGTCATGGTTTCGGATATGTTTGACAATTGGGACATCAAACACCGGCAGCATCACGTCTTGTACGATCATCCCGAAATCTATTCGTTCATCGACGTCTCCCAGAACAATCACAATAAGGGGCAAACCCATTGGGATAATATCCAATGGGCGCGCGATTATATTTCTCAATCCATCCGTCCGTTGAACACCGTCAAAATTTACGGAGCGGATGCCGGCCGGTTCGGCAATGACCGCGATGGGCAGGAGCGCTTTTGGCGCAATATTTTCGGCGGCATCGCGGCCACTCGATTCCATCGCCCTGACAGCGGATTGGGCTGCAGCCCCAAGGCGCAGGCTCACGTAAAGAGCATGCGCATGCTTCTCAGCCGGATCGATTTATCCACCTGCGCTCCCGACGCCCAAAGCCGACTTCTCCAAGATCGAAGCGACAACGAGGCTTATCTGACATTCGATCCGGGAAAACAATACGCTCTCTTCTTCCCTGACGGTGGAGAAGTGGGGCTTGATCTGACGCAAACCCCGGGAAAATTCACCTGCAAATGGCTGGACATCATGAAAAGCGAGTGGCGGCCGGGCGAGGATCTCACGGGAGGCCGAATCGCTCCCATCCGAACGCCGGAAGAAAAAGGATATTGGGCGGCGGCGATCGTACGATCGGAGAATTAGAGATTATCCTGACAGAGGATGTTCATATAGAGAAGCGGCCGATCCGCCAGGCGGCGGGTCGGCCGTTGTTTTTCATGGATCGGTTGAATGTGGATCAATCGATTGTTTTTAATCAACTCAACTCTTATAAATCGTTCTTTTCTTTGGTGTAGAGGTATACGGCGGAATGATCCAAGGCGCCGCGGCCGCTCTGGTCAATCGCCTGAAACTGATCGCTGGCCATTTTACACAAAGGAATTTTAGCGCCGGTTTCTTGAGCCAATTCCATGGCGATGCGCAGATCCTTGGCGTGATAGCCCAGCGCGAAATAGGCCTTCTCAAACTCTTCCTTCAACATCAACGGCGCGCGTACGTCCATCATGAACGAACGGGCCGCTCCCCCGGAAATGGCTTGGATGACCTTCTCCGGATCGATGCCGCATTTCTGGGCCAGTACCACGCCCTCCGCGATGCCCACCAGCGACGAGGCGATGACGATCTGGTTGACCGCCTTGGTCAGTTGTCCCGCGCCGGCGGGGCCGATATAGGTGATGGTTTTTCCGACGGCCTCAAGAGCGGGCATGGCGCGCTGAAAGACGTCTTCATCGCCGCCGACCATGATGGTTAAAGTTCCTTTTTGGGCCCCTTCCGGCCCGCCGCTGACCGGGGCGTCCAGAATTCCAACGCCGCGCTCTTTCAGCGCCTCGCACATTTCCTGGGCCAGTTTCGGAGAACTGGTGCTGCAGTCGACGATGATCCCGCCGCTTTTCATCCCTTCCGCAACGCCGTTCTTCTCCAGGATGACTTGTTTGACGTCCGGCGAATCCGACACGCAGGTGAAGACCAGTTCGCAATTCTCGCCGACTTCCGCCGGAGACGCGCAGGCCTTCGCTCCCTTTTCGACTAAGGGCTTAATTTTTTCCGCTGTTCGGTTGTAGAGATAAACGTCAAAGCCGTTTTTCAGCAAATTGTCGGACATCGGAAATCCCATCGTGCCGACGCCTACAAATCCTACTTTTTTCATGATTAGCTCCTTGATCGCTATTGCTTCCCGGTACAGTTGCGCATGTTCTTATTATAAAGGTTGGAATCAATCCATGAATGCTTATGAAACGATAAGGAATCGGTCTGTTCAAAGGATGTGAAGTGAATCGGAAAATCCATTGACATATTGTCTTGGGGGAGTATCCTTTTTCGTGTTTTGAATTCGAAGAAAGGCGTGAAGATCCATGAAAATCAAAGAGAAAAGCAGTCTTTTGAATTTGATCATTATTTTTGCGTTCATTCTCTCGGCCTCCCTGTTCGCCGCGGCGCAAAGTTCCTATAAAGCTGTTACGACGAAGGATCCCCAAATCCCGCTTGCCTATCTGGAAATATTGCTGAAGCCGCTTACTAAAGAGGAACTCAAAGTCGAAGCCGATGCTTGGATGCTTCTCTTGAAAAATAAAGTCAAACAAATCAGCGACGCGGAGATAGAGGCCAAGAAAAAATCGGAAGAAGTCGCTCAAGCCAAGCAGGAACTCAAAGATAAAAAAGAAGATGTTTCGCAGGCGCAGGAAAAAGTCGAAGAAAAAGTTCAAGAAGTAGAAGAAACTCAAAAGGAGATCGAGAAAAAAGTCCAGGAAGTCGTCGACAAAAAATCCGAGATTCAAGACGCCGTTCAAGAAAAAAAGACGCAAAGCCCATCAACGCCTACTATAGTGCAAGAGGATAAAGAGCAGGACCTCCAGCAAAAACAGGATGAAGTGCAAAAACAAGTAGAGGAAATCAAGGAAACCAAAAAAAAGGTCGAATCGACGGCCGTTGAAATCCAAAAAGCCAGCAAGGAAGTCGAAGCCAAAGCCAAAGAACTTTCGAAAGTGGAAGAAAAAGTCGATGTAGTCAGCGAAGAAAAAATCCAAAAACTGAAATCCATCTCCGACTTGCGCAATGAACGGACCGCCCTGATCGACCGCTTGAATTTAGTCCTGGATAAATGTTCCGAAAAGGGAGGGGAAATCGGAGAATACAGCTCATATATCAATGCCGTCTCGGGAATTGATCTCGATGTCTCCGACGCAAGCGCCTTTTGGCTGACCATCGTCGGCTGGCTGGAGTCTCCGGAAGGGGGCGTTCGCTGGGCCTGGAACGTCTCGTTCTGCGTATTGACCATCATCGCCTTCTGGATTGGCTCCATCATCGCCGGGCATGCCGTCAGAAAGGCCGTATCCGTCTCTAAAAAAATGTCGGATCTGTTGCGCGATTTTCTGGATAAATCCGTCCGGCGGGTCATCATGGCCATCGGTTTGGTGATGGGGCTATCCATGCTGGAAATCAACATCAATCCCCTTCTCGCCGCGATCGGCGGCGCCGCCTTCATCATCGCCTTCGCTTTGCAGGGAACCTTGAGCAACTTCGCCAGCGGCATCTTGATTCTGGTCTATCGCCCTTTCGACGTCGGCGACGTCATCGATGCGGCCGGCGTCAGCGGCATCGTCGAATCCATGAATCTTGTATCTACGCATATCAAAACCTTTGACAACAAAAAAGTGATGATCCCCAACAACTCCATCTGGGGCGGGATCATCACCAATGTCACAGGCAAGCCCATCCGGCGAATCGACATGGTGTTCGGCATTCGCTACGAAGACGACATCGATAAAGCTCAGCATATCTTGGAAGATATCATCGCCCATCACGAACTCGTGCTGAAAGATCCCCCGCCCGTGATTCGATTGCACGAGTTGGGCGATTCCTCCGTCAATTTCATCTGCCGCCCCTGGTCGAAAACGGCGGATTATTGGTCGATCTATTGGGATGTGACGCGAGCGGTCAAACAGCGCTTCGATCAGGAAGGCATCACGATTCCATATCCTCAGCAGGATGTGCATATTTACAGTCAATCCAAAGAATAACCGCGGAGCGGATGAAACACATTCGTCGGAATGATGACCGCTCGGCCGCTGGGGGGAAGAATTTTGTTTTTTTTCGTTCTCCCCACGCAAAATGTTGAGCGAATGCGACTCCTTCCTATATTGCGCCTCCCATTGTTAGTGTAAGATTTCGAAAACGATTGGAGGTGCTCGCTTCTTTCTGTTCATGAATGAATTATCCCCGTGGAAGAATTTTTACCGGAAGCAATACGGCGGGCATTGGCGGCGGTTTTCAGAAGATCTGGCGCAGCAGCCCTATCATGTCCGATACCAGGACGTCTGTTTGGCGTCTGTGCGAAAGGCGAAGGGCCGCGTGCTGGAAGTCGGCGCAGGACGCGGCGATCTGCTCTTAAAAATGCCCCCTGACAGCGCCGAACTTTTCGGCTGCGACATTTCCGGCGACAATATCGCCGCCTGCGCGGATAGGCTTCGCCGGACGGGGCGGCCCATTCATCTGTGCCACGCCGACGCCGAACAACTTCCCTATGGGAGCGATTCGTTCGATGCGGTATACTCTCTGAGCGTCTTATGGTATTTACCCGATTATCGTTCCGCCGTGCGGGAAATGTTTCGCGTCGCCAAACCCGGCGGGCTTGTCTTGTTCGATATGTATAACGCCTGGCATGTCACGACCTTGTCAAATCATTTGTGGCGCATTTTGTGCCGCCTGGCGGGCCGCGAACTTGGACGTACGAAAATGGCGGGCGTTTCCAGTTTGGCGAACGTCGTCCGCCCTTTGGCCCGGGAATATCATATCTATGGCAATTACCTGCTTTTACCCGCCGGGCTGCCATGGCTGAAAGAAGCGGGGAATCTCTGCCGATTCGCTCCTTCCATGGCCTATGCCATGAGCGAAGGGCCGATGCGCCGCCTGGCGCATAAATTGTTGGTCGCCGCAACGAAGCGGTGATCCAAGGATTGCCTGGAAAATTATGACCTGTCGCGTTCTCTTGACTACGACCGATTCAAAAATTTGCGGAACCGAGAGGATGGTTCTCTCTCTGCTGAAATTTCTGAATCGCGAAAAAATTTCGCCCTTCCTGGTCACGTTGATGGGGCCGGGCGATCTGATCCATGCCGCGCGGGATCTCGGCGTCGAGGGAGAAAATCTCAATCTGTCGCGCCGTCAATGGTTTACCGGTTTTTCCCGCTTCCGGAAAATTGTCAACCGGTTTCAACCCGATGTAATCCATTCGTTTCTTTATCACTCCAATCTGTTCGCCCGGGGCGCGCATTTTTTCAATCCCAGGATCTCCGTGATTTCCGGCATCCGAACCGTCTACTCTGTAAAGGATTACGGCCGCCTCTACCGCCTGATGGATCGCTTGACTCATTCGCTCGACACGTTTTATGTCGCCAATTCGCAGCATGGACTGCATAGCGTCATTCATTCGATCGGCCTGCCCAAAGAAAAATTGCTCACGATTCACAATGGATTGGATTGCCTGGAGCCGGATGATTCCACCGAAGCGATTCGTGAAGACGTTCATTTTGAATTCGGCTTCGATAAGGAGGACTGCATCGTGGGCGTCGTGGCGCAGCTTCGGCCCGCCAAGCGCCATGATTTATTGATTCGGGCGGCGGCCCGCCTCAAGGACCGTTTTCCGCGCCTGCGCCTGCTCATCGCGGGGCAGGGCGAGATCGAGGAAGACTTGCGGGCTCTGGCGGTCAACAGAGGGGTGGAAAAACAAGTCGTCTTCGCCGGATATCGCTCCGATGTAGATCATCTCCTGCGGGGCATGGATATCTTCGCTCTCCCTTCGGACGTCGAAGGGCAGCCGGTCTCTGTTCTCGAAGCCATGAATGCCGGGTTGCCGGTCGTCGCCTCGCGGGTTGGCGGACTGCCCGAAATTATCGTCGCCGGCGAAACCGGCTTCCTCTGCCAGCCGGGCAATGTCGAAGAATTATGTCAGGCTCTGATCCGGCTGATGGATTCCCCCGAACTGCGGCGTCAAATGGGAGACGCCGGACAGGTTCGAGTGCAGAAGCACTTTTCGGCGGAGCGGATGACTCGCCGATTCGAAGGCCTGTACAGCCAGTGCGGTAAAAAGAGAAAGAAACAAGAAGAATTGCCTAAATGACTGATTCGAATCCTTCTAAACGACCCGAAATTATCTATCCCCAAGATTTGGAAATTCAAAATTCCGAGGCAAAATGGTGGGTGGTGCATATCAAACCCAATCAAGGCCGGAAACTCTCGAGAGATCTCCATATCAGTAATGTCCCTCATTTTCTCCCCTTGGTTGAAACCATCCGAAAAACGAGGAGCGGCGCCAAAAAATCCAAGATTCCCATTTTCCCGGGATATCTCTTTTTCCCGGGCGAGCGCGAAGAACGCCGCAAGGTGCTCGAAACCGGGCGAACCGTCAGAGTCATCGACGTCGTCGACCAAGAGAAATTCAAGATGGAGTTGAACCAAATCCTCCAGGCCATTCAATCCGGCATGAAAATCGATCCCGCCAAGAAATACAAGCGCGGCACGCCCTGCCGAATCGTGGACGGACCGGGACTTGGCATGATCGGCAAAGTCGTTCGCACAAAAAAAGGATGCAGTTTGGTGCTGGAAGTAGACAGCATCGGGCAAAGCATCGTTGTGGAAGTCGATGCCAGCCATGTTGAAATCCTTTAATTTCAAAACTTTTATGATTATGATCGTTGGATTAAGAAGCGTGCGGCTCCATTTTCACGATTGAATTCAACTATGCGGAATCGTAAATTTTTTTTCTAACGGAATCGTGTTTAGCCGTGCAATTTGTCGCAGGCGCGCCCAGGGAGTAGACTATGAAATTTTCGATTCAAAAAAGCCAATTTGCGTTTCGTCTTTGCTTTTTTCTCGCGATCGGCGCTTCGCTGACGGCCGATGTCGTTTATTCGGAAGCCAATTTGCAAGAAGCCCAATCCCGATTTTCGAAACTGCGGATTTTTGATGATTCGCAAGTTCGCGCCAATGTGTTCGGAAGTTCGTATTTTATCAATAATTCCACCGATACTTTGACGATGAATCAGAACAAGCCGGTTCAAGCCGATTATGTTCTTGGCCCGGGCGACGTTTTCTTGATTAAAATCCGGGGCGTTATTAATGAAGAGCATCGCGTCGAAGTGAACAATCGGGGCGTTTTATCCTTCGCCAAGATCCCCACGATTTATGTCGCGGGTTTAACCCTGAGCCAAGCGCGCGATGAAATCGCCGAATATGCCTTGGAGGCGTACAAAAACGTCGATGTCGAGGTTGAACTGATCGATTTGAAAAACATCGACGTCATCGCAACGGGCAATGTGAACCGGCCGGGCGCCTACACGGTTCGATCCAATTACACCGCTCTGGATCTGCTGTACATCTGCGGCGGGCCGACTGAGAAAGGATCGTTTCGAAGCATCGAACTAACCCGCAATAAAGTGAACAGCGATGGCTCCAAAATAATCGAAACCACGGTCATCGATCTCTATAACGTCTTTTTGCTGGGACGCCACGACTCCATTCTCCTCGAAGCGGGCGACCGTCTTTATGTTCCGAATATCGGGAATACGGCGACCATTGCCGGCCAGGTCAAATATCCGGCGCAGTACGAATGGAGCGACGGTTCGACTCTCAAGGATTTAATCGCCATGTGCGGGGGATTCACGCCGAACGCCAATATCACCCGCGTGGAGTTATCCCGCAAAAGCGAAGATAATACGTATCACTTTTTCGAGATCGATTATTCCCAACCCAAAAATCAAACCATGCTTCTCAAAGATGGGGATATTTTCCGCATTCCCAATCGAATGGAGATCCTCAAAGAAAAATGTGTCGTGGTCGATATAAACGGGCGCGTCAATTATCCGGGTCGATATATTCTTCCCCAAAATACCCGATTGAGCGCCTTGATTGAGTCGGCCGGGGGCCTGCAGGACGACGCGTTTCTCAACGGCGCGATGCTGACGCGAAAATCGCTGGAGAGCGAGCAGCAACGCATCCAAAAAAAAGTGATGCAGGATTTAGAAGCGCAGATCTTGAAATTTCAAGCCAACCTGGCGGAGAGCGCCATTTTGAGCGACGATCAAAAACTTTTGATGAAAGCCCAGAGCCTCCGGCAAAACATTATCCGTTCCCAGGGCGAAATCTTGTATGAGGGTCGCTTGATATTCGATCCTTCGCAGGAAGATCCTGTTTTGTTGGATCAGGATGAAATCTCCATCCCCTCCGAGCCGAATTCCGTCACGGTGATCGGCGCCGTGTACAATTCGGGAACATTGACGTTTCACGAAGATTGGAGCGTCGATGATTATCTCAATCACGTGGGCGGGGCGACGTCGTTTGCCGATGAAAACGGCATCTATGTTCTCAAGCCTTATGGCCATGTTCTGAACATCAAAACCAACGGAAAGAGCCTGCAGGTCGAAAAGGGCGACGCGATTGTCGTCCCCTTGGATGCGGAGATGCTGGCGCCGATCAATGAATAAACAAACAAGCCGCAGGGCGTATCGCACGAGCTCTGGAAGTAACGAAATAAAACGTGACAATGGATGGTTTCGAGGATAAACGCGCATGAATAAGTCTAAACAAGAAATAAACGATCGCGATTTCATGGATCGTGAGGATGATTTCTTTATCGATGAATCTCTGGTTCGCCTGCTCAGCATCCTGATCCCGCGGATGAAATGGATTCTGTTGATTTCGTTTCTGGGAGCGGCGGCGGTCGGCGTCAAGCTTTTCTTGTTTACGCCGCGGCAGTACGTCTGCTCCGCCGTCATCGCGCCGGACGTCATGCGCGATTTGAATTCGTTCGACCTGGTTCAACTCAAATCCGTCGACAGCGACATCGTCCAACTTCCATTCGCCTCGCAGCTTTCCCAACTGAAAACCTTGGCCGATTCATCCCAGGTCAAGAATGAAATCGTCCGCGAAAATCAGCTAATGGCTCTGTGGGAGTGTCAAGACAGTCTGGACTGCTTCAAGAAATTGCAGGATATCTATTCGGTGCGCGAAGTTCGAAATGTGGGATTGGAACTCAAAGCCCAATACGACGATCGCGATATCACCCAACGCATCGTGCAAAGCGCCATCGATCAAACCAACAAATTCTTCGAAGATTCCATGAAGGCCAAAGCCGAGCGATCCATCCAGGACATCCATAAATGGATCAACGACGTCACCGGCGAAATCGAAGCCATCTCTTCGGAACTGATTCGATTCGCATCCAACAACAACATCACCGATTTGGAAAGCCAGTTCGCTTCGGGCAATATGTTGATTGGAACGATCAAGCAGAGCATCATCATGAAAGAATCCGAACTGGCGGATCTCATGCAGCAGTATGGCGACGATTCCCGGGAACTGCTTCCGATCAAAGGGACGATTAAAGATCTTCGATCGAAATTAACCGATCTTCTTGAAGGCACGGAAGAAGACGGCGTATATCCCCCGCTTTCCAAATACGAACAATTGAGATTGAAGGTGCGCGATTATCAAGACAAACTGCAGATGCTGCGCAGCCGGGCGGAACTGTTCAATAAGCAGTTGGCGGCGGCGCAGATCGAATCGCAGAAGCAAAGCCGCACCTTGATGATTCTCGACGAGCCGTTCATCGAACCGGCCGCCAAGGGAACCGTCAAATTCTCCGTGCTGGCTTTTATAGGGTTGTTCTTCTTCGGCTGCATCTTCGTGGTCATGAAAGAATATTGGAAGACGCTTCGCGAAGCCATGGCTCAATCCGGCGCGCCTCAATCGAAATAATTACAGCGCGTCGTCAGTCGCGAATCCCGAAAAAATATTGCCTTGGATGGACTACACCGCTACATCTCTGTCCGGTGAAAAATCTTCCTGCTCTTTTGTCAATAAGGTGTTCAGGCTTGGATTGATGCTGTATTCGACGCCTCGCTTCTGGCAGATCGATTTGATGTACGGCCAGTAATCCTTGTCTTTCGCCCATTCCCAGGCGATCAAGAGATGGGGATGGTGCACCTCGAATAAGGATTCCAGATCGCCGACAGTTCCGATGACCCGGTAGCCGGCAATCGAAGAGAATCGCTTCCACTCGATGTCCGTAACGATTCCCACAATCTCGATATGATCGTCGTTCAAGCGGTCGATCGTACTCAAAAACAACTCCGTCTCCACGCCGATACCCAGGACAATCGTCTTTTTCGTTCGATGCAATTGATTTAAACGTATCAGCGGCATGCACCAGATCAGCGACAATATCCAGACAAAACCGGCGTAAAGAAATGTATCCGCAATCAAAGACATTCGCGAATACGCCGGTTTTTGAAGAATCAGATAAGAAATCAGAATGAGCCCGGTTCCGATGAGCGACGTTTGAAAAATCCGCGGAATCTCTCGTTTGCAGAAGCCGCCCCAGCCTTTGGCTCTCGGCGGCCAGATGGTGATGGACAAGCCCGTTCGGATGAAAAACACAGTCAGCGAAATCATGCCGATCTTGGGAATCAGGTTGTTTATATTGAGTTCCTGCAATCGAACGATGTGGCAGAGCCAGAACGATAAAAATCCAAGAAATCCGTTCAACAGCAGGATGAGAATATGCGAGAAGATGCGCAGGGGCGATCGAAACGAATCGGTCGCCAGCAGCGAATCATGCAGCGAGATGTAAGCGAACCGCATGATCAATAAAAGCGTCGGCAGGAAAAATGCATCGACCAGATGCGCGCTCAGCACCAAATCGCGCTTGTCGATGAACATCAGGGCCATGATCATCATCAAGGAAGAATAAAAGCACGACTTCAAGATCGTGACGACATATTTGGATGTTATCGAAGACGATATCGGATATTTGGGAAGGCCGAAAAGTACAAAGAACATGGGCCGGATAATCAGACTGTAAAAAATCACTTCTTTGACAATGGGATAAAAATCCTCCGGCAAGCCCAGTTGGAAGACCAGCGCGAAACTGATGACCACGCTCAGCCCTGATAACGCCGTATCGACCAGCAGCACAAACAAGGGGCTCAGATGAACCATCAGCCAGCGCGGCGTTATGGTTCGCGACAACAGAGACAGACTCACCTGGAAGAGAATCGACAGATCCAGCCATAGACTTTTCTTCTCCAGATATTCGATTTCATTGTCTAATTTCTGCGGCAGGATGTGTTCGATGTAATACTGTTCATGATCCAGGCAGTTTTTCGGATACAGATCCCCTTCATGGGGTACTTTAATCTGGCTGTAGCCGATCAGCCCGGGGCGGATCGACAATACTTTTTCCCATTTTTCCGGATAATAAGAAATGAATCGTTCAATCTCCGGGCGGGGCCCCACCAGCGCGATGTCCCCCAAAAGCACGTTGATGATTTGCGGGAGCTCATCCAGTTTGAAGCGCTCCAATAATCGCCCCATTCTCGTTAGTCGCACATCGTGATTGGTGGTGATGCCTTTCCCGTCGGGGGGGACGTACGAAAACATTTTGCGGAATTTGAACATCCAGAAAATCTTCCCCTTTTTTCCGACGCGTCTTTGACGGAAAAAAGGCCAGCCGCGGGAATCCAGGCAGATGGCCAGACTGATGATAAGAAAAACCGGCAGCAGTACAGCCAGTGCGATCAACGCTATGAAAAATTCCAGAAATCTAGGCATAATCTCCGACTTGTTTAGGCAGATAGCGCTCCGGATTCGATTCGAATTCTTCCATGGCTTTAATCAAATCCTCCGGAGTTCCCATATCCAGCCAGTTCCCGTCAAAGGGATACGAGGATATCTTTTCGTTTTGATCCAGCAGTTTCAAAATCAAATGGTCGAAGCCGAAGGGCTGACCTTTGGGAACATAGGATAAAATGTCAGGATTGAAAACATACACTCCCATGCTGACATCATAATCAAATTCCGGTTTTTCCTGAAAGGCGGTTATGGCGTTCTCTCCATTCAATTGAACAACGCCCAGCGGCAGCCGGACGCGCCGCTTGTAGGTGGCCACCGTCACGAGCGAATCGCGGCGGAGGTGATATTGGTACAAGTCTTGATAATCCAGGTCCGTGAGCAGATCGCCGTTCATGACCAGAAACGGCTCGTCCAGCCCGGATATCAGCGTCAAAGGGCCGATCGTGTTCAAAGGCTGGTCTTCGTAGGAATAATCGATCTTCACGCCGAATTTAGATCCGTCCCCCATGACCGCCATGATGATTTCAGCATGGTAGCCCACTGAGATCGTGATGTGATTGAATCCTTTATCCGCCAGTTGGCGCGCCACTACTTCCAAAATGGGCGTCTTTCCAATGGGTACAAGAGGTTTGGGTAATACGAGCGTATAGGGAAACAAGCGCTTCCCTCGCCCTCCCGCCATGATGACTGCTCTCATCGATTTCCTCGCATAATAGATAATAGTCTATGGTATGTAAAAGTCGATCCGGTAAATTTTACATTCGAATTATCGTCGTGAGGTTCGCCGGTAATTCATCCAATTTGTATAATGTACAAAGAATCAATGCGCAAATCAATTGAAAAGAAAATGAAAATTCTGCAGGCCGAAGCCGCCGGCCGATCTTATTGTGATCGCCGGGGATGAATCTATAATACCCACTCTATCACAAATCGGATAGAATGACTCATCGAAATCAGCATCGGAATGCGCGCCAGAATGAAAATACTATTTGAAGCCAATAGTTTATTCCCCCCGCGAACCGGCATTGGATTGTCGACCGAGCGCCTCATTCGCTGCCTGGCGACGAATCCTCGCATCGGCGAAATCCATCTGCTCTTCTCCGTCTTTCCTTTGGGGCTAAAATGGCGTTCAAGCCTGGAGGCGTTTCCCCGCTTGGATGAAAAAATCCGGATTCATCGCCTTCCTCTTCCTTTGAATTTTTTGCTGAAAACGTGGAATATCCTGGATCGCCCCCGGGTCGATCGCTGGATCGATGGTTTGGATTTGATACACGGTCCGGCGCATGTCCTGCCGGCCGGCGCTCGCGCGGCGTCCGTCTTCACGGTGCACGACGCCAGCCTTTTCCTTCATCCGGAATGGTATCCGCCCTCGGCGCAGGGCTTCGCCGCCGGCATCGCGTCAGGCGTCGAAAAAGCCGATCAGGTGATTGTCCCGAGCGAGTTTGTCCGGAGCCAATTGATCCAACAAAACAGCCGGTGGGCGCCGAAAATCCACGCAGTGCATCATGATGTGTTTTTCGAGAACGTCTCTCTCTCGAAATCGGACAAGATGAATCGCCGCCGCGAAATGTTTGGCGATGATTCGCCCTACATCCTGTGGGTGGGCGAAATCAATCCTCGAAAAAACGTCGGGATGCTGTTCGCCGCTCTGGCCGCCATGCGAAAACGTGGATTCACAAAATTAAGGCTGATCCTGGCGGGAAGCCGGGGGCATCGCAGCGCGGAATTTTTATCCCGGGCCGAAGACATGGGCCTCCGTCTGGGATTGGCTTCCAGCGAAGACGGTTTTTCCGGAAAAGATGTCATCCTTTTCGACTATGTCCCCAAAAAACAACTGCAGGAACTCTATTCCGCCGCCGAAGTGTTTCTGTTTCCCTCGTGGGATGAGGGATTCGGCTTTCCCGTGTTGGAAGCCATGGCGTCCGGCGCACCGGTTGTGAGTTCGTCCGCGGGGGCGCTGCCGGAAATTTGCGGGGAAGCGGCGGCCCTTGTTGATCCCCGGGACGGCTGCGAAGCGTTTTGTGAAGCCCTCGAAGCCCTGTTGAAGGACGACTCTCTCTATGAGGCCTGCCAAGAGAAAGGGCGGCGGCGCGTGCAAGCCTTCCAATCGGGGGGGATGGCGGATAAAACTTTCGCCGTCTACGAACAGGCTATGTCGAAGTAATGGAAGCGCCGGATTCCCTTGGCGATTGTCTGATAATCAGAAGAGCGGAGAAGATCATCAGAAGCGTGGTGATCGCGTCAGTCGCCACCGTCATCCAGGCGGCCCCGACAAATTGATGCGAAGGAATGGCCAGCAGGTTTCCTAGGATATTCACGACTACGCCGATCAAGTTGACGATCATGTAATAACTCGCGCCCTTTTTTCCTTGATTCACCAGAAAAAATCCAATCGCGTTTCCCCCGAAGATGATAGGCAGCGACCAGGAAAGAGGGCCCAAAGCGTCCGCCGTCGATTCGAAAATCTCCGGATAGAGCAGGCGCGTGATTTCATGGCGCAGCAGAAAGATGGATAGAGCGGCCGCCAGGCCCGCCAGCGAGAAAAGCGCTCCCACCTTGGCGGAAACTCGGAAGGCCCGCCGCGGATCCCGGTGAATCATTTTGCTGACGGTTGGAGCGAAGGCGTGATAAAACGCGGCCACGAACATGGAAAGAAATCCGATCGGGCGGAAGGCGCATCCGTAAATCGCAATCGTATATTCGAATCCCATCCATTGCAGCATTAGAACATCGATGCGCGCATAAATAATGAACGAGATCGCCCCGACGCTGATCGGCGTGATGTGAGCGAGGATGTCCCGGTAACTCAACCTCGGCGCCCCATGCGCTTCGGACGTCGGCGGGGTTTCTCTTCGAATGACAAACGATAAAATCGCCCCTTGAATCATCCAGCGCAGCAGCACGCCGCCGGCCGCCCAGATCACCGGATGGGGCAGAAACAAAACGCAGGCCCACGTCAGAAGCGTAATCAGAATATTGCACGCCACTCCATTGAGAACGGGAAATTTGACATGATCTCGCGAGCGGAAGAACGCCTCGAACAGATCGGTTCTCGATTGGAAATAGACGGTGATGCAAAAAAGGCCGATGATAAGCGAATGCCGCGGAGAATACGACGGCAGAACAATGAAGACATAAATCAACAGCCCCAGCGCAAGCGTCGCATAGAGCAGAAGATTGCGCACCATGTGCGCATGCGTATGCCACCAGCGGCTGTCGCGAGCGTTTTCACGCACAATGACTGCGGCTACACTGGAGCCGATCACGCCGACCCCGATTTCCAGGCAGGATCGGCCCAGTTCGTAAATATCCATGTGCGATTTGGGAATCAGGCGGAGCAAAATCAGAAAAAACGAATACTGCACCAGCCCGCAGACAAGTTGATAAAATGACAGCATGACGGCATTCTTGGAAATCGTGGATATCGGGGCTAGTTCAATCGTTTTGGTCATAACGGCCTGCTTGCGCTCGAGCGATTTTGTAACAAGGTACTTGGAATCACGAGTTTACACCAGATGAACGAAAAATACGATATTGCATTTGACGCCAGTTTCCTGCCGACCACCGGCGGATTCGGGACGCATACCTACCAGTCGCTTCAGAATTTTATACGATTCGATTCGCAGCGAAGTTATCTTCTTTTGGAAAACGAATTGCCGCCCGTCATTCCCCAGTACCAAAATCAAGAGGCTCATCAACAGGCGCGCCGTTTGGAGATTCCTGCGCATTGGCGCTGGGAAAAAACCCGCCGGCGCTCTCGCGTCGCCTGGATGCTGTACGACCTGCCCCGCCAAATTCAGAAATACAAGCCGCGCCTTTTCCACTCGATCGATAACGTGACCGTCCCCGCTCGCAGCGATGTCTGCCAAACGGTCGTCATCCTTCACGATATGATCCCGATTTCTCATCCCCGGTATTGCCGCCGCCGCGACGCCTTGGCCGCTCGATGGCTGTTCGGCCGGGCTGTGCGCCATGCGGACAAGATCATCACCGTCTCGAACTTTTCCGCCGGCGAGATCGTGCGATGCTTCCCCCGGGCGGAGTCGAAGATCGTCGTCATTCAAAACGGCGTGGATCATGACAAACTCCATCCCATCCCCGATCGCGAATCGGCCGCCGAGCGCATCGCCGCGAAATATCGCCTCTATTCGCCCCGTTATTGGCTGATTGTCACCACCTTGAGTCCGAGACGGAATCTGCAGCGCTTCTTGCGAGCCTACGCCCGCCACTTGAACGATTCGAATGACCGCGAGACTTGCCTGGTTGTCGCCGGCTGCCGGGGGTGGAAAGATCAGGATATTTTTCAAACTCTCGATGAATTGGGGATCCAATCCCGGGTTCACTTCCTGGATTTTGTACCGGATCAAGATTTGCATGGACTCTTCCAAACCGCTTTCGCGTTAGCCAATCCTTCTTTACTGGAGGGATTTGGATTGACCGTCCTGGAGGCCATGGCCTGCGGGACGCCGGTGCTTTGCTCTTCCACGACCGCCCTGGGTGAAGTCGCCGGCGACGCCGCGTTCACCGTGGATCCTCTAAGCGTCGAGTCGATGGCCGATGCGATCACCGCCATCGTGAGCGGCGACGACATCCGCCGCGACCTCTCCCGAAAAGGGATTGACCACGCCCGGCGCTTCCGCTGGGATGAAACCACCAAACGCGTGATCGCCTTGTTTGACTCCATGCTGAAATAACGGCGGCGCGAATAGCCGCCTTTTCAAAGAGATTGGGAAGCGAGCCGGTCTTTCATCCTTTCCCATTGAGCCGTTCCTCTTTATAATTTCCAAAGAAATTCGAAAAATATTCGAATCCATCATTTCATTGATTACAGGAATTATTTCGATGCCCATTTATGAATACGGCTGCCCCAAGTGCCGCACCATCTTTCAGTTCTGGTCGCAGAAAATCGGCGAACAAAAAACCCCCGCCTGCCCGAAATGCGGCGGGAAAAATATGAAAAAAATCATCTCCTCTTTTGCCATCGGTAAAGGGCAGCGTTCGTCCCCGCCTCAGTCCGACGCCGCCGACGAATCCGGCATGCCCGATCCCTTCGCCAACATGTCGCCCGATCAACAGGCGCATGCGGAGCGCGAAATGATGAAACTCATGAGCCAGGCCGATTCGTTGGATGAGAACGACCCGCGTCAAATGGGCGCTTTCATGCGCAAACTCACCGAAAGCACCGGCATGGATATGGGGCCGGAAATGAACGAAGCCATCCGCCGGCTCGAAAAAGGGGAGGATCCCGAAAAAATCGAAGAGGAAATGGGTGATCTTTTCGGCGAACTGGGCGAGGATCCCATGGGCGGCGGCGGTTACGGCGGCTGGTCGCACGACGACGAACTCTACGATATGTAAGACGGCGTTCGTCTGGATTTATGAACAAAATCTCCCTTTTCACACAGGGATTGAACACTCCGCTGCGGCCGCCGATTGTTTCCCGTCCTCAAGCGGGGTATGATGAAAAGTCTTTGAGAAAATCGACGCCGCTCGAGCGCCTGAAACGTCGGTTCGTCTGGATTGGCCGCCCAATAAATCCTTGGAAGAGGAAATCGTAAATAGAAAGAGAGATCGAATGTCTACTTCCGCTTCTGACGTCTCCGTTCCTTTGTTGGATTTGAAAGCGCAATATGTCGCAATTCAGGAAGAGATTCGCCCCGCCGTCGATGCGGTTCTCGAATCGCAGCGCTTCATCATGGGGCCCGAAGTGATCGGCCTCGAAGAAGAAGCGGCCGCCTATTCCAACCTCCCTTACGGCGTGGGCGTATCGTCCGGCACCGACGCTCTGCTCATCTCCCTCATGGCCGTCGACGCCGGGCCCGGCGATGAAATCATCACAACGCCCTACACCTTCTTCGCCACCGCCGGCGTCATTCACCGCGTCGGCGCCAAACCGGTTTTTGTCGATATCGAAGAAGAAACCTACAATATCGATCCCCGAAAGATCGAAGCCGCCGTCACGGATAAAACCAAAGCGATCATCCCCGTTCATCTCTACGGTCAATGCGCCGATATGGATCCGATCCTGGAAATTGCGCGCAAGCATAACTTGTGCGTCATCGAAGACGCCGCCCAGGCGATCGGCTCCGAATACAAAGGCCGCCGCGCGGGATCGATGGGCCAGTTGGGATGCTTCTCGTTCTTCCCATCCAAAAACTTGGGCGGCTTCGGCGACGGCGGCATGGTTGTCACCGGCGATGAAGAACTCTGCAAAAAACTCAAACGGCTTCGCATGCACGGCTCCGAGCCCAAATACTACCATTCGATTGTGGGCGGAAATTTCCGGCTGGATGCTTTGCAGGCCGCCGTTCTGCGCATCAAATTGAAGCACTTGGACGACTGGACTCAGGCTCGCCAGCGCAACGCCGAACACTACCGTCAACTCTTCGCCGAATCCGGCCTGACCGGCGATCAGGTTCATCTTCCCGTCATTCGCCAGAATCGCCACATCTTCAATCAATTCGTCATTCGCGTCTCCAGGCGGGACGAGTTGATGGCCTATCTCAAAGAGCGCCGCGTAGGCTGCGAAATTTATTATCCGGTTCCCATGCATCTACAGGAATGCTTCGCCCATCTGGGGTATCGGAAAGGCGATTTCCCCGTCAGCGAACAGTCGGCTCAATCGACTTTGGCCATCCCCGTTTATCCGGAATTGACCGGCGAGCAGAAAGAATACGTCGTCCAGCAAATCGCGCAATTTTATCGGAGTTGATTCATCGCCGATCATCGAGAATCCTTCTCCCTGTTTCAGCGAATCTTCTTAATCACGATTTCAGAAAGGATGTTTTTCAAAAATGGACGCAACGCAAGAATTTGGCGTGGAGCAGAACAGCAGCCCGGCGAAAGCCTGCGCGTATAAAGGATTCACATTATGGTTCACCGGCCTCTCGGGTTCGGGTAAGAGCACCATCAGCGCCGTCATCGAAACGGAATTCAAAAAACGCGGCGTCAAGCATGAAATTCTGGACGGCGATGTCGTCCGCACCAACCTCAGCAAGGGATTGGGATTTTCCAAGGAAGATCGAGACGCCAACATCCGCCGCATCGGATTCGTTTGCCATCTTCTCTCGCGAAACGGCGTTGTGGCCGTATCGGCCGCCATCTCCCCCTATCGGGCTATTCGCGATGAAAACCGGCGCATGATCGGGTGTTTCGTCGAAGTGTTTGTCGATGCGCCGCTGGAAGTATGCGAAGAGCGCGATCCGAAAGGCCTCTACAAAAAGGCGCGCGCTGGCGAAATCAAAGAATTCACCGGCATCGACGATCCGTACGAAGAACCGCTTCATCCGGAAGTCGTATGCCATACCGACAAGGAAACTCCCGAAGAAAGCGCGCAGAAGATTCTCGGAAGACTGCGCGAACTCGGTTACATCGAATGGTGACCTTGGCGTGTTTCAAAGGACGGGATGAATGAAACCTCTTGCAGAATCGAAAATCCTGGTGACGGGCGCCGGCGGCTTCATCGGGTCGCATCTGGCGGAAAAACTGGCGTCCTTGAGCCCCGGCGTGACGGCCTTGATCCATTACGACTCCCGGCCGCATTGGGGTAATTTGGAATATGCGCCCGGCGGCGTCAAGCGGTCGCTCAACGTCGAGGCGGGCGATATCACCGATCCTCACTTTATGCGGCATATCGTTCAGGATAAGGATATCGTCTTTCACCTGGCCGCCCTGATCGCCATCCCCTATTCCTATGTGGCGCCCTCCGCCTATTTCCACACCAACGTTCTGGGAACCCTCAATCTGTTGGAGGCCTGCCGGCGGGAGAACGTCGCTCGTCTGATCTGCACGTCCACCAGCGAATGCTACGGCACCGCTTTGACTGTCCCCATTTCAGAAGAGCATCCCCTGCAGGCCCAGTCGCCCTACTCCGCCTCGAAGATCGGGGCGGACAAGGCGGTGGAGAGCTACTATCGAAGCTTCGATCTGCCGGTCGTGACCATCCGCCCGTTCAACACCTACGGCGCGCGCCAGTCGGCGCGCGCCATCATCCCCACGATTGTCACGCAGGCCCTCTCGGATTCCCATACGATTCGTCTGGGATCCTTGACCCCCAAACGCGATTTAACCTACGTCTCCGACACCGTTGACGGATTCATCGCGGCCGCCGAAGCCGGCGGCATTGAAGGCGAAACGATCAATCTGGGCGTGGGAAGTACAATTTCGATCGGCGGCCTGGCTGAGAAGATTATTCAATTAACCGGCGTCCAAAAAGAGATTGTCTGCGATCAAAACCGCATCCGGCCGGAAAAAAGCGAGGTCATGCACTTGATCAGCGACAACCGCAAAGCCCGGGATCTCATGAATTGGTCGCCCAAAATCGATCTCGACGCCGGTCTGGCGAAAGTCATCGAGTTCATTCAGGCCAATCCCGATTTTTACAAAGCCGATCAATACACGCTGTAGCGGCGAGGCGGGCGAGGCGTGTAAGCAAAGCGATTGGCGCTATTCCCACTCTTTCAGCCGCTCCTTCAAAAGCCGCAGCGATTCCAAGGCGTTCCAATTCGGCTGGACTTGCAGAAAGACGGGCTTCGCTTTTTCCAGCCGGGCGATGATCTTGTCCATCAGGTGATTGATAAACAGCCACAGCGATTCTTTGAACGGCGCCGAATTCTCCTCGCGGTATTGCCGGGGAAGAAAGAGCAGCCCCTGCCGGGCGTCTTCATAGGCTTTCATAAAATATTCGCGCGTGGAAAGCAGGTTGATCTCAAAGAGCGCATCGATGCACGCATCGGCGCGCTCTTTGTCTTCGCTTTCCATTAAAATGCGCACCGCATCGGCCGCCAGTTTCTGCGTGGCCTTGGATTCCAGCCAGACCAGCCCCGACGTCCACGCTCCCCCCTCTTTTTCTTCCCGGAGGAACCAGACGAATTCATGGAAGGCGCCATCCTGTTTTTGCAGCGCAGTCAAAATGGCGGCGAGATCGATCTCGACCTGCCCCTTCTCGTCGGCCGTAATCGTCTCTTCATGCTTCAACGAAGGATTCTGAATGCTGGTCAGCGAAAATCGATGCGGCTCTTCGGGGGCCAATCCCGATACAGGAAACGGTTTGGCGCTTGGATCGACGGCCGTGCAGAACAAGGCCGGAAACGCGGGCAGGTCGGCGGGTTCGATGGCGCGGCGGCGCGGCTGGTAAATCTGCTCCTGG
>JAFGTC010000212.1 GCA_016934335.1 Candidatus Omnitrophota bacterium | reverse complement strand
GCCTTCCTTGACGAAATCGGGCGGATTGCCGTTTTCCACCTGCACCTGCTCGAGCATCAATACGTCGTATTTCTTTAGATTCTCGAGGCGCAGGGCCTCCAAGTCGGTTTTCTCCACCGCGGTGATATGAACGGTCGGATAATTCGCATTGATCGCAGCAATCGCTTCATTCAAAACGCCCGCCTCTCCGTGCGGCTCTTTGCCGACCAGCAAGCATTGAACCGGATCGTCCGCATAGACAGAAGGCAGTACGACCATGCATAGCAACGCCGCGACACTCAAAAAAGTTCTTCGCTTCATCATTCTCAATCTCCTCTAATTTATAGATTCGTAATCCATCCCTACTTATCATCATCTGTCGTCATTCGTTATTTTGAATAAATCCCCGGGAATGGCAAGTGAAATTGATCGAAAATCTTTCCCAATAAAGAATAGGGGGAAAAACGATCGGCTCAGAAATAAAATCGATCGGCGGCGTCAATTCAGCAAACGCTTCGCCGCCGCCGCGCAAGTCGTTTTCTTATTAACGATCGAGTGGATAAGGTTTTGCATGAGAGGCATCCGGCGATGCTGTCCGGCTTTGACGGCCAGCGCGTATTGTTCGTAGGGGAATAAATCGATCCGCCCTTCTTCGTACGACTCAAACAATTGCTCAGCGGTCTGTTCGCCTCCGTAGAACAAGGCTTCTTGAAACGCTTTCGCGCGCTCCTCCAAGACAGATTCTTTCAAGCGCTTCCATACAATGGCGATTTGATCCCACATAAAATCATATTGAACGATCTCTTCGGCGAACAGGCCGATAATCTCGACGGCTTCCTCTTTTTTCACCGGCCCGCTTCGTTCGAAAACATTCAAGACGCTTTCATCGTAAGGATCGTCATATTGGTTGATCAATCGGTGATTCTCCATCAGCCAGGCCGGGGAGGATTCATACCATTGCGCCAGACGCGTGGTTGTTTCGTAACGGTAGGGATCGACGCGGTCGCGATGTTCGATCTCCCCATGCGCCGCGCCGGAGCTGGCGATCAAAAAATCGTGAAACAGCAGATCCAAAATAATCCGATAGCGGGAAACGCCCAGCGATTCCGCTTTAGGAATTTCGGCTTGCAGCCAAACAGAAAGATGGAAGGCGTTAAAAAAAGGCAGATTGGGAATCGTCATGACTTTCGGCGGTTTGGATTTGCCGCCGTATTGCAATGCGATTGTCTGCGCAATCGTTCGATGCGGAAATTCCTCCCGGCGGGGCGTGCGAATAGGGAAGCGAGTCATGCCGGTCTGCGGCTTCAGCCACAGATCCGACTGGATCAACGGCGGGGCATTGCGGCCTGATCCGAAGAATCCCCATTGGCCGTGCAGTACGATTAGGAGGAACAAAACAAAGACGCCCAGGGCGGCTCGAAATCGCCAAACTGGCCGGAGGCGGACGATGGAGAATCCGGCCAAAACCGCCAGGATCGGCTGGACGGGAAGAAGATATTTTTCCGCGAGATTGTGATCATTTATGACAAAAAACAGCCAGGGGGTCAGAAGGGATAATCCTAGTAACATTCCAGCCGCCCGCTGAGAAGATTCACCCTTGCGCCCTAACAATAAAACGCCGCCGATTATCCCCGCGAGCAGAGTAATCAAGTGGAATATTTTGATCTTGTAAGCCAGCAGGAGGGGATAGTAAATCAGCGTATAGACGCTCCATCCTTCATGAAACGGCGTGAATAAGCCGGATCTTTTGACTTCGCTTTGATACTGAATCAGATCGGTATAATGAGCCGCATACCAGGGAAGAGCGATGACGGCGGGAATCGCCATCGCCGTCAAAATCCGCCGCCAACTTTTTTCCCTTGATTCTGGATCTTTTTGATTAACAAGAAGCAGACCGAAAACCGCCATCGCAGGAACGAATACGATAACGCCATACAGCCATTTCAATAAAATTCCAGCAGCGAAACAGAATCCCAGCCCGATGAAATCGCTCCAACCGGCGCCGGCCGCGATGCGGAATAAAAACCAGAGCGTCGCAATGGTAAAAAACATCAACGGCAGTTCCGCTTCAAAATCGGAGAGGTAGGGAAACACAAAGGGATTGCTCATCAAAAACATCGCCGCACAGAAGCCGGCGGCGCCTCCCGCCAGCCGGCGGGCGAAACAGAATGAAATCCACACGGCGCCCGCATAAAAAACCGCATTGATCCAGACGATTCGATCGGGAACATTTTTAACAGTCGGCAATATCGCCGCCGCGAGGAGACTTAGCAGCGGCGGCCGGTGCGGCGTAAGTTCCGGAACGCTGGATAAGCCTTGCCATCCGTCATTCTGCAGATTCGCCAAAAGTTTGAATCCGCCCTGAATGTAATAAATGCTGTCCGACAACGGCGGAGTGCGATCCATCTGCAGCCATAGAAGATTCATGAGGGCGTGGAGAACAATCAGCCCGACTGCGAGTAAAGTCCACTGTTTTTCGTCAAGATCGAATCGCTTCATAGGTAAAACGAAAAAGGATCCTTTATTGTTTTTCGGGAATGGGAGGATGTATATCGAGCCCCGCTTTTTCGAGAATCGGATCGAAACGATACGTCTTTCCCGGCGCCAGAATTACATCTTCCGACCAGGATAAATATCCGCGCTCCAATGGAACTATGCGCACATCGGCTTTCCCGGAGCGGATGTTATTTTGATGGATGGGCGTTACGCCAAGTTTCAAACCGCGGATATAGGCGTCGGCGGCCACGGGCTTCGGATCGTATGCGACAGTGACGTATCCTCGCCCTTTCAGCAGCGAGGAATTGGATAAAACAATGGGAAGGCTGATGGAAAGATGCACAAGAATAGTCGCAGCCGCCAGCCAGCGAAACATCCCGCGAGGCAGGATCCGCCAACCGGCGTAAACGGCGAAAAGATTGAGAGGAATCGCGATCGTGGCGAAAAGATCCCAATCCCGCGTTCGAAGCTGCGGATAGAAAAGAATGCTCCATACTAAAGTCCATATACAAAAATTGGCCAGAAACAGCAGCCAGCGGTCGGAGGCGATGCGCCGCCAAAAGACGCCGAAGCCTATAAGCGCGATCAGCCCGAACGGCGCCAGCCATAAATGGAAAACAACTTTGTCGTACAAGTGATCCCATGAAAACGCCATGTAGAGATAGGCGCCGTGGTCGTAGGGCTCGCGAAAAGGCGGCAGATGCTCTAACAGCGGCTCCGCCCGTAAACGCAGCACGGCTCGCACGGCGAAAAGAACCAGCCAGGGCAGAAGGGTTTTCACCCATTGATCCATGCGGGCTTTCTTCGCGGCCGGGCAGTAGGAGAAATACCAAACAAGCCCGGCGGCGCATAACGCGACATAGGCCCAATGAGTAGGCTTGCGGTGCAGCAAAGCCGCCGCCAGGAATACCGCCAGCGTTATCATTCCGGGCTTCCAATCATCCCAGCGAAAGCGAAGAGGCTCGCCGTCCGTTTTATGCATCAACATGGGAAGCAGAAGCAGCGCAGGAAAATAAAATATGCCGCTGGAATGGAAGCCTCCCGCCAATGCCATGGCCGTACTGGCCCATAAAACGGATTTTTGATGATAAATGGTTCGCCATGACAGCCAGGCGCACAGCATCAATAACGCGCAGGTCCAGGGATAGAATTCCACATGGCCGCAGAATATCTGCAGGAGCAGCGTCGTCGATGGAAACAATAAAACGATCCAGAAATCTCGCTTGTTTTCAGCAGATTCTTGAGCCAACCGGAACAAGGCGTAAAAAAAGACCAGGCCGGCCGCGCAGGAAGAGAGAGCGATGATATCCTCCACCCACCAGTCCAAAATCGGATGCAGTGTAAAAAAGAGGATTCGATAGAGAGCGTACGATAAAAAACTGCGCGACAAAGTCACGGCGAACGCTTTTTCGCCGACCGTTTGCTTGCAGCAGAATTCGCCGTCGCCGATGTCCAGGTTCCAGGATCGCAGCGTCCAAAGCCCGGCGGCCAGAAAGACAAATGCGAGAGTCGCGATGAGTGGATTGATCCGTTTTTTTGCCATGTTCTTGCGAAAACAATCGATCTATTTTGCATAACAATGCATTACTCTCATTACGATAGCAAGACTTTCTCAATCTTCCGAGACGTACGCGACGATTCGGCTCGAACGAACGCCCGGCCAAAATCCAGCCGCGACGCTGCTGTGTTGACAATCCAACCTCTTGTGCGTAGTTTATGCCCAAACACACGACGCGTTTTGGAGGGAAGATCGTGAAGCAAAGATGTCGCATGCGATATTGGGCATGGTTCGCTTTTTGCCTGTTATTGTGCCGCGTTGGATGGTCTCAGAGCAGCCTTCTGCACGTTTCCAATCGACCCGCCGCGGAAGACGAGTTTGGCTATCGCCCCGCCGACGAATCCACCATTCAAGTGACGCCTCCCGGCTTTGTTTGGCTGCCCGAACCGCAAGCCGAATCCTACATCCTGCAATGTTCGCAGAAAGCGGATTTTTCCTCGATCGGGTACGAAAAATCCCGGATAGCCGGCAATGTGCACTGCCCCTCCATCGTATTCAATCCCGGCCAATGGCGCTGGCGATATACGTTCGTCGATGAAAAAGGCAATCGCGCAGACTGGAGCGCCGTTCGTTCGTTTACGATTACGGATGAAGCCGAGTATTTCCCCCAGCCTTCTCTTCCCAAACTGCTGGAGCGCCTGCCAGAAGATCATCCGAAACTCTTTCTCCGCCCCGAAACCGCCGCCGCGTTTCGCGAATCCATCGAAAAAACGGCGCCTCTGCTTTGGACAAGTTTTTTAGCCCATGTGGAAGAAATGGCCAACGATCCCGTCGAGACGGCTGAACCGGCGCCTTATCCCGACGGGCGGCGGGGAACAGGAAAGGCGAATATCGATCTGTGGCGATTGAATCGCCGAATCGTCGCCGCCGCCGTGGATCACGCCGCCAATCTCGCTTTCGCCTATCGGTTGACCGGTGATGACCGCTTGGGCGCCAAGGCGCGCGAATGGATCATGGCGGTCGTCTCCTGGCCGCCGGATGGAACGACCTCCTATCAATATAACGACGAATGCGGAATGCCGATTCTCAGCCGCATTTCACGGGCGTACACCTGGGCGTACGATGCGCTCAGCGAAACGGATCGCCGCAAAATCATAGACGTCATGGCCATTCGGGGAGAGGAAGTATACCGATATCTGCATGACCGCCATCAGCATACCGTCACTCCCTATGAAAGCCATCGCAACCGCGCCTGGCATTTTATGAGCGAAGCCGCCATCGCGTTTATCGACGACATTCCCGAAGCGCAGACCTGGCTGCAATACGCCATGGATATTTTTTATAACGTCTATCCGGTCTGGAGCGATGATGACGGAGGCTGGCATGAAGGCGCCGCCTATTGGAACGGCTACATCAACCGCATAACCTGGTGGCTGGACATCATACAATCCGCCTTTCGCATCGATGGCTTCCAAAAGCCTTTTTTCAGCCGGGCGGGCGATTTCCCGCTCTATGTCTTTCCGCCGGGCGCCGAATTCGGCGGCTTCGGAGACAGTTCCGACGCTCTTTCGCAAGCCAGTTTAGGACCGTTAATGAATTATCTCGCCGACCGCACCGGCAATCCGTATTGGAAATGGTACGCCGGTCAGGTATATCAACCGGAAGTAAACCTCAAACCTACCTATCTGGATGCGCTGCGCCGCCAAACGGCCGTCGCAACGCCCAAAGCCCCCGTGGATTTACCTGAATCGAAGATCTTTCACGGCGTCGGGATCGCTTCTTTACACTCTAATTTAACCGATTCGAAAGAAGACGTTCATATCCTCTTCAAAAGCAGCCCATTCGGCAGCCGCAGCCACGGCTTCAATGCGCAAAACTCATTTTTGCTCTGGGCCTATGGGCGGCCGCTGCTGAACTGGTCGGGGCATCGCGACTGGCACGGCAGCCCCCATCACAAAGAATGGATGTGGGAAACCTTCTCCGATAACAGCATCACGGTCAACGGCGTCGGCCAAAAGAAGCATTCCTCGCTGGCGAAGGGAAAAATCATCGATGAATATCTCGATCCCCGCTTCGATTATGTGGCGGGCGACGCGACGGAAGCTTACGAAGGACGCTTGAATCGATTTGTCCGCCATATCTGCTTTATCAAACCCCGCCTTATCGTCATAATGGACGAGCTGCAGGCGCATGAGCCTTCCACATTTGAATATCATCTCCATTCGAACAATCCGTTCGATATCAAATCCCAATACGAAATCGACGCGGAAAACGATGTCGCCGCCGTTCGAATCGCCTTCGTAACGCCCGGCGATTTGAAAATCTCCCAGGAAGAGGGGCACAACCCGCCCTCCATCGGCTTCGAAAAGAAGCAATGGCATTTTCAGGCGCAAACGCCGGAAAAATCCAATCAGATGAATTTCCTCACCATGCTCCGCCCCTATCCAGCGAAGAAAATTCTTTCGGCGCGATTCGATTTCGCTCGACGGGGAAATTTAGAGATGTATCATTTGGCGGTGGATCTGCATAAGGTTCTAGTGTTCATCAATCCGCGGCGCGAAGCCTACTCCTACGGATCGATCTCTTCCGACGCCGCGTTTATGCTGATGGCCACCTATCAGGAAAGCGAAGAAGACTCCATGCTTTTCGCATCGGAGGCCGGATTCATCAAAATGGCCGACAAACCTCTGTTCGAATCAGCCAGCCGCGATCATTATTTTGTTCAATGGAAAGATTTACAAAAAGAAGACGTCGGCAAGCCCTGAAAATACGGGAAGAAAACTCATCAAATTTTGCGGCACAAGTACGACGGATGAGGGATCCATGCATTTTTATCCATGCCGAGACGGCTCGCTCTAGCAGAGAATCGGTTCTTTGATGTATATTTTGTGTAGCTGCGCACATCGCCGAACCGTTGGATTAAATAACTATGAATCGACGCACGCTGACACGCAATCGATGCTCCTGGATCGGGAGTCTTCTCTTTCTGATTGTCTGCATTGGACTGATCGGAATTACCGGATGCGGAAGGCCGAAGGAAGGCGAACTTTCGGGCGTCGTGCAACTGGCCAAAGCCGTTAATTCGGAAGGGATTCTCATCTATATCCCGGGGACGGAATTCCGCGCCTTCACCGATGAAAACGGATCGTTTCTCCTTACCGGAATCACGCCGGGAGAATATACGCTCGTCGGCCAGTATGAAGGCTATGATGAGGTCCGCGAAACGATTCTT
This sequence comes from Candidatus Omnitrophota bacterium, assembly GCA_016934335.1. Classification (GTDB taxonomy): domain Bacteria; phylum Hinthialibacterota; class Hinthialibacteria; order Hinthialibacterales; family Hinthialibacteraceae; genus JAFGTC01. The sequence goes on along the minus strand of JAFGTC010000212.1, from coordinate 7,887 downwards.
GTGCAGGCCGGCCAAAGAACGTCCATCGGTCCGCTGATTCTCAACCCGATCTATACGCCGGCGGGCGCTGTCTCCGGCTTTATCACGCTGGAAGGCGAAACCAATCACGAGGATATTCTTGTCATCCTTGTGGGAACTACCTACACGACCAGCACGAATACCACAGGATATTTCGAATTTTCCAACATTCCCCTGGGAGTCTACCAGCTGCTAGCCCTGAAAGACGATTGGATTCCGGCGTCGAAAAACAACATTCAAGTAACGAACGGTCAGGAGACGCAGGTCTCGAAAATCATTTTGCGCCCCATCCAACCCGAACCGACGCCGACTCCGCCCCCGCCGGTTCTAGGAGATCGCATTCTGCAGGGCGCGGCGTTTCTTGAAGACGAGACCAACCATATTGGGATTCGCGTCTCGTTAGTGGACATGCCGGAAAAATTCGCGATAACCGGCGCCAGCGGGACGTTTCGATTGACCGGCTTGGACGATAAACCCCATTCTCTGCTCCTCTCTCATGAAGGCTATCTGGACGAAACCATCATGGACGCCGCGCCGGTCGACGCCGAATCCACTGATTCATGCGGTTTTGTGACTCTGCAAAAGAAATTCCAACCGGCGCAGCTCGGCGTATTGCAGGGGCGGGTGTATCTGGAGGGACAAACCCAGCACGATAACATCACCGTGCAGCTGCAAGGCATTTCTCCGCCGGTTTACACCGATCCTCAAGGCCGGTACAAATTTGTGGGAATTCCCGCCGATCAATACGTCTTGATTGCGGAGCGTCCCGGATATGAAGCGGGTCGGCTCGAGGATATCGAAATCAAAGCCAACCAGGTCGTTTTAGCGCCGGATTTAACCCTTTCGCCCGCGCAGGATCAGGATCAAGAAGGAACAGGCGGCATTGTAGGACTGGCTTTGTTGGAGGGGGAAGTCGATCAAGGCGGCATTGTGGTGGCCATCGAGGGGACATCGTTGACGACGGTCACCGGCGCTGACGGACAGTTTCAGTTTACTGAAGTCCCGACTGGCGCTTACACGCTTATTTACACGCATGCCGGCTTCAAGAATCATTATTTGGACGGCGTTCCCGTAGAGAATAATAAAAATACGGCGCTTGAACCGGTGATCTTAGCGAAAGACGTCGAGCCGCCTTATGTCATCGAGAATTTTCCTCCCGACGGCGCCCGCAAAATCCCCATCGACCAGTTCATCGACCTGATTGTCCGATTCAGCGAGCGCATGGACGGAAATTCGGTCAAACAATCCGTCATTATTGAACCTCCCGTTGAATATGACGCCTTTTTTGACCGCGAGAGCGACCTTTCCGATATGGACACGCTCCATATCCGGCTCTATCACGAACCTCCAATGCCGCTCCAATTTAATACAACTTATCAAATCGTAATTACTCCCCAGGCGCGCACGCCGAAGGGAGTACCGATGGAAGAGCCTCATATCTTTACGTTTACAACCGATGGGCCTTTGATTTTGGATAGCATCCCACGCAAAGGCGAACTGCAATTCCCGATTCATTTGTATCGAAAAATCATGTTGATCACCAACGCCCCGGTCGATCCCATCGGTTTTGAACGTTCTCTCCGCATTCGTCCGGAGCCCGATTCCCAACCGACGTTTCAATACATTCCCGCAGGCCTGGGAATGCAGATTCTGGTTGAAGTTAATTTGAAAGCCAACACGCGATATCGAGTGCAGATTGACAACTCGATGCGCACGGTGGATCGTCAACGATTCGGCAACACGCCGTATTCATTGAGTTTTCGCACTGTTTACGATCCCAATTTCGATAAATTTTTCCCTCCCAACAACTCGCCGTCTTCTCGACGGCGCCGATGACAGCCTTTGCCGATGACAGCCTTTTAGGAAGATTGAAAGAAGGGGAAAAATGAAAGAACGTTGACGCATTTCTTTCAGAGAGTTATAATTAGATTTCTCGACAGGGCGAGATTAATTACCTTAAAGTTGTCTTTGAAATGGCTTTATGCCAACATTTTATCAGTAAAGGTTGTGATATAATTGGTCGCAGTAGATGTCAGAGAAGAAGAGGACATTCAAGTTGCGTTAAAGCGATTTAAGCGAAAATGCATCAAAGAAAGCATCCCTCAAGATATTCGTAAAAACGCTTACTACGAAAAACCGAGTGTCCGCAAGCGAAAGAAGCACCTTAAAGCGGTCAAGCGTCAGAAGAAAAATCGTTCGAGAAATTAAGGCGTTTCGCCCGTGATTTGTCGAGAAAAAATGAGGGACGATCAGGTTCCCAGATGAGGAGAAGGAGGATCAAACGTCCTCCTTTTTCTTTAGAATTTTTTTTAGAATTTTTTCAGAAATTTGAAGATTGCTCGAATCGACTGTTTTAAAACACTTCTCCATATCCCTTCGACTTTCTATACTACTAGCTTCGACTACCCGATGTCTAAACACTTCAAGGATTCAATTGTTATGGATATAGAAAAAAGGTACGACCCGGCGGCGTCTCGGGAAAAATGGTACGAATTCTGGCAAACCAACAATTTGTTTCATGCCAATGAGAACAGCGCCAAGATCCCCTATTCGATCGTCATCCCGCCCCCCAATGTAACGGGCAAGCTCCATATCGGCCACGCGCTGAACAACACGCTGCAAGACATTCTGTGCCGTTGGAAGCGCATGGAGGGTGAAGAAGTTCTCTGGATGCCCGGCACCGATCATGCGGGAATCGCCACTCAGAACGTCGTCGAGAAGGACATCGCCAAAGAAGGTCTTACGCGCCACGACCTGGGACGCGAAAAGATGCTGGAGCGCATCTGGGCATGGAAACAGCAATACGGCGATGCCATCATCCATCAACTCAAATATCTCGGCTCTTCGTGCGATTGGGATCGGACGCGCTTCACCATGGATGAAGGCTGTTCGAAAGCGGTGCGCGAAGTTTTTGTTCGCCTGTACGAAGACGGCTATTTGTATCGCGGCAATTATCTGGTGAATTGGTGCCCGCGCTGCCACACCACGTTGTCCGATGATGAAGTGGAATATGTCGACGAGCAGGGCGCTTTTTATCATATCGAGTATCCCTTCGCCGACGGCGCCGGCGGCGTCACTATCGCTACGACCCGGCCCGAAACCATGCTGGGAGATACGGCGGTGGCGGTTCATCCTGAAGACGACCGATATACGGACATGATCGGGAAAGAACTGATTCTGCCGCTGGTGAATCGGCGCATTCCTCTCATCGCGGATAGTTATGTTGACCGCGAATTCGGCACCGGCGCGTTAAAAATCACGCCCGCCCACGACATCAACGACTTCGAGGTCGGCAAGCGCCATAATCTCGAAACACTTAACATCCTCAACGAAGACGCTACGATCAACGAAAACGGCGGCCCTTATCAGGGTTTGGATCGCTACGAAGCCCGCAAGCGCATCGTCAAAGACCTGAAAGAACAGGGATTCCTCAAAAAGATCGAAGATTACACGCATCGGATCGGCGGCTGCTACCGGTGCGATACAACCATTGAACCTTATCTTTCGCTGCAGTGGTTCATCAAGATGAAGCCGCTCATGGAAGAACCCTTAAAAGCAGTTCGCGACGGACGCGTTCAGTTCATCCCCAAACAATGGGAAAACACCTACTTCGCCTGGGTGGAAAACGTTCGCGACTGGCCGATTTCCCGCCAGATCTGGTGGGGGCATCGCATTCCGGTCTGGTATTGCCGGGATTGCGGAGAAATGACCGTGCCGCGCGAGGATCCCGAACAATGCGCCCATTGCGGCAGTTCCAACATCGACCAGGAAGAAGATGTGCTGGATACGTGGTTTTCATCCGCGCTGTGGCCGTTTTCAACCATGGGCTGGCCGGATCAAACGCCGGAACTGGAAAAGTTCTATCCCACCGCCACACTGGTAACCGGCCACGATATCATCTATTTCTGGGTGGCGCGCATGATCATGATGGGCTTGTACATCATGAAAGACATCCCCTTCCGGGATGTCTACATCACCGCTTTGGTGCGGGATGCGCAGGGGCGCAAGATGTCTAAATCGCTGGGCAACGCCATCGACCCGATCGATGTCATCGATAAATACGGCGTTGATTCCGTTCGATTTACGCTCGCCATCCTCGCCGCACAGGGGCGCAGCATCAATCTGGCCGAAGAACGCATCGAAGGATACCGCAACTTCACTAACAAAATCTGGAACGCCGCCCGCTTGATTCTGGCGACAATCGAAGACGGAGAAACGCTTTCCAAAGAGCGGCCCTCCGAGAAACTCGAATGGGCGGATCGTTGGATTCTATCCCGGTTGCAGCATACCGTCGCGGCCGCTCGCAAAGGCATGCAGGAGTATAAATTCAACGAAGCCTCCGAAGCGCTGTATCAGTTTATCTGGCACGAGTACTGCGACTGGTATTTGGAATTGATCAAACCGCGCCTTTACGGAAAAGACACCGAGGCTCAGAAGATAGTCAAAACGACCGCGTTTCAGGTTCTTGAATGCGCCTTGCGCATGCTGCATCCCTTTGTTCCCTTTATTACGGAGGAAATTTGGCAGATTCTTAAAACGCTGGGCATTCCGGAAGAAGACGTCGTCAGCGTGTCAAGTACGAGTTATCCTCAACCGGATCAGTCGTTTATCGATGAAACCCTGGAAGCGGAAGTGGATCGCTTCCAGAAAATCGTTTATACCATTCGCAATATACGCGGCGAGTTAAGCATCGCTCCCAGCGTCGAAACAACGGTGGAATTTAAAACAAGCAACGGCGGCCAGGATCAGTTCCTGGCAACGTATTACCCCTTGATTTCAACGCTATGTAAAATCAATCAGGAATTAATCGCCGGAAGCGGCCTGCCTCCTCATCCCGCTTCGTCGGTGGGGCTTGTGGATGGATGCGAAATTCGAGTTCTTTGGCCTGAGGCCGTTCAGGAAAAAGAGTTGCAGCGCCTGCAAAAACAGGTTGAACAACTTTCAAGCGCGATCGCCGGCCGTGAAAAGAAATTGGCCAACAAAAATTTCATCGAGCGCGCTCCCGAAAACGTCGTGCAGCAGGAACGGGATCGCTGCATCCAAGAAAAAGAAGAATATGAACGTCTTCAAAAGCAATTGGAATTACTAAAATCTTGATTGATCGCGACATCAAACGAAATCAATTCCCGGGATGCGATGCAGCAACGATTCAACCCTGGGGATTTTTTTTCGTTTCATGAAGGAGAGATATTCGAAGGGATTGAAAAAAAGATCTTAGGGAGGAAGAATCATGGTTTTATTGGAGCATCGCGAAGACGTTCAGCCCGTATGCCCGCATTGCGAAAAAGAATTAGCCAAGGTTTACATGAATGAAATCCGGGGTTTTCTTGGCAAGCGATACCTTTATTTCTGCCCTCATTGCCGCAAAACTTTAGGCGTGACCCACCGTAAAGGATTTTTTATGGGGTAATGGAAACGCCATGAATCGCAGCGTGCATCTCATCATCTTTTCGGCGCTCATCGCATCCGCCTGTATAGCCGGGGCGCAGGAATCCGCTTCACCCGCTCTCTCTTCAACCGCCACATTGTCTCCGACTCCTGCGAACGAAAGACATCCCGTTACGGTCGAAGTCGACGGCTACCGATTTTCTTTTGAAGCTCCTTCCGCAGAACAGGCCGCCGGCCTGAAGCAATGGCAGAGATTGAACAATCTAGCCTTCTGGGGATTCAGCGGACTGACGCTGGCCGGCATGATTGCATTGGGAAGCGCTTTCTATCGGGAAAAACAGCGGCAGAAAAATCGCGCTCGCCTCTCTTCAAAAAATCCACAAGAGGCGGCGGCGGGAATAAAAGGACTTTCCGGCCGTCCGCGCGAAGCCTATCCGTTGGTGCATCTTTGGATTCAAGAATATAGAAAACATAAAAAAATTCTGGATAGCGACGCTTCATTCACGCAGACCGAGTTGGAAGTCATGAAATCCATTCAGGAGGCTCTGGCGCCCATGACGGATCGAAAAACGTTTCGGATTCAATGGCGCCCGCTTTCTCCAACCTGGCTGCGATCAATTACTTTTCCGCATATTCGGATTGTAAAAGGCGCCCGCCTGGAGGATAAAACCGTCACCGTCGATATCGGGCCGATTCAGTTGAAGGGCGCCTATATGGTGAATGGCCGCTTCCAGAAAATCGGTCTGAAGCAGGCCGATCTGACTGCGGCCGACCTCCGGGAATCGAATTTCAAAAGAGCCCGGATGGAAAATGTCCGGTTGGATAACGCCTGTCTGGTCGACGCCGATTTTTCCAAGGCTGTAATAAAAAAAGTCTCGTTATCAGGCGCCTGCCTGCGAGGAGTTCACTTTAACAAAGGAAGCCTTGAAGAAGTCGATTTCTCCGACGCCTGTCTCGAGGGCGCCGATTTTCATGAGGCGAAATTGATCGGAGCGGTCTTCGCCGGTTCGAATTTGGCCGGCGCCAAATTTCTTGACGCCAACCTGGAATGGTCCATTATCGAAGAGGAAGAGTATATCAACTATATCGAACGGCAAATGGCTAAATTAAACAAAGAACAACAAGAACAAAGCCAGCAGTGGAGCGCCGTTCATCTCGACGCTCCCTGGCTGCAGAAAGACTGGAAATTCTGGTGGGAATATCCTGAATCTTTGCACGAAATTAAGCGGCCAATAGAAATCCAAACCGTGCGGCAGTACGTCGAGTCGCTTCACCGGAAGACAAACGCCATCAGCACATAAAACAGGCGCGAGCAATCAGCCCGCGCCCGAAGAATGCCGGATGAAATGATCCCCGACCGCTCTAAGTTCATAGAATCTCTCCCGCCGCCCTGTTCGGCGTAAGCCTATATTATCCAGAATCTTAAATCGTTCCTATCAAGGTTGATACATCAACATTATGCGCGCAGAACACGGGTGACATGCTCCATTGTGTCGTCGACTTGTTCGGTTTTATCGAAGCCGATGGTCATGGCGTCGACCAGATCGCTTCCAATCACGTAGCGCAGCGATTGATCGCGATATTCTGCGCTGGTCAAGTCGCCGCACCCGTAAATTTTCATGCCGACGACGAATTTACCGTTAGCGCGCGCTTTTTTGAGCACTGGCGCCACCTCGCCGGGAGCGCCGTCCATTTTCTTCTGCTTATCGTTGATGCGCGAGAAGATTACATCCACCCAAGGATCTTCGGCGGCCGTCTTGAGCGCATCTAAACTGTGGCAGGAGCAACCTACCGCGCGAACGGTTCCTTTTTCTTTCAACTCCGAGAGTTCTTCTCGCATTCGCTTCTGCTGTTCAGGCCAGCGCGAATTAGTGACGCAATGAATCAGCACGATGTCGAGCACGTCCGTACCGATTTCCTGCTTGAAGCGCTCGACGGCCGGCAGCGCCGTGTCCGTCTTGGGCATGCCCCCGCCGCCTGCAAACCAGACTTTCGTCAGAATCGTCAATTCATCGCGGGGAATTTCTTGGAGCGCATTTTTGAAATACGGGTGCGATCCGTACAAGTCGGCCAAGTCGAAAAAGCGAATGCCGCTGTCGTAAGCGTGGCGCATCTGCTTGATGAATCTCTCCATGCCTAACCGCGTCTGGTCGGACTGCCGGTTGTACCCATTGGCGCCGGTTCCCTGAGCGATGCGCGAAACTTTTACCCCGGTCTTGCCGACGGTCAATATATCGGTTGAAGAAGGCAAGGACGCCTTTTTCGTTTCAGACGCCCAAAGCGGAGCGGACGCCGCCAATCCCGCGCTAAGAGCGCTGGTCTGCAAAAAACTGCGGCGAGTGAAATGAGTGTTTGTCATAATGGCGAAATCCTTAATTCATCCTTTTTTAATTTAATAACTCATGTTACGCACTAATCCCAGAATTAGGCTGGTAAATATTATAATCTCTGGAGTTCAGACCATGCCATTTGATGGGCTTT
>JAFGTC010000211.1 GCA_016934335.1 Candidatus Omnitrophota bacterium | reverse complement strand
TCGTATGCATTGCGTTCGAGTCTGTTTGAATTTCTCGCGGATTCGCCGCCGGATCATGAACTCAAGAAAATGATCACCGAAAATATGTCCGTTCAGCAAATGCAAGAATATCAGATGGTTGTGTAACTTGATTTCTGAGATGAAATGCAGCCAAACTTAAGACTGTTCAGATATTATATTTTTATGGATTTTTTTAGATTATGAAGATTGCCCCGCATATTTTACTCACTAAGGATTTTCAATCCTTCCGTTAGTTTGGCTTCCGGTGCGATCAGGATCAGTTCATTCGGATCGGACGCAAACTGCCAGTTGCTTCTCGCCCGCGTGAGGGGAATGGAATGCGTCCGATGCGCCTCTCCGTTTCGCCGCTCGATAATCGCCGCGTTCAAATTCACTTGGTTGGAATGCCATCGCAACCGCCCGCCGTTCAAAGAAGCTGCAAGAAGCATCTCGGCTTCTTCGAGAGGTTTGTCATCCAGGCTCAAAAGCATCCACGGGCTTTCTCCGTACGCGATTTCCCGGCCGCCGAGGGAAAACTGTCTTCCTCCCGTCGCCGCCAGCGCCTGATTCTTTTCATTGAGCAGAACCGCGCAGGGGAATCCTTCCCGCGCTTCGAAGCGCATGGTGGAATCACGAAACTTCAGGACAACCGGCGCCGGTTCCGGCGTGGAAGAACGGGGAAAGATCGTTAGCAGCCGGTTCGAGCCGCTCTTTGTCTCCAGAACGCGCCACACTCCCGATTCCACTTCGATTTGCACGGAGGGCTGAATTCCCGCCCGGGATATAACGGAAAGATACAGATTATCCGCTTCAGAAACGGTGCGTTCGGGCTCTTCCACGAAGATGTCGTGACCGGGAAACGTCTCCCAAGGCTCCGGACAAAAAAGAACACGGCCCTTGCCTATGGAATAGCCGTAGAATGGCAAGGATGCGGGATTTTCCAGAGATTCCGCCTCCACTGAGATGACTTTCGGGAATGGAAGACCGGAAGGATGCTCGTTCAGACCTTGGAAGCGCACTCCGCATAACGTTTCGAGCCGTTCCTTTTGACGCTTCCCCGATGGATCCGTGGAAGGATCGCCGGATAGATAGATGCAAGCGCCGCCGGCGGCGAGCTGGCTCAGCGTCCGGACGCTCTCCGCGGACAGGGTATAGGCCAGCGGCATCACCACCAGGCGCGGTGGATTATCCAGCAACTGCGGCAAGTGCGATTCGTTTGCGACATCGTAGGGAACATTGGCCGCGAGAAGAAATTCCAAAGCGTTCATCAAGGACGTATAACCCAACGATTCGGGCGCTCCCATGCGCCAATTGTCGGGCATGACAAACACCACTTCCGAGCGCCGGCATTCGCGGGTGATTCGATCCGAGAAAAAACGAAGGTTGCGGTACAACTTCAGGGCCGGCTTGGCGCGCAGTGGATTATTCCACGCCATTCCCCAGGGAAACACGCGGTCGGGATCGTCGGCCCAGCACCAGTTCTGAATTTTAGTAACGTCCATGGCCAGCGCCGCGTGCGTTATCCACCAGAAAAGTTGCAGTTGTTCTTGTTCGGTGCGGTGAATATGGTAGTCGCGCCCGCCCCGTTCGGGAGTCCACGCCTCGTGGGTTTTTACGCCGAATTCACCAATGTTGATGGTTTTTCCCGCGAGACGCATATCATTCCATTTCACCGTGGCCATTAATTTGGCTATATCTTGCTTGGGGGGAGCGAAAAAGCCGAAATTCGAAGCGTCCATTTCTTCGCAGGTCAGGCGCAAGTCAATTCCGTTCCACGGTCTCTGGTAGTATTCCGAGGTGATAGGGTGCTCCTTGTCTTCCGATCGTATGGCCTCGCAGAGCGCATGGATCCATCGCCGGTTTAAGGAAACTTTGAATTCGTAGAAATCTCGAGCCTGGGTTTCGTACCACGATGACGGGATCACGGCAGAGACGGGCAGCGTCCCGAGCGTCCCTTCGGGTGCGGCGGGATCCCAGGCGCGCCGCAGCTCCTCGTCCGAGCCGTACTTATCACGAAGATGTTGATTCCAAAGCCGGCGGATATCGGGCAGATCTTTCATCCGCAGTTGAAAATCGCCGTTCAGGTAATAGATCAAACCGGGAACGTGTTTATAGCGCGCAGCGAATTGCCGGCACATCTCGGCCTGCTGTTGAAGAGCGGCGTCATCGACTACGACATCCTGCCCGATCAGGAGACCGGCCATGTAAGGCAGACCCAAGCGCTGGGAGAGTGAAATCAGCGCATCCAACTGCTTCCATTGCGTTTCGGAAAAGTTGTAATGGGAAGGGCGGAACTGCAAATTTTCATACATATCCAGCCGATAATCGCGCATCATATTCAGATCCCTGAACCAGCGCCAGGGGTTGTACGATCGCGAGAAAAACATATTGCCGTATGTATCGGTTCCGAACAGCAGAGTGCGCCGCTTTGATCTGTTCGGGGCTTCCAATTCAAATGCATTATCACGGAAGCGAATTTGCGTTCCGCGTTGAATCGTCGCCTCATCATACACACAGAATCCCGATTCAATCCGATCCACAACGGCTCCGTCATGGCGAAGCGTCGCGCGCAGAACGATGAAATCAGGAGCGTCGTCCGGGATGCTCCAGGTGAATCGGCTTTTCTCCTTCGCTGTCGCCGGGATCGTTACGGATTGTGCTGTTGTGTAGATTGGAGCGTTGTGTGGATAGGCTTGGGGGGAGTAATATTGCAGTTCCGCTTCTATCTCACGGCGCTGCGGCGAGGTGTTTTCTAATTCAAATCCAATGGTGATATCATCCGCTTTGTTATAAATGGCGTATTCCATTTCCAACGGCTGCGCAAACACTCCCGCCCGCAGGAGGCGGATGACGTCCCGCAGAAGTTTTTCTCCTTCTTCGCCTGTGAACAAATCCCGATTCGTAATTCCGAAAATCACCCAGCTGGATGACGCGAATGGACCGCCGTAATGCCGCACCAGCGCTCCCGCGACGCCCGAAAAACGCCCCCGCCGGTCTGCGGCTTCAATCAGGGGAATCCAACGGGCGTTTTGACGCAGTTGCGCTGTGGCCTCAAAGCCTTCCACATTACCGTTGAAACTCCAATCGATCTGGAGGGGCGAATTGGCCGCGACTGAAAGCCGACTGCCTGAAATCGGCTGGTCCGGGCTCAAAATTGTCAGCTGATCCGGCGTCACACGCAAACCGTCCTCCGGTATTCCAAAATGCGCATTGATACGGGCTTCCTTGGGAATGGCCGCGCATGTGACGTCATCGAACAAAAGTGTTCCGGACGCTAGATACAAGCCGCCGTAAAACATAACTCGGGCGGCGTTGGGCGAAATTTCCAGAAATGGAATCTCATATCGCTTCCAATTCTGGTTCCCATGGACTTGGGCGAAATCCTTGAAATCTATCAATCCCCCATCCCGATCGTACTGGTAGACGGCGAGGTACGCATATCCTGAACCCAGCACTTCTCGAGCCTGCACCGAAGCGCCGATAAGATAAGCCTCGCCGGCTTCAACCGGTAGAACCGCTTCCCACCTGGCGCCCTGTTCCGTAAACGGATTGACCACCCGGGCGCAGCGCTCACCCCTGTAAGCGTTTTCGCTGATTATCGCACACCGATCGGGCTGCCCCGTTCGCCATCCTTCGCTGCCTTTTTCAAATCCGCCATTGGGGAGAAGAGCCTCTTGGGGATTGCGCGCGCGCCGCTTCAGGTCTTCCAAGAATTGCTCTTGAGAAATCCATTGGCCCTCATGACGTAATACAATCTGGTCAAACGCGTATCCGCCGGCGCAGAGCATGTCTCCCCCCTCTTTCAGAAATTTTAGAAGGTTCTCCCGGGCGTCGATGGGAAAAACGGAGGCGTTTGGGAGTATCAACAAATCAAAGCGGGTGCGATTCAATGTTACCGCGTCGGCCAGCTGGTCGGCGTCCACTATCTCCACATCGACGTTTTCCGCGAGCAGCGCCCGCTGGAAGGTCTCCACGTGTGTTGCGCTTTCACGATGGGGCAGCGTGGGATCGCTCAGAATGGCGGCGCGATATTCCTCCGATGCGCCCGATAGGGCGCCCATCCCCATCCATGGATAGAGGAGGAAAAAAAGGAGCAGCCGCGTACGAAAAACGAGGTTATACAAGTGGGAAAAGAAAAAATTCATGATGACAATCCTTTATCGTATGAGACATGAGTTTGAAAAAGAAAAGAAAACTTACTTACGAAATATGCGCAGAAATAATCGGCTTGCCAGTTTGCCGCGCTAACCTCCAGCCGCGTTTTCAGGGTTCATTGCAGAAAGATTTTATTGCATCAATCGCTGTGGAATGCTTTTACTCCTCCCTCATAATTCGCATCGGCCCTAGCAGTCCGGAGGGCAATAATGGATCGGCCGGTTTATAGGGATTCCAGGTTGTCCAGCTGATTCGCTGATCTTGCGGAACGCTTAAGTCGCCGATCAGCCGGTTTGGCCAAAGATTGGCAACTTTCAGGATCAACCGGTTATCTTTTTCTTTTAAGGCATGCGTGATATCCACCTGCCAGGGATCGCACCAGAGTACGCCGAGATCATGACCGTTCAGGTTGATATGGACCAGATTATACACGCTCCCTAGATCGAGCAGGATGCGATTCTTGGATGCCGCTCTCGCCGCAGGGAAATCAAAAACCGTTTCGTACGCCGCGATGCCTGAATAATATCGGATTCCTTTATTGGCGCTCATACGCCAGTCTTTCAATTCGTTGAACGCAACTTTACCCGGGCCGCCCGATTTCTCATCAAACCAAACCTCCCAAGGGCCTGTGATTTCCGCTATCGGAGAGAAATTGGAGAAATTTTTCTTGTTTTCTGTTGTTTTGATCGTAAGAGACGAATCGGATTGGAAAATGACAAAGTAACTTTGATGGGGAGCGAATCGTAAGAGAATTTCCGTTGTTTGATCGAGTCGCTTGAACTCGGGCAATGACCGGATGTCGCCAGTGACAGGATTCCACAATTGCGGCGGCTTGCCCTGAACTCGAAACCGGCACGGGGCTTCCACTCTTTCCGCTGTACGGTTGGAAACAAAATAAATCTCCATATCTCCGCTCCGGCGATGTATATATCGGATCGGTCCGCCGGCTTCGAAATCGGGCGGGATATTCATTTCGGACAGGATGCGCGCCGTCGCTTCGTATTCCGGATACAGTTCGGGAGATTCCTCTTGAGAGGTGTTTAATCGCCACGGGCTCATGCGGGCCGGACCCAGTTCGACGGCCGCAAACCAATTGTTCGCTGTTGTGATATTATTCTGCCAGCCGTTTTGTTCGTCGCGAGCCGAAAGCCATTGTCTGTCTGTGATATAAGTCTCCGGCGCCTCGTTTTCGAATGTCACTCGGAGCGCTGCGATCAGGCCCGCGGGATTGGGAGCGTCACCTCCATTCACGCATGAAACCGCCAGCAGGTTTTCTCCCGGCCGTAGCAGGGAGGCGACATCGGTCTTGTAAATCACGTTGAAATTGCTGCCTTGAGCGGTCTTTTGCCCGTTGATCCAAAGTTCAAACTCATTGTCCGCAGTAATCTCAACATACGCCGATTGGATCGGCTTCGATGCATCGATGGTTACCGTTCGGTGGAAATATCGAGTGCAAGGCGCCGCCGATATTTCCGGATTTCCTTCCGGATGCCATATCCACTGGGCCTGTTCGATGGCCCTCGGCGATTTATTGTTCGGTTCGCGACCATTCAGTTCCCCACCGGTTAGTATGACGCCTTTGCCTATTTTTCGGCGAGTCATCTCTGCATATTTTTCCACATCGCCCCACAATTCTTTCGCCATCGCCTGAACGTCCGCATCGCATTGCGGGTAGTTGGATAAGCCGGGCGATTTGCGAGGCGGGGGGCCGGCCGCCGCTGCTCCGTCTTCAACCAGTTGTTTGATTTTTTCGAGCAGAGCCGGAGTCATTGTTTCAAAGGAAGGGAGCGCCAGCAGCCGGTACGAGGCGCCGCTTGGAAAAACAATGCAGTTATCCTTCACGGCGGCGTAACGGATGAAATGCTCCGGCGCGCAGCCGTCAAAATTGTAGCCGCGCCGGTCGGGCAATTTACCTTCAAACGCGGAGGAAGGCGGCCGAAATACGTGCGGAGCGCCTTCAGGCGCCAGATAACAAATATCTGCCACAGGCGTCCCCTGGCGGAGAAGAAACTGGCAGCGAGACAGGTACCGGTGATAGGCTTTCACCATGGGCCACCAGGTTTGAGTTCGATCCCAATGAACGCCGTAAGGCCCCATGGTCATTCCTGGCCGGCGGTTCAGCCAAGGTTGATGAGCGAAACGGTGAAAAACGATTCGGTTGATTCCGTTGCATAACGCCCAGTCGCCCTGGTTTTTCATCGCGCCCGGATAGAGTTTCCAGGCTTCTTGCGAATCCGAGGTGAAGGATTCCGCCGCAACGATGGGCCGGCCGAGCGTATGAGCGATCGAGACCGCTTCGATGCAACTGAAGGTGGAATTGAATCCATAGCCATCCGCCCAAAACTCACACATGGGGACGTCCGCCGCCCCGCCCAGCGCCATATCGGAATTTGGATTCATATCGTAAGGTTCAATGGAAAGACCGAAGCCATGAGCCCGGCCTAATTCTTTCAGATGCAGGGCGTGGTTTTCGAGAACCAGTTCCTGAGCGGTTTGCCGGAGATCCCAGAGAAACCGTTCGGATGTCTCCAAACTTTCGACAACGCGGCCCGTCATAACCGGTAAATAGGGCAGCAAGTCATATCCGCGCCGCTTTCGAAATTCATCCCTGAATCCAGCCGTCCAGTTCTGAGATCCCATTTCCCAACTGTCGATATGGAGCATGGTCCATCCGCTGGAACGGTCGATGGGTCGCGGGCCGATCGTGCGGAGAAGACTGCCGATGAACGCATCAAAATGCGCCTCCAGCGCCGCCGCATCAAATTTATCGCATTCGAATCCCAGCCCAGGCAGGGGAGCGGGCCGCGTATTGGCGCCTGTGTTTCTCCGGCCAAAACGGACGACCGTCCATTCTCCTGGAGGGGCGTCCCAGGTCAGGCGTCCATCGGGCTTCATCTGGCTGGTTAGATCAATGATATCCGATTGTTTGATGATGGCTTCCGCCTGCATATCAGGATGCGAAGCGGGAGCGGGGATGAATGGTTTCACGCCCGGCTTGGAAGTATAGGGTTCGCGTACATAAAGCGCTTTTTCATCGATATCAGAAATCCGTGCGGCGTCCCGGAGTTTGGGGAAAGCTAAAACCGCGACATCGGCATAGAATTTTTCCCGCGCTTCGAGAATCTCTTCCGGTAAACCGGATTCCCCAAAATACGGTTTGCGGGGTTGGGGAATCGGCAGGATGGCGTCGAAGGTCTTTCCGCCTTGAATTTCTGTCGCGCTTGCCTCCAGATATTGCATGGATTGTTCGACTTTCACCCAGGGGCCGCCGCTTCCCGTCCAACCCGGGCCGGCGTTGAGGGTAATTTCAAGTCCGAGCCGCTCCGCTTCTTCTACGGCGTGTTTGAAGAGTTGGCGCCACTCTTCGCTCATAAATTCAACCGGCCCGCGCGGGATGCCGACATTCACTTCCATGAGTATCACTCCGCCGATTCCTGCTTCTTTCATCGATTCAAGATCGGCGGTAATTCCTTCACGGCTCCAATTGCCGTCCATAAAAAACCAATACGTCCAAGGCCGTGCGGAATCAGGCGGGGCGATAAAACCTTCCGCTAAATCATCCGCGGCTTCAGATGGATGACCGGCCGAAATCATCAGAAGGAATAACAGAAAAAAGGAACATGATAAGCGAGCGATTGAGAGGTTTTTGCTTCTGATTTTCATGATGGTTCTACCCTTTCACCAATAAACAATCAACGATTTAAAACAATCGCACAACAATCCGCCGCGCTTGTC